>NZ_JBHYJC010000005.1:0-290066 GCF_042749045.1 Streptomyces sp. NPDC059008 | reverse complement strand
CGTGCGGCACACCGGGCGCGCCGCACGCGCCCGCCCACCGGGCCGGTCAGCCGGCGACCGCCGCCGGCTCCCGCGCCAGCAGCCGACGGATGTCCCGTACCGCGGCGCGGCCCGCCCGGTTGGCGCCGATGGTGCTCGCCGACGGCCCGTAACCCACCAGGTGCACCCGTGCGTCGCGCACCGCACGGGTGCCCGCCATGCGTATGCCGCCGCCCGGCTCGCGCAGCTTCAGCGGGGCGAGGTGGTCGATGGCGGCGCGGAAGCCGGTCCCGTACAAGATCGTGTCGGCCTCGACCGTGCGCCCGTCGGTCCAGCTCACCCCGGTGGGCGTGATCCGCTCGAAGAGCGGCAGCCGCTCCAGCACACCGCTCTCGCGGGCCCGCCGGATCGCGTCCGTCATCGGCAACCCGGTCACGCTCACCACGCTCCGCGGCGGCAGCCCCTGCCTGACCCGCTCCTCGACCAGGGCGACCGCGGCCCGGCCCTCGGCCTCGCCGAACGACCCCTCGCGGAAGACCGGCGGCCGACGCGTCACCCACGTCGTGGCCGCCGCCACCGGAGCGATCTCCAGCAACTGCTGTACGGCCGAGGTCCCGCCGCCCACCACCACGACCCGCGCCCCGCGGAACGCCTCCGGTCCGGCGTACTGGGAACTGTGCAGCTGTCGCCCGCCGAACGTCTCCTGCCCGGGGAACCGTGGCCAGAACGGCCGGTCCCACGTCCCGGTGGCATTGATCAGCGCCCGCGCCGCATACGGCCCCTGCGACGTCTCGACGAGCAGCCGACCGTCCTCGCCCGCACGCACCGCCAGTACGCTCACCGGCCGGTGCACCCGCAGCCCGAAGGTCTGCTCGTAGCCGTCGAAGTACTCCCCGATCACCTCGGACGACGGCCGCCGCGGGTCGGCGCCGGTCAGCTCCATCCCCGGCAGCGCGTGCATACCGTGCACCTTGTCGTACGTCAGCGTCGGCCACCGGAACTGCCAGGCACCGCCGGGCCGCGGAGAGTGATCGAGCACCACGAAGTCCCGGTCCGGTTCGTACCCCGCCCGCCGCAGATGGAAGGCCGCGGCCAGTCCCGCCTGCCCGGCCCCGACCACCACGACCTCGACCGTACGCACCCCGGTGTAGTTCATGCTTCTACCAACCGGGGGAGGGGATGATCTCTTCCCGGGCTCCGGGCAGGTGTTCCGCCCCGCCTCAGCGCGCCCCGGCGATCAGCAGTGGCGCACCGCCCGGCGCGGACGCCGGCCGGCCGTTGGCGGCCGGTACGCCCGCCAGCGGCGACGGGCCGGCCTCCAGCAGACCCCGGGCGGCGAGCTCGGGCCGTACGCCCTCACCGAACCAGTACGCCTCCTCCAGGTGCGGATAGCCGGACAGCACGAAGTGCTCCACGCCCAGGGAGTGGTACTCCTCGATCCGGTCGGCCACCTCGGCGTGGCTGCCGACCAGCGCCGTGCCCGCGCCCCCGCGCACCAGCCCCACCCCCGCCCACAGGTTGGGCGAGATCTCCAGCCGGTCGCGTGAGCCGCCGTGCAGCGCGAGCATCCGCTGCTGACCCACCGACTCGCTCCTGCCCAGGGCCTGTTGGGCGGCCGCGACCGTCTCCGGATCCAGGTCGTCCAGCAGCCGCCCGGCGGTCGCCCAGGCCTCCTTCGACGTGTCCCGCGAGATCGTGTGCAGCCGGATCCCGAACCGGACCGTACGCCCCTCCTGCTCCGCCAGCCCCCGGATCCAGTCGATCTTCTCCTTCACCTGCTCGGGCGGCTCGCCCCACGTCAGATACACCTCCACGTTCCGGGCGGCGACCGGCCCCGCGGCCGCGGACGACCCACCGAAGAAGATCTGCGGCAGCGGGTCCGGCGGCAGCGCCGTCAGCCCGCCTCGCACCTGATAGTGCTCGCCCTGGAAGTCGAACGGTTCACCGCTCCAGACGCCCCGTACGACCTGGAGGAACTCATCCGTGCGGGCATAGCGGCGATCGTGGTCGAGATGATCGCCGAACCGCCTCTGCTCGGTCGAGTCACCGCCGGTGACCACGTTCAGCAGCAGCCGGCCCCGCGAGATCCGCTGATAGGTCGCGGCCATCTGCGCGGCCAGCACCGGTGAGATCACCCCCGGCCGGAACGCGACCAGGAACTTCAGCCGCTCGGTGACCTGGGTGAGCGCGACCGTCGTCAGCCAGGCGTCCTCGCACCACGTCCCGGTCGGCGTGAGCACCGCCTCGAAGCCCAACTGCTCGGCGGCCTTGGCGATTTGGGCCAGATACTCGATGTCCGGGGCCCGCACCCCGCTCACCGGGGTGATGCGGTCCCGCCGGATGCCGCCGTCGGTGTAGGCGTGCCGGTCGACGAGCGTCCGCCCGTCGCCGCCGGTCGGCAGAAACCAGTGCAGGTGTACGGACATCTCACTCGGCCTTTCCGTGGGTACGCGGCGCCGTCGTCGGCGGCGGATCACCGTTGCAGCGGGGGTGGGGAGGAGGGGAAGGAAGAGCACGTAGGGGAGAGCGCCGGCCGGTGAGCAGCACAAGGCCGGCACGGCGCACTTCAGCGGAACAAGGACCCGTACGCCGACGCGACAGCGCGAAAGGGAGAGCAGGCCGGAACGGAGGCGGCCCGCAGTCTCGACATCAGCGCCGGAACATCAGCACGCGCCGCGACGACACGCGGCGGACGCCACCCGCACCAGGTCGATATGACCGCGCGTGGTGAGCAGGGCTGCAGGAGACATGTCGCCGAACGTAGCGGTGCCGTCCAAGACGGGTCAACGCCGTCTCGTCGACTGGACCTTTGTTGCCGGAGCATGGCGGGAACATGGCCGCGCTCAGCTCCTGAGGTAGGCCAGAACGGCCAGCACCCTGCGATTGTCGTCCGTCGACGGGCTGATCCGGAGCTTGGTGAAGATACCGGCGGTGTGCTTGGCGACGGCGCTCTCGCTGATGTGCAGACCACTGGCGATCGCGGCGTTCGACCTGCCCTCCGCCATCAGTTCCAGGACGTCGCGCTCACGCGGTGTCAGGCTCTCGATCGTGCCGCGGGCGTCGCCGCGCGACAGCAGGCGGGAGATGACCTGCGGGTCCATCACCGTGCCGCCGGCGGCGACGCACCGCACCGCGTCGACGAACTGCTCGGTATGGGTGACCCGGTCCTTGAGCAGGTACCCGACGGCTCCCTCTCCGCCGGCCAGCAACTCGTTGGCGTAGAGCTGCTCGACGTACTGGGAGAGGACGAGGACGGGCAGGCCGGGGCGCCGGCGACGGGCTTCCAGAGCCACCTGCAGGCCCTCGTCGGTGAAGGTCGGCGGCAGCCGTACGTCCACCACCGCGACGTCCGGTGCCTGGTCGCCCTCGTCGAGCAGCGCGCGCAGGAGGGACGGGCCGTTGTCCACCGCCACGACCTCGCAGCCGTGCTCCCGCAGTGTGCGGGTCAGCCCGTCCCTCAGCAGGAAGAGGTCTTCGGCGAGGACAACGCGCACGGAATCTCCATCGTCACGGTGGTCGGTCCGCCCTGCGGGCTGTGCAGGGCGAGAGTGCCATCGAAGGTATCCAACCGCTGCCGCACACCGGCCAGTCCGGTACCCCGGGAGAGGTCGGCGCCCCCATCACCGTCGTCGGTGACGACGATGCGCAACAGGTCGTCCTCGTGCGTCAGGGCTATGTGGACCTCGCGGGCCCCGGAGTGCTTCGCCGCGTTCGCCAGCGCCTCGCTCACCGCGAAGTAGGCAGCGGACTCCACGGGGGCCGGGTGCCGGCCCGGCAGCCGCGCGGCGACATGGACGTCGAGGAAGCTGTCGAGCGCCAGCGACCGGACCGCGTCGCCGAGGCCGCGGTCGGCGAGGACCGGCGGGTGGATGCCGTGGACCAGATCGCGCAGGTCCTGCAGGGCCCGCTCGGACGTGCTGCGGACCTCCAACAGGAGCTCGCGTGCCGCCGCCGGGTCCGTCTCCAGCAGGCGGGTGGCCCGGTCCAGCGTCATCCCCAGGGCGACCAGCCGGGCCTGCGCGCCGTCGTGCAGGTCCCGTTCGACGCGTCGCAGTTCGGCGGCAAGGGCGTCCAGGGCCCGGCCGCGGGTGTCGGTCAGCCGCTCGATCCGTCGGGTGAGCTGGGTGCTGCGCGGTGCCGACAGCAGCGGCCGGCTCACCCGGGCGTGCAGGCGGAGCACGGCGGGGGCGGCGAGCAGGCCGGCGGCCATGAAGGCGAGCCCCAGCAGCAGCGCGGCGAGCATGGTCGCGGGGGAGCGCACCGGGACGAACGCGTACCAGTTGCCGTCGCCGACGAGCCGCCAGACGAAAGGCTGCACCAGCGCGCCGAACGCCCCGTACTCGACCAGGGCGAGGGGGACGGCCACCAGGAGCCCGCCGGTCACCGGCTCCCACCACGCCCACCCGACGTCCCGCCAGAACCCCTCGTCGGCGAGGAGCGCGCCCGACCTCTTGCGGGCGTTCGCACCAGGGTCGGCGGGCAGCGGCTCGGGCGGGCCGACACGGACGTCCGTCCAGCGGGCGGTACGCGAGCGGGAGCGGTCGGACAGCGCGCGCAGGGCCCGCGCGGCGGGCGGCAGCAGCCGGAAGCCGACGCCCACCGGCAACAGCAGCAGCGCCAGTACCACCAACGAACCGGCCGCCGACGCCGCGAGCGCATGCAGACTCGTCAGCTGGCACCGGCCGAGGGCGATACCGGCGCGGGCCACGACCTCGCGCGGCTTATCGAACATCTTCCATGATCGCGGTGAGCTTAGCCGGTGCCGCCGCCGTCGCCCACCCCCGCCCGGCGCTCAGCCACATCCACCCGACCGCCGCCGTCAGACACGAGACGCCGAACAGCACCATGGGAAGCACCGCGCCGGCCTCCTCGTCCATGAACAGCAGCATGCCGAGGTTGATCAGCGCGTGGAAGCCCCCCGCGAACAGCAGCCGGGAAGCCCGCGCCCCTTCGAGGGCCCACCCCATCACCACCGACATGGACACCGCCGCCACCAGGAACGCCCCCGCGTACAAGGGGTGTTGCGTGAAGACCTGGACGTGCCAGACGCCCCACAGGGCGCCCACCGCGACCGAGGAGGCATGGGGCCCGAAACGCGTGCGCAGCAGCGGCTGCAAGAAGCAGCGCCACCCGATCTCCTCGCCGCACGCGCCGACCAGCTGCGCCGAGGCGATCAGCGCGAACGGGGCGTCCGGACGCGTGAACCGCACATCCCCGCTGAACGCCGCGTACCCGCCGGCACTCGCCGCGATGATCAGCGGCGCCGTCACGATCAGCAGCGCCCCATGGCCGCCGCCCCGCCGACCGCTCGTGAGCTGCGCCCGTACGCGCCCCGGCCACAGCATCGCGGCGACCCCCACCCCCAGGGCGGGACCGAACTGCGTCAGCTGGATCACCTCGACGGGTATCCCCGTCGCGGGCTGGACCGCGCCCAGCAGGCCGGCTGCCAGGAAGGCGACGGCGAGGAACGAGGCCATCGCCCTGATGTCCACAGGTGTCATTCGCATGGCACCGACGATGCCGCCTCACGGGGCCCTCGCCATTGCACCTGCCTGCCGGCCTGGGGTGTACCTGGGTACACCCCAGGCCACAGCCACCGGCCCCCATCAGGACCCACCCGCTCGAGTCGCCTCTCACAAGCCCCGTCGACTCTGAGAAAGTCCCTCCATGGCTGAGACCTTCACGACACGAGAGATCGACGTACGGACCGGCTCCCGCGAGACGGTCCACGACCTGACCCGGGAGTGCGCGTCCTTCCTGCGGGACGTGGCCCAGGGACGTGACGGGCTGCTGAACGTCTTCACCCCCCACGCCACAACGGGCGTCGCACTGGTGGAGACGGGCGCCGGCAGCGACGAGGACCTGCTGGCCGCCCTCGGCGACCTCCTCCCGGCGGACGACCGCTGGCACCACAAGCACGGAAGCCCCGGCCATGGCCGCGACCACGTCCTCCCCGCCCTCGTGCCCCCGCACGCCACGCTGCCCGTCATCGGAGGAGAACTGGCCCTGGGCACTTGGCAGTCGGTCTGCCTGGTCGACACGAACGTCGACAATCCGGATCGGCGGGTGCGGCTGAGCTTCCTGGGCTGACCAAGATCGTCCTGGGGGTGTCCGCGAAATCTCCGTACCCTGCGTGCCCTGAACGGAGAAGCCTTGCGCGGTACGGACCTGAACATGATCGAACGACCCTATGACGGATGCGGAAAGTGCCTGCTCGGCGTGCGGCGGCTGTCGCGTGTGAAGGCGGCCACGTCGTCACCGGAGCGGCAGCGAGAGGACGTCCTCACGGCTGCCGCGTCCGTCGGAGGGCACATCATCGGCTGGGCCGATGACTGGGAGGTGTCAGGAGCACGGACCCGATGACACGGCCCAAGCTCGGACCGTGGCTGCGTGACGAGAGGGGCCCGTATGACGGCCTCGTTGCCGCAGCGGTGGACCGGCTCGGCCGCAATGTCGTTGACTGCCTGAACGCCGGCTACAAAATGCGTGACGAGGGAAAGCTGCTCGTCACGTATGGTCACGACGGCCCGTGGTGCCTCGACGACCAGGTGGACGAAAACCGCTTCACCATGGAGGCGTGGGGCGCGCAGATGGAGCTGCGAGCCATCCAGCGCCGGAACCGCAACGCCACCATCAAGACGCGCGCTGCCGGAAGCCTGCCAGCGGGTCAGCTGACCCAGATGCCCTTGGGCGAGACCCGGCGTGCGAGGCGTAGGCCCGCGTCACTGACGGGGCTCGACCAGGACACATCGGCGACCTGGCAGCCGAAGTCATCGGCGAGTGCCTGAACGAGCGTGGTGCCGATGCCCTTGCGGCGGTAGGTGTCCGCCACCCAGATAAGGATGATGCGTGGGCGTAGGGTGTCGTCCTGGTCTCCATACCGTGACTCGTCGATCAGATCCCAGCTGTGTTGCTCGCTGGCGTCATTGGCGGCGAGGTAGCCGATGACGTACCCATTCGCCTTCAAGAGGTACGCGCGCAGGTTGTCCGGGGTCACCTCAGGCTCGTCAAGGTGGGACCACGAGCGGAAGTCGTAGTGGTTCTCTTTTTGTGGCATCCGTGCCACTCGGTAGGCCAGCTTCCTCCACGCGATGGGTGACTGCGTCGTCACGACGGCCAGATCACTCCACCAATCCAGGTTCCTGGGTGGCCGAATGCCGAAAGCCCACGCCGCGTGGTGAGCGGTGTGCTCCTTCCCGTCGTCCAACGGCTCCTGCAGGCTTATGCCACAAGGGCAGTTGCCGCTGCCTGGCGTCTCCACAGCGCGGAATTGAACGGGGGTTGCGCCATAACTGAGGTTCTGGCCTCGGCTGCCCACCCAGGGACGGATGGGCGGATCATCCGACTCGACGTACCCGGTCCAGTGGTCCTCCCACCCGGGGTACTGCTCGGGAAACATCTCCCGTCGCTGCTTCTCGGCGAGCGACAGCATCGGCCGAACCCACACGCTCCCGGCAGTCGCCCGACCGTTGAGGCGCACTCCGCGTCCTTTGGCCTTGCCGCGCAGGAACCTCAGGAACGCGCTGGGCTGCGAGTCGAAGTCGACGCCGCGGACCAGCTCCCGCTCGCCAGGAGCAAGCCAGTCATCGACGGGGAGCGCCAGCCGGTCGGCGAGCGCATGGAGCCTGCTGTAGTCGCGGTCGAGCTCGGCTGAACGGAGCGCTTCGACCATGGCCTCTACATGCGGGAATGGGGCGAACAGATTGACCCAGCGTGGGCCGTTCCCCCATGAGAAGCTACCCGGGTAGCCGTCATACCAGATGCGGTCGGTAGACGCCTCACGCACCCTGTCGACGGCTTGTGTGTAGGCGGTGGGCAGCTCCGGGGTGTCACCATGCGAGGTCGTGGCGTCGACGTACCCATCGCGGTCGAGGCCGATCGTGGCGTACCAGTGGGAGGCCCGGACACGGATCTTCCGGGAGCGCCAGGCGTGTGGGTCGGGATCGAGGTAGATAGTTCGCTCGGTCACGTGCTCTGCTCCTCGTCCTGCTACTTGCGGTTCCTCGCGGCCCTGCGTGCGATGGCTGCGGCCGGCAGAGACATGCCACGCCTATGCTGCCAGGGTCGAGCATGACTAGACCGCTGATCCGGTCTGCCTCATTCGTCTCTTCGGCATCCGCCCGGTCATCGCGGTAAAGCGCGCAAACTGGCTTGACCGCAATAGGCACTTGTCTCAAGTCAAGTTGGCTTGATCGAGCGACTCGCTCGTCATGAGCGGTAGCACATCCGCTTTTGACCGAACCGGGGTCCATACCGGAGACGAGGTAAGAGGTTGCTGTCGTCGTTCGGTTTCTGTGGGCCGATCACCCGCGCAGCGCGATGGCATTAGGTGACGGTTCGAGAGAAAATCGGCCAGGGCTGACACGACCCACATCGGTTGGTTCCTAGCTGTCCACCTCCGTAGGGCGGGAGTGCCACACAAGACGGGTGGATCGTGGCAGCGCCAAACGGCCCCATGCAATGCCACCGACCATTCTTGGCGCGGCGGGTCTGGCTTCCGCGAGGACGATGACGCTGGTGGCGTGGTGACACACAGTGAAGAGTGAGCGTGTTGCGGCTCGGCGCTGTCCGCAGTTCCACCCACCAGCGCCGACCAGGCTCAGCACGACGTGCATGCTGCATTCCTCGGCTTATGACTGTGTGCCCCGGCTCCTGATCTGGCCGCTGCTGAGAACCTGATCGCCGCCATCCCACGCTTCTACGCTCGCGACACCAAGGCCACGCTGCCGTGGGCGACTTCGCCACGACGCCTACCTGATTCCCACCGCGCGGCCGATGGCTGCGGACGCGACGTCGCCCTTTCACGTCGGGCCGCTGGCCACCTGGCCGGCGTGTTCCACGCCAAGGCCAGAACCATCCGCCGCCACCTCATCGCCGTCCCTGCCCGAATCGCGCACCGGGCCCGCAGCCTCGTCCTCCACCTGCCCAGGCGCTGGCGATGGGCCTATAGCTTCACCGACCTGTTCACCGCCACCGGCCATTGCCTGCAAACTTGTCGGACGCGCCCTTGCCCGCCCACGACACGAAAGGCCTTGGAGATCCCGCACCGGTCGGCCACCCGGCCCCTTGAACTGTTCGCGAACAGAAACCGCAGTTATGCCGCGCGCTGGGCGGGAGGGCATGAATATCTTCCCGTCACCTCCAGCTCCACGGTGTTTGACGGGAGTTGTCCGCCGGGCTCTTCGGTGTGGGTGGCCAGGAGATTCAGGCGGCCAGGACGAGGAAGGCGTGAGCGAACATGCAGGCGGTGATCTGGTGGTGCCAGGCGGTCCAGGTGCGGACCTGGTAGTCGTCGAGACCGGTGAGCCGTGTGCCGTGCCGGTTGTCCTCCTCGATCTTCCAGCGCAGTCCGGCGCAGGCGACCATGACGCTCATCGTGGTGCCGGCAGGGGCATGCACGAGGAAGTAGCCGGCCTTGCCGGGGTCGCTGACGCTGCGGCGGATGAGCAGGGAGTGCGCGAAGCCGTCGGCGGGGTGATCGTCCTTGACGTTCACCTCGAACAGGGCCCAGTCGTAGAAGCGTTGCCCCTTGCTTCCCTCGCCGCACGAACGCCGCTCCCATCGCTGTCCGGTGATACGCGTGAGCAGGCCGTCGGCCCGTTTCACGGTGGACCGGCCGGCGTCCTGGTGTCCGGGCAGGGCGGCGAGCGGGAAGCTGGAGGGCACTGCCGCCACGTAGCGCAAGCGCTGTTCGCGCAGGTAGTGGCGCACGGTGGCGTACTGGCCGTAGCCGCCGTCCACGGCGGCCCAGCCGAAGGGCACCCGGGTGTCGACCGCCTCGCCGATCAGCTCGACGGCCTGGGCGGGCTTGGTTGCGAAGGCGACCTCGTCGGGGATGTCGGCCTCCCGGCACCGCTCCCGGTCAGAGGTCCGGCGTTCGGGCAGGTAGAGGCGGTGTCGGATGAAGGCGTGCCCGCGCTCGGTGGTGTAGCTGAGCATGACCGCGACCTGGCAGTTCTCCGTGTGGTTGGTCGCCCCACAGTGTTGTGGGGCGACTCCGGCCGACTTCGTGCCCTTCTTGATCATCTGGGTGTCGTCGACGACCAGGCCCGCGATCAGATCATGGAAAATCACCCGTGGCTCGGGCCCGCGAGAACAAGTCGTCAACCCTGTCCGGGAACATTTTCAACTCGGCATCCAGCGCGGTGATTTCAGCGTCCAGCACATCCAGCATCATGACCGGTCAACGCGCGAGACTGTCAGCCGTCACAAGACCCGCAGCTGCAGTACCTGGGCATGACGAGTTGAGCGAATTCCGCGAAGTGTCCGAGGCCGTACGGGAGAACTGGCTGCTGCAGCGGTGGATGTACAAGGAAGCGATCGTTGACGGACTGCGCACACCGCTGCCGGGAATTCAGCTGAGCGAGGCGACCGGAATGGTCCGGCTGACGTCCTATCCGGGGCGCCCTGAACGCCTGGACAAGGCCGTATTGATGCCGGTGGCGGCGCCGCCCGGATATGCGGCGCCGGAAAGTATGGCTTCCGCCGCGTTCTTGGCGGATCGTGGCATGAGCTCCCCTCGAGTACGGGCTCGGGACGGCCGGGAACTTTTCCATTCCGCACCCTATCCTGAACCGGTCGAGCGCAATCGGGGGCAGCAGGACAGAGCGACAGAGGAGCACACGCAATGGCACAGCGAGAGAAGCCGCGTCTGACCATCGTCGGCAGCGGGGGACAGGCTTACCGGGAGTATTCTTTCCAATTCCTTAGCATAGACTACGAGTTGACGGCAGTTCTCTCGGCGGAACCCACCTGGCAGGCTCAGTACCTGGCCGACTACCGGGTCGCCGACTGCACGGATCCCCGGGCGATCGCCGCCGCGGTGACCGAACTGACCCCGGCCGGCGGCCGCACGGGCGTCCTCACCTGGGACGAGCTGGTGCTGGAGGCGACCGCCCGGGCCGCCGAGGCGCTGGGGCTGCCGCACACCTCGGTCGCTGCGGTGACACGCTGCCGCGACAAGTACGCGACCAGGTCGCTCATGCGGGAGGCCGGGCTGCCGTCGCCGAGGTACCGGCTGACGTTCTCGGCCGACGAAGCGGCTGCCACCGCGGCGGAGTTCGGCTATCCGGTGGTGGTGAAGCCGCGCTCCCTGGCCGGCAGCATCGGTGTGGTGAAGGCCGAGGACGAGAGCGCCGTGCGCGCGGCGTTCGACCTGGCCGCGGGGGCCGCGTACGCGACGCTGCCGGCCGGTGAGGGCATCCTGGTGGAGGAGTTCCTCGACGGTCCCGAGATCAGTGTGGACAGCGTGGTCTTCGAGGGGAACGTACGGTGCGTCCACGTCGCCCAGAAGCGCGTAGGGTTCCCTCCGTACTTCGAAGAGGTGGGGCACCTGGTCACGGCCGACGTCACAGGGTCCCTGCCACCGGAGGTCGCCGAGCTGATCGAAAGCGCGCACCGCACCCTCGAGGTGGACTTCGGTGTCACGCACGCCGAGGTCAGGCTGACGGCCGACGGCCCCCGGCTGATCGAGTTGAACGCCCGGCTCGGTGGTGACCTGATCCCCCTGATCAGCCGCATGGCCACCGGGATCGACCTGGTGAAGGCTGCCGCCGAGATCGCGCTGGGACGCTCTCCCGAGCTGGGTACGGAAGGCCGGGAGCCGGGCGGCGCGGCGGAGATCCGCTTCGTCTATCCGCCGCACGACTGCATGGTCCGCGATGTCGACCTCAGCAATGTCGAGGGCCTGCCCGGCGTCGCGTACACGACCGTGCTCGCCCTGCCGGGAACGCGGCTGCTTCTACCGCCGAAGAACCCCATTCCACGGCTCGCGGCCCTGGTGGCGGTCGCCGCCGACGAGGCCGGGACCAGGCACATCCTCGATCTCGCCGAGGAGAAGGTCATCACGGACATCACTCCACTGGCGCCCTGAGACACCTGGAGCACCTGGAGCGGACGAAGCGGGCGAGCCCCTGAAGCCCTGGCAGGCCGGGGCCGGGAGCGCCGGGTGACCGGTTACGCGCCCTCGGCTCCGGCCTTGACGATCTTGGCCACGAAGAAGCCCTCGAAGGTCTCGGTCGGAGCCACCCGGACCGCGCCCGTGAGGCGCGGGTCGAACTCGGTGCCCCGCCACGACGTGACGCCGGGCAGGAACGACGGCTCGGAGAAGTCCAGCGGCTCCACGGTGAGATCCGAGTGGCGTTGCAGGCGTTGTCAAGTTGCTGGTGTGGTATCGCGGACGATTGGCTGCTCGTGTTCACCGGCCCGAAGCGGGAAGCCGAAGAGATCAAGGCCGACCAGTCCGGCGGACTGAACGCACGGTCAACAGCGATTTCTCCATCGTCGCCCAGTACCAGGCCGAATTCCGCGGGATCGCCGGTTGCTACCAACTCGCGTTCAACCTCCACCAACTCGACCGGCTGAAGCACGTGATGCAGCGCTCCCTGGTCAAGACGCTGGCACGGAAGTACCGCGTCCGCGTCCCCAGGATCTACCAGCGCTACCGGACCGTGCTAAAGACTGACCAAGGTCCCCGACGGGGACTCCAGGTCACCGTCGAGCGAGGCGAAGGACGACCGCCGTTGGTGGCGCAATGGGGCGGGGTCTCACTGAAGTGACCGTGACACTGAAGCGCAAGATCAGGATCGGCAGCCTCGACGATCACCCGACACAGGTGTGGAACAGCGGACGCAGCGAAGTCGTCAAGCGCCTGCTCGCCGCCTGCCTGGGCCCAGCTGATGGCCGCGCGCCATCGCAAGTCCCTGGTCGTCTGCCGTGTCTGCCACGAGGACATTCACTACGGCGGATGTCCCTCGCGGCAGAACTCATGAGAACTCATGAGAAGAAAAGACACTGGAGAGCCGTGGTGCTCGGAAAGCGAGCATGCCCGGTTCGGTGGGGGCCGTTGGAAAAGGTCCTGGTCACAGGCACATCGCTGGCGGCCTACCCAACGCATGCCTGGTTTGAAGCGGCGGGGACTGGAAACGAAGCATCAGCCACCGCGCCAGTCCCCGACCCTACTCAGCTTGAGAGGGCCTCGCCGATGCGGTCCGTTAGGGCGGAGACGGTGCGGGTCGGGTCCTCGGTGGCGGCGGCGAGGACGGACTGGAAGCGGCGGGCGAAGTCCTCGGCGGCTTGGCGGTCGACCGCGCCGAGGGCGTGGACGACCTCGCAGCGGTACATGCCAGGGGAGCGCATGACCTCGAACAGCAGCTCGATCTGGGCCACCGCGGGGTAGCTCAGCACGTTCTCGACCTGGATGCCGTCCAGCTGCCAGCCGTTGTCGATGTCGTTGGACGCGTAGGTGAACCCTGTCTGGTAGACCGGGTGGCGCAGGTCGCCGTACTCAAGGCCCAGGGCGTCCAGGATCTGCAGCATCGGGACGTGGCGGCGGGCATGGGCGGCAGCGGCCATGCGCTTGACGCCGTCCAGCAGGGTGGCGAACGGCTCCTCGGGGCGTACCTCGTAGCGCATGAAGGTGGCGGTCTGGAAGAAGCCGATGGCGTCGAAGTGCTGCTCCTCGCTGCGGGTGTCGGTAGGCACGAACATGGTGGTGTCGGTTGTGCCCGTCCAGTCCCACAGCACGGCGTAGTAGACCGCGAGCATCACCGAGAACGGGGTGGCCCGGTGCGCGGCGGCGGTGCGGTCGAGCGCGGCCGTGGTGTCGGCGGTCAGAGTGAAGTGCACCACGCCGGCGGTGAAGGCGTCGGGATCCTGCTGGAGGGAGACGTCCGGCAGCGGGCGCGGGGACAGCGGAGTGAGGCGCCGGGTCCAGTAGTCGAGGTCCTCCGCCGACACCTCGTCTCGCGGGGGGACCTCGTGGAGCTGGGGCGCCGGGTCCAACTCCACGTCGGGGTCGGTGTAGTACGCCTGCAGGTCCTTGATGAGGATCCCCTTGGACCGCTCGTCGATCACGATGTGGTCCACCACCAGGAAGAGCTCGTGCTCGTCCTCGGTCACGCGCACCAGGGTGCACTGGAAGACCGGGCCGTGGTCCAGCGAGAGAGAGGTGCCCTGGAGCCGGACGGCCAGGGCGTCGACCGGGCTCTCGCCGGCCGTGCCCGCCGGGAGGCTGTGCTGGTCGATCAGCCGGAAGAGGTCGGGGTGGGGTTCGGCGTGCGCGATCTGTACGGTCTGGTCGCCATGGAGCGCGAAGGTGCTGCGCAGCACCGTGTGACGGACGGCGAGCCGGCGCAGCGCGCGCTCCAGCCGGTCGGTGTCCAGCGGGCCGGTCAGCCGCAGTCGGGTCAGCACGTTGAACATGCCGTCCGCGGCCGGCCGGCGGGGGTGGATCACGAGGCGGTGCTGTGAGGCGTTGGCGGGAAAGACCCGCGCGGTGGAGAGGGCGGGAGACTGCTGCTCGGTCACGGGAGTTGCCTTTCCAGGTCCAGTGGTTCAGAGCCCGAGGGCGTGGGCCGCGCGCAGAGCCTGGACGTCCACCTCGCCCTTGTGGGTGCGGGGCAACGGGGAGTTCAACCGGACGATCTGGGTGGGGACGAGGGTGCGGGGCAGCAGGCCGGCCGCGTGGCGGCGGATCGCGGTGGCCGTGAGCTCGGCGTTCGTGACCACGTACGCCAGTGTGCCGATGGTGTCCGCGCCGCGGGTCAGCGCCGTCACGTGTGCCTCCTGGATGTCCGGGTGCTGAAGCAACTCGTGTTCGATCTCGCCAAGTTCGGTGCGCACGCCGTTGATCTGGATCTGCCGGTCGAGTCGGCCCAGGTGGAACAGCCGTCCGTCGGGGTCGAGTCGGGCCAGGTCGCCGGTACGGTAGAGACGCTCGCCGTACGGGTCGGTGACGAACCGTTCGGCCGTACGCTCCGGCTGATGGAGGTAGCCGTCGGCCAGGCCGGTCCCGCCGATCAGCAGCTCGCCCGTCTCGCCTGGAGCGACAGGTAGCAGCGAGTGGTCCGCCACCCTGACGTGCGTGCCGTCGACCGGTGTGCCGATCGGCACCTCGCCGCTGTGCTCGGAGCCGTTGCACAGGAATGTGGTCGAGTCGATGCATGTCTCGGTCGGCCCGTACTGGTTGAAGAGCAGGGTCCACGGGTACGTGGCCAGCCACGCGTCGCGGGCGGCGGCGCTCATCGCGGCTCCACCACAGAACACGTACCGCAGCTGGGCGGCCTGAGCGGCGGACAGGCGCCCGGTGACGAGGCCGAGCATCCGCGGCACGAAGTGCACTGCGGTGATGGCGTCGCGTGCCAGGCAGGCAGCCAGCGCATCCGGGTCGCCCGCCTCCTTGGGGTCGCCGACGACGACGGTCGCGCCGAAGGCGAGCGGCGCGAGCATCTCCCAGACGGAGAAGTCGAAGCCCACGTTGGCGTGCCACAGCACCCGGTCGCCGTGGCCGAGCGGGTACACGCCCTGACCCCAGCGGAAACGCCTGACCAGTGCGCGATGCGGTACGACCACGCCCTTGGGTCTCCCGGTGGTCCCCGAGGTGTGCATCACGTAGACGGTGTCGCCGCCGCCGATGTCGGGCCGTACGGCCGGGGCGAGCTCGGTCCAACGGTCCGTGTCGGCGGGCGTGACGACGGGCAGCCCGGCCGGTCCGAGCTGAGCGGCGGCGGAGTCGGTGTCGGTGATCAGCAGGGTCGGCCGGCTCTGCGTCAGCAGCTCCCTGATCCGCGGTGCGGGCAGCTGCGGGTCGCTGGGCTGGTAGGCGGCGCCGACGCTGATGATGCCCAGGGCCGCGGCGATGTGGGCGGCCGAACGCTCCATGAGCACGGCCACCCGGTGGCCGACACCGACCCCATGTGCGGTCAGCAGCGCCGCCCACCGCTCGGCGTCCTGCTGCAGCTGACGTGCCGTCAGTAGCCGTTGGCCGTCGATGACGGCGACGGCCTGCGGCGCGGCGTCCAGACCGGCGAGGACCAGTTGGCCGGTACTCGTCGAGTGGCTCCCGACGGACGCGGGAGTGCCCGTGCTACCGGTAAGCACGGCGCTGGAGTTCGAAGAGGCGGGCGTAGTCGTCACCATTGGCGAGCAGCTCCTGGTGGGGGCCGAACTCGTGCACCTTGCCGTGCTTGAGGAAGACGACGAGGTCGGCGTGGTTCAGCGTGGACAGCCGGTGCGTCACGATCACCGCGACGGCGCCAGTGGATCGGGTGAGGGTGCGTGCCGCCAGCAAGTAGCGGTCGAGCAGCTCTTGCTCGGCGGCCGCGTCGATCGCCGAGGTGGGCTCGTCGAAGAGCAGCAGCAGCGGGGTCTCCCGCATCGCCGAGCGGGCCAGCGCGGTCTTCTGCCACTGGCCGCCGGAGAGCTTGACGCCGTCCGGGAAAGAGGCTCCCAGGGGAGTGTCCAGGCCGAGCGGCAGACGTTCCGCCAGGTCACCGGCGGCGGCCTTGTCCAGTGCCCCGATCAGCGCGTCGGGATCGTCCGCGCGTGACAGGTCGCCGACGCCGACCACGGAGCGCAGGGTGAACTCCAGGCGGGCGAAGTCCTGGAAGGCGGCGGTGACGCGTGCCCGCCAGGCCTCCGCAGCGACGGCCGTCAGATCGACGTCGTCGGCCAGGAGCTCGCCGGAGGTCGGTCGGTAGAACCCGGCGAGCAGCTTGACCAGCGTGGACTTGCCCGCGCCGTTCTCGCCGACGAGCGCGACCACGGAGCCGGCGGGCAGCCGCAGGTCCACCGCGTCCAGCACGGGGGTGCCGGACGTGCCCGGATAGCGGAAGGTGACGTCGCGCAGCGCGATGCCGTCGGTGAGCCGCTCCGGCGGTCGCGCCCCGGTGCCGGCGGCCCGCTCGGCCGCGCTGAAGCGCTCCAGCCAGTCGTACAACGCGCCTGCCCGGGCCATCCGCAGCAGCGCCTTGGTGAACCGCACCAGCAAGTCGATCTGCAGGTTCATCCCGGTGATCAGCAGCAGTGCCAGCACCACCTGTCCGACGCTCGCCGTGCCGTCCTGGTAGGCACCCACCACGAGCAGCAGCGCGGTCAGGTAGCCCGCGCTGAACACCACCCAGCCGAGCGTCGTCAGCCACAGTCCCCGCCAGTTCGCCGCGGCGAGCGTGGCCCGGGCCCGATCGGCGCTCTCGGCGTGCCGTGCCTCGATGGTCGCGGCGAGACCGAAGACCCGCAGCTCCATCGCGGCGTCGGGGGAGCTGGACAGCTGGAACAGGTCCCGGGTACGGCGCAGGTCGGCCGCCGCCTCGGTCAGCGCGGTCTGGCGCAGCCGTTCGGCGTGCCGTCCGGCAGCGAGCGAGAGCAGCGTCGCGAGCGGCAGGAGCAGCAGCCACGGGCTGATCAGGGCCAGCAGCACCACGGTGGCGAGGGTCCGGACCAGGACCCCGACCTCCAAGCCGACCACATCCGCACCTTCGGACAGGTGCTGGCGTTCCTGGCGCAGGTGCTCCAGCCGGTCCAGATAGGCCGGGTTCTCGTAATGGCTCAGCCCCGGGATCCGGTTCGCCAGTGACTGCATGCGCAGGTCCACGTGGTGTGCGGTGTTCTCGATCATCAGGGCACTGACGTTGAGCGACAGCCGCATGACCAGCACCGTCAGCCCCATGGTCAGGGCGCTGGCGAGGGCGTACCCCCATGCGGAGGAGGTGTCGCCGCGGCCCGCGGCGTCCACCAGCAGGCCCAGCCAGACCACGGCCAGGACCTGACCGATCGGGCGTAGGGCGAACATCAGCAAGGTGGCGGTGGCGTGGCGGCGGTCGGCGACGAAGGAGAGCCGTAGCACGGTGCGCAGGCCACGCATGTCGGACAGCTCGCCCCCGGCGGTCCCGGCGGTGCCCGGCAGTGGCTTACTCGACATGGAACCGCTTCGCCTGCAGGGTGAACATCTGGGCGTAGACCCCTTCCTGGCACATGAGTTCGTCGTGACTGCCGTCCTCGGTGATCCGGCCGCCGTCCAGGGTGATGATCCGGTCCGCGTGCCGCACGGTCGCGAAGCGGTGCGAGATCAGCAGGGTCATGGAGGCGCCGCTGCGCTCCATCACCTCGTCGTAGAACCGGGCCTCGGCTCGGGCGTCCAGGGCCGACGTGGGCTCGTCGAGCACCAGACAGGGCGCACCGGCCCGCACCGCGTGCAGCGCGCGGGCGACCGCGACCCGCTGCCACTGGCCGCCGGACAAGTCGTCACCGTCCGGGTAGCGGCGGGAGAGCACGGTGTCGAAGCCGTGCGGCAGCCGCTGCGCCAGCGTGTCGGCGCCGGCCGCGCGGGCCGACTCCTCGATCCGCTCGCGGTCGGCCGGCTGCTGCGGGGCGCCGAAGGCGATGTTCTCCGCGAAGGAGACCGGATAGCGGTTGAAGTGCTGGAACACCACCGCGAAGTGCCGCTGCCAGGCGGCGGGTTCGAGGGCGGCGAGGTCGCGCCCGCCGACCGTGATCCGTCCCTCGGTCGGGCGCTGCAGGCCGCACAGCAGCTTGACCAGTGTGGTCTTGCCGGCGCCGTTGAACCCGACCACCGCGAGCGTCTCGCCGGGGCGGATCTCCAGGTCGAGCCCGCGCAGTGCCCAATGGGAACTGCCGGGATAGCGGAAGCCGACGTTCTCGAAGACGATCGGCGGCAACGGAGCCGCGACGCGCTCGCCGCCGACGGGCGGGGCGTGCCCGTCCAGTTCGGCGACCACCGACAGGGCGGCCGGGATGGCGAGCGCGCCCTCACGGAGATAGACCAGGTCCATGGTGAGTGCGATCACCGACACCAGGCCGGACGCGGCGGTGGTGAAGGCGATGAACTGGCTGAACCCGATGGACCCGTCGGCGGCGGCCGTGGTGAGCTGGTAGAAGAGCACGGTGTGCGCGGCGACCACGGCGGCGCAGGCGGCGAGGATCCGCAGTACGGCCGGGCTGAGCCGGGCTCCGGCGACCCCGGGCCGCCAGGCGGAGGCGAACTGCCGTTCCAGCCAGTCGGCCAGGTTGAAGACGCGGATCTCTTTGGCCGCCTCACCCGTCAGCGCGAGATCGCGGATGTAGCCGGACCGGCGCAGCCGCTCCGACTCGGTGTAGACGGCGCCCTGCTGGTCGCGGTACTCGGCGGCCAGAGCAAGGGTGAGGGCGAAGTACGCGAGAGTGACCAGGGTCCCGAGCAGCGGGTCGAACCAGAGCAGCACGATGCCGCAGGCCAGGGCCTGAAGGCGCATCACCGAGAGGTTCGCCAGGGCGGTGACGGCGACATGCACCTCGACCTGGTTGGTGCCGATGCCGCGGGCCACCGCGATGCGGTCCAGCAGCTCTCGGTCCTCCAGCGGCGCGACGGTGGCCGGCCGCAGCATCGCCGCCATCATCTTCTGGCGCAGCGAGTCACCGATCCGGCGGCCCAGGTCCTCGGCCAGGATGTTGATCACCAGGGCGGTGAGCTGGAGGCAGAAGAACATGGCGGCCAGCGCGACCGCCGTGACGGTGATGGCCTGGCCGATCGCGACGCCCTGGTGTCCCTGCCGGATCAGCCCGACCAGGTGGCCGTTGGCGATCGCGATCAGGATAGGCAGGGCCCCGCTCGTGGCGACCGCCGCGCCGAGGGTGACGGTGCGTCGGGCGTCGGCGCCGATCGCGGCCCGCAGCAGGACCAGGACGGGGGCGGTCCGGGCGCCTCGCTCAGTGCTTTGCATTACCTGCCTTCAGCAGTAGCGGGGCGGGCCCCACCGGTCCTCGGGGAAACGGCAACGGGTGAGTTGATCTTCTCGTCAGGCATGATTTCTATCAGCGTCGATGGGAAGCAGTCAATGAATGTCAGGGGGTTCTGAGTGGTCCTGGCCGGAGGGGGATCTGGAGGGGATAGGAGTGTGGTCTAGAAGATCTTGACCACTGAAACAAGGTGACTTAGCCTCAAGTTGCTCGTGGTCCAGCACCTTCCCCGAGCGATATAGGTGGAGCGCCGGGGAGGTCGCGAGGGCCTTTTAAGTCACATTCGGCAGGCCGCCGTATTGCGAATACAAGAGCGGCCCCGATGATTTCCGGCCATGCCGAACCATTCATTGTCCAAGAGTGCCCTGCTTCCCATTGGAATTCTGTGAGCGCGATGAAACCCGATGGTACGGCGGTACCGATTGCCGTGATCGGCGCCGCCTGCCGGCTGCCCGGCGGCATCGAGAGCCTCGACGCCCTCTGGCGCGCCCTGCGCGATGGCGTGGATGCCGTGACCGACCTGCCTGACGCCCCCTGGCACCGGGAGACCGCGGCCCTGCTCGGAGCCGACCACGCCCAGCCGTCCCTGCCCGTGCGCGGGGCCTTCCTCGGCGACGTCTACGGGTTCGACGCCGGCTTCTTCGGTATCTCCCCCAAAGAAGCGGCCAGCATGGACCCGCAGCAGCGCATCCTGCTGGAGACCTGCTGGCGGGCTCTGGAGCACGCCAACCTCGCGGCCGACGCACTCGCCCGCAGCGCGACCGGCGTCTTCATCGGCATCGGCGGCGATGACTACGCCCAGCTCGCCACCGCACCCGCGCGGTTCGACCAGCTCGACGCCTATTCCCTGCTCGGCGTCAACCGCGCCATGGCGGCCGGCCGGATCGCCTACCTGCTGCGGTCCCACGGTCCCGCCCTCACGCTGGACACCACCTGTTCCTCCTCGCTGGTCGCCGTCCACACGGCCGCGCAGTCGCTGCGTTCGGGCGAGAGCGAGGTGGCACTGGCGGCCGGCATCCACCTGGTCCGTACACCGTGGAACATCGCCACCCGCGGCCTGACCAACGCACTGTCACCGACCGGGGTATGCCGCGCCTTCGATGCCGAGGCCGACGGGTTCGTGCTCGGCGAGGGCGCCGGCGCGGTCGTACTCAAGCGCCTTGAGGACGCGCAGCGCGACGGCGACCCGATCCTCGGCGTGCTGCGTGGCTCGGCGGTCAACCACGACGGGCCGAGCAGCGGGCTCACCGCCCCCAACGGCCGGGCCCAGCAAGAGGTCATCCGCAGCGCCCTGCGGATGGGGCGGCTCGCCCCGGCCGAAGTCGGCTACGTGGAGGCGCACGGCACCGGGACCTCTCTGGGAGACCCGATCGAGGCCGAGGCCCTCACGGCGGCCTACGGCGAGGGCCGGCCGGCCGACCAGCCGCTGGTGATCGGCTCGGTGAAGACCAACTTCGGCCACCTGGAGGCCGCCGCCGGCATCCTCTCGCTGCTCAAGGCCCTGCTGGTGGTGGAGCGCGGTGAGATCCCCGCGACGCTGCACCACCGCACACCCAACCCGCACATCGACTGGGAGCGGAGCAGCCTGCGGGTGCAGACGGCGCACGGCCGCTGGGCGGCCGGACCCGGCCCGCGCGCCGCCGGTGTGAGCGCCTTCGGGCTGAGCGGCACCAACTGCCACGTGGTGGTCACCGAACCCCCGGTACGACCGGAGGTCACACCGGCGCCGCATGGACCCGGCCTGGTGCTGCTCTCGGCGAAGGACGAGGAGGCGCTGCGCACGACGGCGCTGGAGTGTGCGCAGGCGTGGCAGGAGACGGACGCGCCGTTCGACGAGGTGTGCGCCGCCCTGGCCGTGGGCCGGTCGGCATTCCGCACCCGGCTCGCCTTTGTCGCACCCGACGCCGGCGCCGCCCGCGAGCTGTTGCTTCAGTACGGGAACACCGGCGCGGCCCCCGGCGTGCGCGTCGGCGAGCTGGGCGCGCGCCCGGCACAGGCCCCGGTGGTGGTGCTCCTGCCCGAAAGCGGCCCAACTGGCCTGCCGACGCGGACCTACCGCGAGGTCGAGGTGTTCCGACAGGCCGTCGACGCGGTGGCCGAGGCGGCGGGCGTGGAACCCGGGGCCCTCCTCGGCGGCAAGGCGAGCGACTTGGCGGCCTTCGCGAGCCGGTACGCGGCCGGCCAGATGTGGCGGGCCTGGGGCCTGACGCCCGACGTGCTGATCGCCGAGCCCGGCACCGCCACCGTGGCGCGCTGTCTGGCAGGCGAACTCTCGTTGCCCCAAGCCGTGTCGGTGGTCACGGGAGGTACGGGCGGGGGCGGTCCGGCCGGGCAGCCGACTCCCGCTTCGGCCGACATCGTGATCGCCCGGGGCGGCGACGGCTCGCACCCGGTTCTGCGCGAGGCAGCGGCGCTCGCGGCACGGACCCCTTGCGTCCTGCTGCAGGCCGGCGGCGAAGCCGGACTGGCCGGGCGCGCCCTCGCGTCGACCGCTCCCGGAACGGCGGTGGCGACGGCACTGACCGGCGTCGAGGACAGCTCGCGGGCCGGTGTGCTGGCCGGGCTCGGCGAGCTGTTCGTCCACGGGCGGGCCGTCGAGTGGCGGCGCGTGCTGCCCGGGGTGCGCTCGGCCAGGCTCCCCGGCCACCCGTTCCGGCGCAACCGGCTGTGGCTGTCCGGTATCCCGGACCCGCAGCTCGTACCCAGCACAGCACACGCGGACGATCAACCTGACGAAGAATGGGATGGCGGCATGGCCGACGTTGGAGCGTTCCTGCGCAGTGAACTCGCGCACATGCTGGGCATGGCCGAAGCGGAGGTGTCCGAGCGGGCGCCGCTGCTGGAGCTCGGCGCGGACTCGCTGGTCTTCGCACGGATCGTGCAGCGGATCGCGGACCGGTTCGACGTCGCGCTGACGGTGCGTGAGCTCTTCGAGGACCTGCTGACCATCGAAGAGATCGCCCGTCATGTCGCGGGCGCGATCGGCGCGTCGGCCGAGAGCGTGCCAGAGCCCGAGAACGCGCCCGCGCCGACTGCCGTACCGTCCCCGACCGCCGTCCCGGCTTCGGCTCCGGCTCCCGTTCGGGCCTCGGTCGCCACCCCTGCCCCGACTCCGGTCCACGCACCCGCTCCTGTTCCGGTCTCCGCCCCTGCGCCAGTCGCCGCGTCCACGGCGCCCGGTCCCGTCGGCGACGCCTTAGAGGCACTACAGGCGCAGGTCAGAACGCTGACCGCCGAGCTCACCGAGCTGCGTGCCCGAACTGCCCCAGCCACGACCCCCGTTCCCGGGCAACGTGCCGCAGAGCCCGCGGCCGCAGCGCCCGCCCTCGCGCCGGCCGCCCGCCGTGAGGCGTACCTCTCCGACGTCATCACCCGCTACCAGGCCCGCACCGCCGCCTCCCGCGAGTACGCGCTGCGCAACCAAGACCGCCTGGCCAACAACCGGCGTTACGCCCCGGCGACCCGCCCGGAGGTACGCGCGATCCGCTACCCGCTGTGCGGCGACCGGTCGGCCGGCTCCCGCTTCTGGGACGCCGACGGGCACGAGTACATAGACCTCTCCATGGGCTTCGGTGCCCACCTGCTCGGTCACAGCCCCGAGCCGGTGGTCGCGGCTCTGGCCGAGCAGATGCGCCAGGGCATGCAACTGGGCAGCGCCAGCCGACTGGCCGGCGAGGTGGCCGGGCTCGTCAGCGAGCTGACCGGTGCCGAGCGGATGCTGTTCTGCGCCTCCGGCACCGAGGCCGTGATGACCGCGATCCGCCTGGCCCGCGCCGCCACCGGCCGGTCCAAGATCGTACTGTTCGCCAAGGCCTACCACGGCCACTTCGACGGGACCCTGGTCTCACCCCGACTCGACCACCCGGCCAGTGGCGCGGACCCGATGGTCGTCGGTACCCCGCAGGCGATGGTGGACGACGTCATCGTGCTGCCGCTGGACCGGGAGAGCTCGCTGACCACCATCGCCGAGCTGGCCGACGAGCTCGCGGCCGTCGTGGTCGAGCCGGTGCAGAACGGCAACCCGGGCCTGCACCCGGTGGACTTCCTGCGCCGACTGCGCGCGCTCACCCGCGAGGAGGGTATCGCGCTGGTCTTCGACGAGGTCCTCACCGGCTTCCGGGTCGGGCCCGGCGGCTGCCAGGAGCTGTTCGACATCCGGGCGGACCTGGTGACCTACGGCAAGACGCTGGCGGCCGGCCTGCCGATGGCCGCCGTCGCGGGCCGCCGCGACTTCCTCGACCTGGTCGACGGCGGGTCCTGGGTGGGCGAGTGGCGGATCCCGGGCGAGACCGCACTTACCTTCACCGCCGGCACATACGCCAACCACCCGCTCGCCCTGGCGGCCTCCCGCGCGGTGCTCGGGCACCTGCGGGAGAACGGACCGCAGCTGTACAAGGAGCTCAACGAGCGCTCCGACGCGATGACCGAACGGCTGAACGCAGGCTTCGCCGAGCTGGGTGTGCCGCTCGGTGCGGCCAACACGGGCTCCTTCTTCCGGTTCGCGCAGAACGCCAACTTCAGCTTCGTCCACCAGCCGGTGGAGATGGACCTGTTCCGCGCCAACCTGGCGCTGCGCGGCGTGTACGTCGCCGAGACCGGAGCCTCGTTCCTGTCCACGGCGCACACCGACGAGGACGCCGACCAGGTGGTGCACGCCGCCCTGGACGCGGCCGCCGAGATGAGGGAGGCCGGCCTGTGGCAGCGCGCCGACGGATCGTCCGGTCCGGCGCCGGCGGTCCGTGAGCCCGAGGCCGCGCCCCGGCGCCCGGAACCACCGTCAGCGCCGGTCGCACCGGTGCTGACGGTACGTGAACCCGAACGCCCGCAGGCCCCGGCCGTCCCGGCCGCGCGCCGCGCCCCGCAGCTGAGCCTGTCCTACTTCGGCGACAGCGACATGATCGACATCGACGCGCACTACCAGCTGCTGATGGACGGCGCCGACTTCGCCGACCAGCACGGTTTCGACGCGATCTGGCTGCCCGAGCGGCACTTCCACCCCTTCGGCGGCCTGTCGCCCAACCCCGCCGTGCTCGCCGCGACGCTTGCCCAGCGCACCAGCCGGGTCAAGCTGCGCGCAGGCAGCGTGGTGGGTCCGCTGCACCACCCGGCCAGGATCGCCGAGGAGTGGGCCGTGGTGGACCGGCTCTCCCAAGGGCGGGTCGGCATCGCCGTCGCCTCCGGCTGGAACGACCGCGACTTCGTACTGGCGCCCGGCTCCTTCACCGACCGCCGCGAGGTCACCATGAAGCGGATCGACCAGGTCCGTCGGCTGTGGCGCGGCGAGGAACTGGAGTTCCGCGCGGGCGAAGGGACCCAAAAGGTCCTCACCTATCCGCGTCCCGTACAGCCCGAACTTCCGCTGTGGCTCACCACGTTGGGAAGCTCCGAGGCGTTCGGCGCGGCCGGTGAGGCGGGCCTGGGGGTGCTGACCAACCTGCTCACTCAGGACGTCGCCGAGCTCAAGACCAAGATCGCCGCCTACCGGGAGGCCCGGGCCCGGGCCGGCCACGACGCGGGCCGGATCACGGTCCTCGTGCACACCCTGGTCGGCGAGGACGAGGAGAAGGTGCGGGCCGCGGCCGCCGACCCGCTGGCGCGCTACCTGGCCGCGGCGCTCGACCTGACCAACCGGATGTCGCCCGCCGAGCGGCGGATCGACCCGGATCGGCTGGCCGAGTCCGACCGCGAGTTCCTGATCCGCTCGGCCCAGGACAAGTACCTGCGTCATCGCTCGCTGATCGGCGGCATCGACGGCTGCCGGGCGACCGTGGACGAGCTCGCCGACGCCGGGGTGGACGAGATCGCCTGCTTCGTGGACTTCGGCGTGCAGCCGGACCTGGCGCGCGAAGGATTCGAGGCGCTCGACCGGCTGCGCCGGACGGTGGCCGACGCCCCTGCCCGCGACGCGGGCCCGACCCGCCCGGCGGTCGTCCTCACCCAGCCCGAGCGCCCGGCCGCACCGCAGAGCGGTCCGCCGCAGTCCGCCGCGCTGCCCAGCACCCCCAACCAGCGCCTGGTCTGGGCCGCCGCACAGTTCGGCGCCGAGACCAACAGCGCGTACAACCTGCGCCGACTGCTCAGCCTGAGCGGAGAGTTGGACACCCGGGCGGTGCGCGCCGCGTTCCGGACGCTGGTGGACCGACACGAGGCGCTGCGGGTGGCCTTCAGCGACGACGGCGCCACCCAAACCGTACGGACGGATGTGGACACTGATCTCGAGCTGGTCGACCTGTCCGGTCTGGACGAGGCCGCGCGCGACCGCGAGGTCACGGCGCTGCTGGAGGAGGAGGCCGCCCGCCCGTTCGACCTGGCCCGTGGACCGCTGCTGCGTGGCACGCTCCTCACCGTGGGGCCCCGCGAGCACCTGCTCTGCCTGACCGCGCACCATGTGGCCGTCGACGGCAGCGCGGAGAACGTGCTGCTGGACGAACTGGGCCGGCTCTACGCTCACGAGATCGGCGTCGGCGAGCCGCTCGCCCCGGCCCCCCGGCTCGCCGACTACCTGCTCGGGCCCGACGGTCGGCCCGCCACCGAGGCCGACCTGGCGTACTGGCGCGGCATCTTCGACCCGCTGCCCGAGCCGCTCGCCCTGCCCGGCCGAGGCCGCACCGTCGGCAAGCGGGTGACCGGGCACGCGGGTGCCCGGCTGAACGTCGACTTCGACCAGGACCTGCTGCGCCGGGTGCAGAAGTTCGGCTCCCAGCACGGAGCCAGCCCCTTCATGGTGGTGCTGGCCGCCTACACGGCGCTGCTGCACGAGATAGCCGGCCAGGATGACGTGGTGGTCGGCGTGCCCACCGCGCGCCGCCCTGCCGAGGGCCCGGGCAAGGACCTGGTCGCCTACTGCGCCAACGTGCTGCCCATCCGTTCGCTCCGCGACCCGGCGGAGGACTTCCCCGCACACCTGCGCCGGATCCGCAGCGTCCTGCTCGACGCCTTCGACCACGAGGCCTGCACGCTGGCCGAGATCATGCGTGACCTGCCGAAGCCCGCGACGTGGGGCCAGCCGGCGATCCTCTCGGCCGTGTTCAGCTGGGACAAGCCGCACCTGCCGGAGCTGGCCGGGCTCACGGTGCGACACCTGGAGAGCGGGGCCCCCGCGGTCCGGTTCGACCTGGGGCTGAACATCACACACTTCGACAGCGGCCACCGGATCTCCTGGGACTACAACACCGAGGCGGTCAGTGAGGACGAGGTCCGGGCACTGAACGACCGGTTCGACGTGCTGCTGCGCGCCGCTGTGGGCGCGCCCGCGGCCGAGGCCGAGCGTGCCACGGACCTGGTGGCGCGGCACGCCGAGCGGCGGCCGCAGGCCGTGCCGGTGTGCGGCGAGACGGTTCCGCTGACGCTCGCCATGGCGGTCGAGCGGGCCCGACGGCTGGCGGCACGGCTGGTCGAGGCCGGGGTCGGCGTCGGCGATCCGGTCGGGCTCGCGGTGGAACCGGGGTCCGCGCTGCTGGTGGGACTGCTCGGCATCCTGTGGTCCGGCGGCTGCTGGGTCCCGCTGGGCTCCGACGGCGCCGCGACGGCCGGGCGGCCGACCGTGGCCGTCGCCGACCGGGGGCGGGTGCCGGGTCTCGACGGCGTAGCCCTGGTGGAGGTCCACGCCTGGGACGCCGGGCCGGTGCCCGAGCTGCCGGTGCTCGACGATCATGCCGTGGCACTGCGACTGGGGCCTGACCTTTCGGTGACGCACCGTCAGCTGGCGGGTGCGGTCGCCGCGTCGATCGCCTCGCACGGCGACGCAGCCGAGGACGGGCAGCTGCTTCCGCGCGGCATGGCGGACTTGGGGGACTGGACGGCCCTGCTCGCCGCGGCGGCCGGCGGCCGCGCCGTGCGGTGGGACGAACGGGTTCCGTCGGAGCGTGAGAGTGCCCGCGCGTACCCGTCGCCGACTCCGCGCACCGATGAGTCGACTCCGCGATCCGGCACGTCGGATCAGGCTGCCGCTGCCCCCACCACGCGGGACCCCGGCATCGTCCCGGAGCTGATCGCGATCTGGTCCCAGGTCCTGGGCCGGACCGGACTCACCGCCGAGTCGGACTTCTTCGAGGAGGGCGGCGACTCCATCGCCGCGGTCCAGATCCTGGCGAAGATCCGCACCCGGTTCGCGGTCGACCTCCCCGTGGACGTCTTCTTCGACGCGCCCACCGTCAGCGACCTGGCTCGCTCGGTGCGGTCCCACTGACCAAGGGCGGGCCGCCCGCCGCCACCGCACGTCCCGCCGAACAGCAAGTAGGAGAGCGATGAATCAGGAGTCAGGATCCCCTGGCGTCGAGCAGGCAGCGGACCGAGTCCGTGTGGCACTCCGGGAGCTGCCGGGGATCACCGACTGGTGGGTGGCCGCCGGGCCGGCCGATACCGGGATCATCGCCTACGTGGTCCCAGGGCGGCCGACCGGCCATGCCGACCTCCTGCGCACCCTGCGGCGCGCCTGCGTCGGCGTGCCGCAGGAGCTGGGCCCGCACCTGGTCCGGCTGACCGCGCTGCCCCGCGACCCCGAGGGACACGTGGACCAGGACCGGCTGGCCGAGCTGCCGGCACTCGGCGAGGACACACTGCGCGCGGCCGAACGGGCCGCACTCGAAGTCGGCGCCACCCAGGCCCGGGCCGCGATCGTGGAGGCCGGTGTACCGCAGCCCGGCGGACTGGTGGTCTGGCCGGGCGACGCCGCGCCGGTGCCCGCGCGTCAGGACGGCGAGGCGCCCCCGGCACTGCTCAGCGGCGGGCGGCGGATCAGCCACCCGGACGGTCCGCTCACCCTCGTACAGGCACTGGAGCGGGCCGCGGCCGGCAGCGCGGGCGTGGTGTTCGACCCGGGCGCGGGCGAGGCGGTCCGGCTGACCTATGGCGAGCTGCGCGAGCGCGCCGCACGGGTGGCGAAGGGCCTGCAGGGGGCCGGGGTGCGTCCGGGCGATCCGGTGCTGCTGCCGGCCGGCGACAACGAGGAGTTCCTGACCGCCTTCTGGGCCTGCCAGTTGACCGGCGCGGTGGCTGTCCCGTGCGCCCCGGTCACCGCGGAGGCGGGCGCCTCGGCGGCGGAGCGGCTGCAGTACGTGTGGGAACTGCTCCAGGAGCCCGTGATCGTCACCTCCGACCCGACGAGCGTGCCGCCGGCCGTACGCGAACGCGCCCGGCTGCACGGCCTGGACGCGCTGACCGAGGCCGAGCCCGCCACCCCGGCGGAGATCCGGCCGGACGACATCGCGGTGATGCTGCTGACCTCCGGCAGCACCGGGATGCCCAAGCTGGTCACCCAGACCCACGCGGCGATCCTCTCGATGACCGCCGCCGCCCGCGCCACGCTCGGCCTCGGCGCCGACGACGTCTCCGTCAACTGGTTCCCGCTGGACCACGTGGTCGGCCTGCTGATGTGCCATGTCCGCGACGTCTACCTGTGCTGCGAGGACGTGCACGTCCCCACCGACGCCGTGCTGGGCGACCCGCTGCGCTGGCTGGACCTGCTCACCCAGTACCGGGCCACACTGACCTGGGCGCCGAACTTCGCCTTCTCGCTGATCGGAGCCCGCGCCGGGGACCTGGCCGACCGTGACTGGGACCTGTCCCGGGTGCGGTCCATCATCAACGCGGGGGAGATGGTCGTCGCCGAGCAAGTACGCCAGTTCCTCGCCGTGCTCGCGCCGTTCGGACTGCGGGATCACACCGTGCAGCCCGCCTGGGGCATGTCCGAGACCTGCTCCGTGGTGACCGCGGACCAGGATTTCTCCGGCACGGGGGGCTCACTGCTCGGTCCCGTGACGGTCGGCGGCCCGTTCCCCGGCCTGTCGGTGCGCATCGTCCGGGCCGACGGCTCGCCCGCGGTCGAGGGCGAGACCGGCGACCTGGAGGTCACCGGCAGCATGGTCACCCGCGGCTACCACAACAACGACAAGGCCAACGCCGACTCCTTCGCACCCGACGGCTGGTTCCGCACCGGCGACCGCGCCGTCATCGCCGCCGGGGCACTGACCATCGTCGGCCGCTCCAAGGACGTCATCCGGGTCAACGGCATCAGTATCCCCTCGACCGAGGTGGAGGCCGTGGTCGAGCGCTCCGACCGGGTACTCGAGAGCTTCACCGCCGCGGTCTGCTACCGCCCCGACAACGCCGCCACCGACGAGATCGCCGTCTTCTACAGCCCGCGGGCCGGCCAGCAGGCGGAGGTGGTGGGCGCTGACGTACGCCGCCGGGTGCTGGAGCACTACGGCTTCCCGCCCCGGCACGTCATCCAGGTGCGGCCCGAGGAGATACCCAAGACCTCGATCGGCAAGATCCGCCGTGCGGTGCTCGCCGCACGGCTGCACGCGGGGGAGTTCGATGACCGGCTGGCGCGCGGCGCGGCGGCCGAACCCGCCGGGGTGTGGCTGGCCCGCCCCGAGTGGCGCGTCCGAGCGGCCCGTCCCACCGCGCCCGGCATCCGTGACATCGACGGCGCGCGGACCGTGGTGCTGGGCGCGGACGCCGCGACCGGCGGACGACTGCGTGCCCTGCTGACCGCCCACGGGCGCCGCTGTACCTTCGGGATCTGGGACGGCGACCAGGAGATGGACCCCCAACTGGTCACTGTTGCGCCCTCGGTCGGCGCGGTCGGCGCGTTCCTGGCCGACGGCGCGAACGGTACCCGGCTACCCGGCGAAGTGGTGCTCGCCTTCCCGGCCGAGCCGCAGCCGCAGGACGCGCGCACCTTGATCGAGCGTCAGGCCGCCGTGATCGAGCAGGTACTGCTGGTGGTCCGCGCACTGGACGAACTGGGGCCGCGCGGGCCGATCCGGCTCACCCTGCTCGGCGCCGGCCTGTGCGCGGTCACCGCCGACGAAATCCCGGACCTCGCGCTGAGCCCGCTCGCGGGGCTGGCCCCCAGCCTCGATGCCGAACTGCCCTGGCTGCGGGTGCGGTTGATCGACGCCGAACCCGGCGATGAGCGGACTGTGGATGGCGAACTGCTCGGCGAAGCGGGAGGCGCGGTGGTTTCCTACCGGGGCGGTGTGCGGCGCGAGCTGTGCATCACCGGCCAGCCCGAGCCCGAGCCCGAGCCCGAGCCCGAGCCCGAGCCCGAGCCCGAGCCCGAGTCCGACACAGAAGGGCCGTCGGCACTCTTCCGGCGGGACGCGACCTACCTGGTCACCGGTGGCCTCGGCGGCGTCGGCTTCGAGGTCTGCCGTCATCTGCTCGCCACTACCGGCTGCTCGCTCGTCCTGCTCGGCCGCACCCCGCTGCCGGAGCCGAGCACCCTGCAGGGCGACCGGGGCGCACTCGACGCCCGCCGGCGGCGTCTGCGCGAGCTGGAACAGGTCGGCCGGGTCCGCTACCTCGCTGTCGACTCCGGCGAGGAGGCCGGGCTGCGCGCCGCGCTCGCGGAGGTCGAGGCATCCTGGAACCTGCCGATCGCCGGTGCCGTGCACTTGGCCGGACTGATGGACGGCGTCCCGGTCGCCGAGCTGACGCCGGAACGGCTGCGCGAGGTGCTCGCCGCCAAGGTCGAACCCGCCCTGCTGCTGGGTCGGCTGATCGCCGAGCGGAAGGGCTCCGTGGTCGCCTTCTCCTCGGTCAACGCGCTCTTCGGCGGCGCCCAGGTGGCCGGCTACGGCGCGGCCAACGCCTTCCTCGACGCCTGGGCCGCACAACTGGGCGCCCAGGGCGTGCCGGTGCATCTGCTGTCCTGGTCCCGCTGGCAGTCGACTGGCATGAGCGCGGGCAGCGAGGACGACGAACTGGTCCGCTCGCGCGGCTACCGGGTGCTCACCGTGGAGGCCGCGCTGCGCGCCTTCGACAGCGCCGTGCGGCTGCCCGTCGGCCACACCGTGATCGGCCTCGAGCCGACCAACCCGTTCATTCTGTCCCGCGTCGAACTGCCGACCGCACCGCTGGACCGGCTCGAGGTCCGCTGCGTACCGCTGCCCGCTCACACCGGCGAGCTCGTCGTCGACGATCTGCGCGGCACACCGGTCGCGGTGGCGGCCGTCGCCGACCCGACGGGTACGGGCTCGCGCGAGGGCGCCGACCGGGAGACCCTCGCCACTCTCGCCGGTATCTGGCAGAAGGTCCTCGCCGCGCCCGAAGTCCCCTACGATGCAGGGTTCTTCGACCTGGGCGCGCGGTCCCTGCAGCTGCCCCGGGTGCAGCACCTGATCGAGGAGAAGCTGCGGACCCGGGTGGAGATATCCGACTTCTTCGCCCATCCGACCGTTGCCGCCCTCGCCGCGCACCTGGACCGCCTGCGCGGCGCGGGCGGCGGGGGAGGCGGGGGCGGACAACCCGAACCGGCCGCGCCGCGGCGCGGCTCCGACCGGTTCGGCCGGCCGGGCACCGCCCTCCTGGAAACGGAGGCCGTGTGATGAGCACCGCCGAATCCGGACGGGACGTCGCGATCATCGGCATGGCCTGCCGGTTCCCGGGCGCGAACACGCCCGAGCAGTTCTGGGCCAACCTCACGGGCGGGGTCTCCTCGATCCGCACCTTCACCCCCGACGAACTCCTCGCCGCCGGCGTCGACCCCGACTTGGTGCGCCACCCCGACTACGTGCCGTCCGCCGGCTACCTGGAAGGCGCCGAGGACTTCGACCCCGGGCTGTTCCGGATCCCGCCCGCCGAGGCGCGGATCACCGACCCCCAGCACCGGCTCTTCCTCGAGTGCGTCTGGGACGCCCTCGAACGGGCCGGGTACGACCCGCAACGGCTCGGCGACGCAAGGATCGGCTGCTTCGGCGGCGCGGGCATGGCCCTGTACGCGGGCAACCGACTCAGCTCCTACTTCAGCGAGAACCTGGCCCGCAGCTCCGGTCTGCTCACCGAACTCGCCCCGCTCCAGGCGTTCATCGCCACCCAGAGCGACCACCTCTGCACCCGGGTCTCGCACCGCCTCGGCCTCCGCGGACCCAGCATCGGTGTGCAGACCGCCTGCTCCACCGGCCTGGTGGCGCTCCACCTGGCCTGCCAATCGCTGCTCACCGGAGAGAGCGACATGGCGCTCGCCGGTGCGGCCGGGGTGCACTTCCCGCTGCGCCGCGGCTACGTGTACGAGGAAGGCGGCTTCCTGTCCCCGGACGGCGTGTGCCGCCCGTTCGACGCGGCGGCGCGCGGCACCGTGGGGGGCAGCGGCGCGGGCGTCGTGCTGCTGCGCCGCCTGCAGGACGCGCTGGCCGACGGCGACCCGATCTGTGCGGTCATCAAGGGCAGCGCGGTCAACAACGACGGAGCTGTCCGGGCCGGTTACCTGGCCCCCAGTGCCGAGGGCCAGGCCGACGTGGTCCGCACCGCGCACCGGATGGCCGGGATCGCACCGGACGACATCGGGTACCTGGAGGCGCACGGCACCGGTACCTCGCTCGGCGATGCCATCGAAGTCAGCGCGCTCACCCAGGTGTTCGGCGCCGGAACCGGGCGCGAGATAGGCCTGGGATCGGTGAAGTCCAACATCGGCCACCTGGACACCGCAGCCGGCCTCCCCGGGCTGATGAAGGCGGCCATGGCGCTGGAGCACGGTCTGATCCCGGCCACGCTGAACTTCACCACTCCCAACCCGGCGCTGCGGCTGGAGAGTTCACCGCTCTTCGTGGTCTCCGAGAACACCCCGTGGATTCAGCACCGGTCCGAACGCCTGGCCGGGATCAGCTCGTTCGGCGGCGGCGGCACCAACGCGCACGTGGTGCTCGCCGCGGCGCCCGAGCGGCCCGCCGCGCGGACGGACGCCGGCCCCTACCTGCTCACCCTGTCAGCACGCAGCTCGGAAGGGCTGCGTCAGCAGGCCGAGGCCTATGCCGACCACGTGGCCGCCACCGAGCAGGACCTGGCCGACGTCTGCGTCACCGCCCGGACGGCCCGGCCCACTTTCGCCCACCGCGCCGCCGTGGCCGCGCCCGACGCGGACACCCTGGTGGAGCGGTTGCGCACCCTGGCGCGCCACGACGTGACGGCGGACCGGGCCGCGCCGCCGGGGGACCAGCAGCCCGTCTTCCTGTACAGCGGCCAGGGCGGCGCACTCGCCGAGACCACCTGGAGCCTGTACCAGCGGGTGCCGGCCTTCCGGTCCGGACTGGACGAGTGCCTGCAGGAACTCGGTGAGGCAGGCCCCGCACTGCTGGAGCTGTTGCGCACCGATGCCCCAGCCCTGCACACCGAGGCACGCTGGGCCCAGCTCGGGCTGTTCTGCTTCCAGTACGCGTTCACCGGAGTGTGGACCTCGGCCGGGGTCCGTCCCGCCGCCGTGCTCGGCCACAGCCTCGGCGAGTACGCAGCCGCCTGCGCGGCCGGGATCCTCGACCTGCCGGACGCACTGCGGCTGGTGACGGCGCGCGGCCGGCTGATGGACGAGCTCTGCCCGGCCGGCTCGCTGCTGGCCGTGATGGAGACCGAGGACCGGGTACGCGACGTACTCGCGCGCACCGCCGTGCCCGCCGAGATCGCCGTGGTCAATGGCGAGCGCGCGGTAGTGGTGGGCGGGCCCGCGGACGCGCTCGCCAAGATCACCGCCGAATTCGGTACCGAGACCGTCACCACCGCCGTCGGTACCACGCACGCGTTCCACACCAGCGCCGTCGACCCGATGCGCGAGGAGTTCGAGCGCGCCGTCGACGGGGTCCGGTTCCGCGAGCCCAGGGTGCCGTTCGTCTCCTCGATGGCCGGCGGTGCGGGGCTGTCCGCCGCCGATCCGGCGTACTGGGTGCGCCAGGTGCGCGAGACCGTACGGTTCGGGGACGCACTGGAATCGCTGCTCGACGGCCACCGTCTGTTCCTGGAGATCGGCCCCGCCGCCGTGCTCAGTGGCCACGGGCGGAGCTCCGGAGCCGACGCGGCCTTCGTCTCCTCCCTGCAGCGCCGCAGGGATACGGCCGAGGCGCTCACGCAGGCGGCCGCCCGACTCTACGCCCTCGGCACGCCGGTCGACACCTCCCGGTTCGGTTCGCGCGGCTCCGGACGACGGGTGCTCATCCCCACCTCGCACCGGATCCGCGAACGCTACTGGATCGACCCGGGCCCGGCCGCGCAGACCGTGACACCCGAGGCCGCGTCGACCACCGACGGAACGCTCTTCCACGGCCGCACGGTCTGGGAGCCGGCACCGGGACCCCTCACCGAGACCACCTCGGACCTGTCCTGGACCGTGCTGGGCTCGCCCGACAATCCGGTCGCCGTGCGCGTCGCGGAAGCGATCCGCGCGCACACGGGGTCCTGCGAGCTGCGGGCACCGGGCGAGGCACCGCCGAGCGGGACGCCCGACACTCTCGCTGCGGGGGTCGTCTGCGTCCCCGACCCGACCGTGGATCCGGCACCGGTCGGCCTGCCCGACTGCGTCGCCACCGTCGCCGCCCTGCTGCGCGGCTACGCGGACGGCACCACCGTCGCGCCGCGCCGCTTGGTCCTGCTGACCACCCGTGCCCAGTCCACCGATGCCGCCCCCGATCCCGCACATGCGGCGCTGTGGGGCCTGGCCCGTAGCGCGCGCACCGAGCTCACCGAGATCGCGATCCGCTGCGTGGACACGGACGGTGGCCCGTTCGACGCCGGTCTGGTGGTCGACCTGGTCGGTGGTGTCGATCCGGAGGTCGCCTACCGTGACGGCGTCCGGCTGCTCGCCCGGATCAGTCCGGTCGCCGGGCAGCCCGCCCTGCCGCGTCTGGACCCCGACGCGACGTACCTGGTCACCGGCGGCGGTGGTGCGCTCGGTGCCCGGGTGCTGCGCCGGTTGTACGAACTGGGCGCCCGTCACCTGGTGGCGCTCGGCCGGACAGCAGGCGGCGCCGGTATCGGTGAGACGATCCTTGAGGAGCTGCGTGCCGACGGCCTCGATCTGCTGAGAGCCCAGGTGGACGTCACCGAAGCCGCGCAACTCGAGTCCTTGTTCACCTATTTGGCGAGCGCCTATCCGCCTGTACGCGGCATCGTGCACACGGCCGGAGTGCTCGACGACGCGACCCTGGCCAACCTCACATCCGATTCGCTGGCCCGGGTGCTGGCCCCCAAGCTCGACGGCACCCGTCACTTGGACCGGCTCACGGAGCGGCTCGACCTCGACTTCTTCGTCTGTTTCTCGTCCATCACCGCGACGCTGGGCGCCCCGGCCCAGGCCGCCTACGCTGCCGCGAACGCGGCGATGGACGCCGTCGCGGCAGGCCGCCGGGCGCGCGGGCAGTGGGCGGCCTCGGTCCAGTGGGGCCCTTGGTCCGGGGGCGGCATGCACACTGCCCTCGGGGAACGGCCCAGGAGCACCAGCCGGGGTCTCGGCGAGCTCAGCCCCGAGCAGGGCATGTCCGTGCTCGACCACGTGCTCGCCGCCACACCTGACACCACGCTCGCCGCCCACCTGCGGGTACCGCACGCCGACGCTGATCCCGTCGCCTTCGCCCGCCAACTCACCGACCCGCCGGCCGAGGGTGCCATCCCGGCGGCCGCCGGCGCCGTGGCCGCCGACCTGCGCGCACTCCGGCCCTGGCAGCGTGCCACCCGGATGACCGATTACGTGTCCAGCGCCGTCGGAACCCTGCTAGGAGAGGAACTCGGCGGCCTCGACACCGAAACCCCCTTCATCGAGCTGGGTCTGGACTCCCTCCTCGGCCTGCGCCTGCGCAGCCGCCTCCGCGAGGACCTGGCCATCCGCCTCACACCGACCTACAGCTTCGACTACCCCACTATCGCGGAACTGTCCGCACACTTGGTGGAGTTGATCGAGTGAGGCGACCCCGCACCAGCCGACGCGGTCGGCTGGGCTCTATCAGGATTGAGGGTCCTCCAAGATTTTCGTAGCCGGTGATCGACTTTGTCTGGTGGTCAGTTGAGCAGGATGCGCTGGTAGGAGTGGGAAGCCGGCCCGGCCGTAGGGCTGGCGCTTGAGGAGTTTGGGGTTGGCGATCAGCGCCTCCACCCGACCCCACGTCCACCGGCCCTCGATCGGGTACCGGTCGGGCTCGGCGGCCAGGATCTCAACGATGTCCGCCGCCCTCAGGTGCTCCTACCGGCGCAGGCGGCACAGCTCCTGGGCGGCTGAGGTCGGCGGTGTTGCAAGGGCGGGATGCGTCTGGTCACGTCGCACCTCGGAAGCCGTTCGGTTGAGGTCTCCGCTACCGTGGTGTTGCCCTAACGGAGTTTCGCGGACACGACCAGGGACAGAAGCTCCGCGCTCAGAGTCCCTGGCGTTCACGGCTCACCCTCCGACGGTATAGCGGCCTACATCCCCCAGAGACAGCGCTAGGAGCCCGTGGTCGAGTCCGACGATCAGCCGCTGTGCCACCCATGTGACGGCAAGCGCGGGATGGTGTACGGGAATCTCCTCGACCAGCGCCAGGTTCGCCACGTCCCACAGGCGCACAGTCCGGTCACTGCTGGCGGTGGCGAGAAGGAGCCCGCCGTCACTGACCACGCTCACTGCGTTGACCGCGCCCGTGTGACCCGAGAGGTCTCCGAAGAGTTCGCCCCGCTCGGCGTCCCACAGGTATATCCCCCCGTGCGCGTGCGCGGTGGCGAGTGCGGTCCGCCCGGCCATGGGCAGCGTGCACATCGCAAAAGTCTCGCTCGTGGAAACCAACTTGTGGCGTTGACCGGAGACCGCGTTCCACAGCCACACTGCGCCGTCCTGCCCGTCCGTGGCCGCGGCGACGTACGGTTGTCCAGCAAGTTCCAAGGGGCACATGGCGTAGATCCCGCTGCGGAAGCGGGAGAAGTGCGTGGTCTCTTCGGTGAGTGGGTCCCAAAGCCATGCGCTACCGTCGGTGTGGCCCATGGCTAGGAGCGTTCGGTCGCCAACGTGCACGGCACACACGGCGTAGGCGGGTTTGGTGCCCGGACGCCGGGAACGGGGCCAGGCGTCTAGGGGATCCCACAGCCACACCGCTCCGTCGTCGCCGCACCCGGCGAGGTACGGCCGGTCGAGGCGGTTTGGGGAGCACAAAGCGCGCACCCATTCGCGGTTGCCCTTCAACGCGCCGACGACGATGCCAGAGTCGGGATCGCGCAGCTCGGTGACGCCGTCGTCGCCGCCGGCGGCCACTAGCATTCCGTCGCTGCTGTGAGCGGGGCAGAGGGCGCGGATCGCGCTCACACGGCTGGCGCGCGGTGCCGCCGGGTCCCACAGCCGCACGGTGTGGTCGGAGCCCCCACTGGCGAGCAGGTCTCGGCCGTTGACGCGCAGGACGCAGAGGGAGTCCACGGAGTCGGAGTGGCCTTGGAGGGTGATGGCGATCCGGCCTGTCTCCGGGTCCAGCAGTCGGACCAGATCGCCGCTCGTGCCAGCAAGGAGTGAGCGTCCTTCGACCGTGACGGCGCTCAGCGTGAAGTCCAGGTCCTCACCGGGGAGGGTGCGTACGCACCAGCCGCTGGCCGGCTCCCACAGCCGAACGGTCTTGTCCGCGCCGAGACTTGCCAGCAGGGTGTGCTTTTCTACCTGCACGGCGCATAGGGCAACGACGGAACCTTCGTGTCCCTCGAGGACGTGGACACGTTCTCCGGTATCGGGACGCCAGAGAATAATGGAGCCGTCCTCTTCGTCCCCGCCCGACGCCAGGAGGGTTTCGTCGTCGACCGCCACTGCGCATACACTCTCGACCCAGCCGCTGTGCCCCGAAAGGACCGCGGTGCACTGTCGTGCGGTGGGATCCCAGACACGGACTGTTCCGTCCGCACTCGCGGTCGCAAGGCAGGGGCCGTCGGCCGTGTCGAACGCGCACAAGTCGCGAATCGGGCTGAGGTGGCCGCTTAGGTGCCCCGCGGCGCACTGCCGGGATTCGTTCCACAGCCAGACGTTGTTGTCCGTGGCAAGAGCGAGGTAGGTCTGCTCGTCGACGATCACGCCGCACATCGCCCTGATGCGGCCGAACTCGGGTGTGAGGCGTCGAACTGTCCGAGCGGTGACTGGGTCCCACAGGCGCACGGTCCCGTCGCCGGAGGCGCTGGCGAGCAGGGTGCGGGATGCAGGGCCGAAGGCACACACGGAGCGGATCTCGGCGCTGTGGCCCTCAAGGACCGCCTCTTCGGCGCGCGGGGCGACTGCCGCCCACTCGGCTCGGTACGGCCCTTGCGCAGCCAGAGGCCCATAGACCTGCTCGAACCCTTCCTGCGTCTCGGTCACACTGAAGAGGGCCGCGCGCCGGGCGGCATCACAGTCGATGGCCTGCGGCGTCCGGCGCAGGATGTGCGCACGTTCCTTGGCCGCCCCGGAGAGCGCTGAACCGCTCGCCGGGATGAGGCGCCGCAGATCTGCATGGAGCGCGTACTCCGGCTCTGCAAGCAGTTCGTCGATGATCCTGCCGCGGACAGCGTGTCGGGGCAGCGAACGCAGCAGGTACGCGGGCGCGCGGTCCCAGCCGAGCCTTCTGCCGTAGGCGATGAACGAGCGTGTGAGGGCGCGCTCGTCGGTCACGGCCGAGCCGAGCTGGGCGCGGCTTTGCCGCAGCGCGTCGTCGAGGGCCTGGTGGAAGAGCCGGAACACGCCCGTGTTCTGGTCGTTGACGCCGGTCTCGACGAGGAAGTTCGCGGCTGACGAGCGTGCCAAGGACTGGAGTTGGTCCGCAGTGAGGTGGTGGCCCGTGAGTTCCTCCACCGCGGCGCTCCACAACGGCAACGGGAGCCCCGGTGCCTCGGCGTAGGCTAGGACACAAAGGGCATCAGCCGCCGGAGCGCCGTCAACGGCAGGCAGCCGTGCGAGGTATTCCTGCAGTGCCGCGGCGACTGTGGGCGTGAAGGCGATGTCGGCGGGCGCGGCTGCGTGGGCGTCGTGCAGGCCGTGAGCGCGCGCGGTGAGCCCGGCCACGAGGAAGTTCGCGTCAGCGAGATCGGCGATGCGGGCAGCGACCGGGCGTGCGGTCCGGTCGTCGCCGTAGGGGTTGTCGGGCCGCTCGTCGCCCAGGAGTTGGAGCGTGGCCATCGTGTACGCGGTGAGGTCCGCTGCGTCGAAGTACTCGGGAGCGTCGAGGTCGACGACGCGGGCCGCTTTGCCGAACGGGTCGAGCAAACTGCCGGCGTCGTCCCTGCGACGGCTGCCAACCAGCACCCTGACGTGGAGATCCGCGCAGGTCTCGGCCAGCGGGATGGCGATGTGCCGCGCGATCAGGCGGGCCTGCTGCGCGCTGGTGGCCTCGTCAAGGGCGTCGATGACCACGATGAACGGCGCATTTGCGGAGGCGGGCCGCTCGGATAGCGCGGTCCGCAGCACGGAGGAGAGGTCGCTTGCGCGCTCGGGCGGTGAGGCCGAGGCCGCAGTGGCGATCTCCGCAGCCACCTCGAGGGCGGTCTTTCCCTTGGCGTGCACGGCGCAGGAGACCGAGCCCAGGGGGGCACGCAAGGCGTCGTCGTCCGCCGGGAGCGACGCGGCGATACCGGGATCCGCCGAGGTAACCACTCGCCCGAGCACCGCGGACTTGCCCACGCCGGGCGACCCGGTCACCAACAGGACTTTCCGCGGCGCGACAGCGCAAGTCATCCAGCCGATGATCTCGGTGAGCGCGGCGGTTCGCCCCCGGAACCGGAAGCCCTGTTCGGCGTCCGTGCTAACGCCGCGGGCGCGCGGCTTCCAGTGCCGGCCAGCCTCCGGGTCCTCGTCCAGCGTCCAGCCCCACGCCGCGAGCGCAGTCTCGCCCGCTGCCTCAGCTGACCAGTCGGCGAGCAGTGCGATCTTCTGGTCGGGCAGACACTTGTCGACGTGATGGAGCGTGAAAGCCCGGGCATCACCCGAGCCACTGGCTTGACCGACCATACCCACGACCGCGCCGTACGTCGGCGACCACAACGCAGCGCCGCTGTAGCCGGGTTTGACGGGATAGCGCGAGGCCGTGTCGAGTCGCACCCACCCGTAGGCGAGCGATTCGCCGACCGTCCCGTCCGACGAATTACCGAACAGGTCGCCGTCGGGGAACCCGAAGGCCCACCACGCCTCGCCCACGAGGGCGGATGGCGTCGGCCGCCGCAACCGCGCGGCCGGCTCGCCGGAGACCGGCTGCGCGAGCACGAGGACGGCCACGTCCTGCGCCCGGCGCTTTGCTGGGGGCTCCGGGGCGAACACGTCCCGTACCCGGAAGCGCCGGTCCATGAACTGGTCCGACTTGGGGAACGCCACCCACAGTTCCTGCGTCCGTTCCCACGTGGGGCAGGCGACATGCGCGCACGTCAGCACCCGGTGGTCGTCGATGAGGAAGCCGGAACCCAACGCCTTCTCGTCGTGTTCCGTACCGTGCGCTGCGGCCACCCAGGCATCGGTGCCCGGGCGCGGGCCCGAGCCAGCAGCGGTGCTCATCAAGGCTCAGGACCCGTCCGCCGCCGGGGGACGCCATAACAGTGACACTTCGAAGTTCGCGTCCGTCGAGGCCTTGGCGACGAACCAGTTGGCCGTCCCGCTGACCTTGATCCCGAACTTCACCTGAACCTCCGCGGGGCGGAGCGCCGCGGCCTGGTCGAGTACCGTACGGGCAGCTTCCACGGCCGGACGTACGGCTTCGCGTACCTGCCCCACGATCTCCGCGGCGCCGACCTGGTAAAAATCGTCCGTCGGCTCGATCTCGAACTGGACGACTGTCTCGTCGTCCAGCACGTACGACACCACCTGATCTGCCATCGCGGCCCCCTCTGTGGAGTGAGATCACAGCTTAGATCCAAGATGTGGCTCCAGATGGGTAGTTGGATGCTCGCGCGTGGTGGCGCGCGAACCGACCCAGGCGGCTCCTGTGCCGCCGCACTGGCGCTACATTCCGGCGTGACCATGTCCGGATGGGGGACCACGGCGACGGCCTGATACACCTCGGGAGCCGGATAGCCTGGCGTTGCTTCAACGGAGCTTCGCGGACATGAACGTCGACAACCGAACCGGCGGGTGCGGTTGAGCTTCCTGGGGTGACCTTGGGCGGGTCATTCTTGCAGGGCCTGGTCCGGGTGCCGGCTCTCGTGCGCTCTCGGGAGCCACGGCTGGGGGCCGGGTGTTCGCCGTGCCGGATTGCTCGGTGGGAGGCCGACCGACGGTGTCCTGACTGCCCACGTGCGGGTCATTGCCGGCGCCAGCAGGACGCTCGCAACTGGGGTGCTCTGGTATCTGTGCCATAGGCTGGATGCGCAGGGTGTGAAGGGAAGACTTCGCTGAAGTACCGCGGAGTGACGTGGCTTTGGGGGAGTGCGGGTGGATACCGACGGCGTGGTCAGCCCTGTGTCGGGGCAGCAGGGACCAGCAGCCGTCTCCGCGGCGTCCGAGCCCATGACGCCGTCACGAGCCGGCAGGCTCGACGACCAAGTTCCCTTTCTTGCCCGGTTGGAGCGCCAGGAGCGGGTGGCTCTGCTGGAGCTTGGCCGGCCCATGAAGTACAGCCCGCGGTCCGTCCTGGTCCATCAGGACGAACCGTCCACTCACGTTGTGGTCATCCTCGCCGGCTGGACCAAGGTCATCCACTCCGCGGCCAACGGTTACGAAGCTCTGCTCGCCCTGCGGGGGCCGGGCGACATCATCGGTGAGGCCTCCGCAGTCAGCGGCCGCTCGCGCTCGGCGACAGTCGCCGCACTCGGAAAGGTCGAGGCCGTCACGATCGAGCGCGGCAGATTCCTGGACCATCTCGCGGAGTTCCCGGCTACTGCCCTCCAACTGCTCAGCCTCATTGGGGACCGGACACAGGCCAGCGATCGGCGACGCGTGGAGCAGGGGGCGCTCGGGGTTCGTGAGCGGTTGTCGCTCCTGCTCCTGGAGCTGTCGCGCACACACGGGGTGCAGGATGCGGAGGGGGTGCGCCTGACCACCGGTCTCAGCCAGCAAGAGCTGGCAGGCGCGGTCGGAGCCTCCCGCGAGGCGGTGGCCAGGCTTTTGAAAGAGCTGCGGGAACGCGACATCGTCCGCACCAGTCGCAGAGGACTGGTCATCGTCCGCCCGGACCTGCTGCGCCGGATCGGGGGCGGCGAATAGCCGACCGATGGCTTTGCAGTCGAGGCGAGTTGTGTGCCATCGGCTACAGACGCTGTGTGTAGCTGTTCCTGTTCCACTGTCAGACCCCTACGAGATAGTGCTCCGGACTGAGCCCGACCGTCCGAGAGGCACCTATGATTCTGGCCCTGACAGAACCCGTCAACCGCACCATTCTGCTGCTGGACATCGAGGACTTCAGCCGACGGGACGATGTGGTGCAGGCCTGCCTGCGCCGGGAACTGCACAACGTGGTGGAGGACACCCTGGCTGAGGCGGGTGTTGAGAGGAACATGCAGTACCGCGAGGATCGCGGGGACGGCCTGATCGTGCTGGTCAGCGCCGACATCCCGAAAACTGTGGTCCTCCGGGCCCTGCTGACGACCACCCCGGATGCGTTGTGCCAGTACAACCGGCTGGCATCGAGCACTGCCCAGATGCGGCTGCGGATGGTACTGGCCGCAGGGGAGGTCGCCTTCGACCCGAAGCAGGGCACGGTCGGCGGGCTCGTCGGCCACGACCTCAACCAATCCTGCCGGCTGCTCGATGCCGATGCCCTGCGCGAAGGGCTCGCGCAGCGAGACACGGACTGTGTGCTGGGGGTTTCGGCCCCCGTCTACGAAGGAGTGGTCCGCCATGGACACCGCGGACTGCGCCCGGAGGAGTTCCACCACGCCGCGGTGTCCGTGAAGAAGGACCGGCTCGACCTGTGGCTGCACGGTCCGCTCCCGCACCTCACCACCGTCCCTGCCCCGGGACCCGTGCCCGCCGGGCGCGGCAGCGGTGGTACGCACAACGATGCCGCCGGGCAGGCTCCCGCGGCGCCTGTCTCAGTGCCTGCGAGCACCGGGGCAGCATTCGCGTTCAACGGCGGGACCGTGTCGGTCGGCGGTAGCCAGATCAACGGCGATCAGACCGGGGTCAGTGGCGGCCACGTCACCGGGGACGTGGTCATGGGCTCTGTCCGGCACGAGGGCCGGAGCGAGCAGGCATGAGCGAGCAGCCTGGTGACAAGCAGACGGATCGCTCCCAGGACGACACCGACCCGGCGGCCGACCAACGGGAGCAGACCAACGACCAGCACGCCGAGGCGGAGGACGACCGTCCGCAGGACCCCTGGGCAGCGCGGCGTGAGCTGTACGAGCACGTACCGGCCGCGGTCAGCGGCAGCCTGGTCGGTGGCGATCAGACCGGGGTCAGCGGGGGCAGTGTCGCAGGCGACGTTGTTCTCGGCACGAAGGTGGAGCACCACTACCGTTTCGGCGCCGCCACCCACACCTCCGGAAACATCCCTTCTTCCGAACTCGACCAACTTGCCCTGGAGTTCGCCGGGTACGAGGAACTCGTGCACCCCCTGCGCGACCGGCTGCGCGAGAAGCGGGTACTCGTGCTGTACGGCGCGCCCTTCACCGGCCGCCGCAGTGCTGCCCTGATGCTGCTGCGCTCCTTGGACGCCGTGCCGGTACGCGCCGTCGACCCCAACACCCCGCCGACCGCGCTGAAGGACGAGGTGAATGGCGATTCGCACGGCTACCTCGTGAGCGACCTGGTGACGGGCAGGGAGAACCCACTGCGCGACATCGACCTGTGGGCCCTGCGGGACGCCCTCCGGGAGAAGGACGCCTATCTCGTCATCACCGTCGACCTGTTCGCGACCCTGCGGGGCGTCGACCCTGTTCCATGGGTGCCGCCGTCGCCCCAGGCTGTGCTCCGGTCACACCTGCACGCCCTGGTGGACGACCCGCGAAGGGAGCGCGAGCTGCTGGCTCTGGAACTCTCCCAGGAGTTCCTCGACCGGGACGACCACCAGCTGCGGGAGGCGGCGGCGTTCGCGAAGGCACTGGCCGAACACGCGGACGGCACGACTACTCGGGAGGAGCTGGCGAACGTCGGCCCGAGGCTGGTCCGGGAGCAGGTCCGGGAATGGTTCGGGGGCGACGAAACCCAGCTCCGGGACAAGGCGTTCCTCATCTCCCTGGCAGCGTTCGACGAGGCCGCCTACGCCCTGACCGCGGAGCTCAGCGACACCCTGTACGCGCAGTTCCAGAGAACGGAGGACGCCGGGAGGGAACCCCGGGTCGGTATCTTCGGGACGTCCATCACCAAACGCCTGCGCCTGGCCCGCGCTGTCGAGTACTGGAGGGAGGAACACACCGAGTGGGGCCCCGTGCGCCAGCGCGTGGCTCGCTTCCAGGAGCCCAGGGCCTCGGTCGAGGTCCTCCGCGAGGTCTGGACGAGCCACCCCTCCGCGCGGCCTGCTCTGCTCGCGTGGCTCCGGAAGCTCGCACAGGACGGCCGGCCGCTGGTGCGTACCCGCGCGGCAGTGACCGCCGCGGTGCTCGCCCAGACCGACTTGCCGTCGGCGATGGCCCTGCTCATCGAGGGCTGGGCGAAGTCGAAGCTCTACCGCGACTGCCTCGTCGCCGCCAACACCCTCGCGACGGCGCACGCCGTCGGTGCCCCGAACATCCCGCCGATCCTGCGTTCCTGGTGCGAGGAGGAGGCCGAACCACGGCTTCGCTGGACAGCCATCCGAGCCTACGCTCTGGTGGGCCCAAGGATGCCCGACGAAGCGCTGCAGGCGTTGGCGAAAGCCGCTCGCACTGGGGATGACGAGCAGGAGGCGCAGCACATCGCCGAGTCCGCCGCGCTGCTGCTGAGCGACGAATCGGCATCGGTGCGCAGCCGGGTGCTACGGGGCCTGGTCGAACTCCTCGGGGACGGGCCTTCCGGCCGTCGCCTGGCGCTGCAGGCGTTTGTCCTGGCCTGCGCGCGCGCCGACAGCTGGCTGTTGTTGCGGTGGCACACGGAAGCCGCCTCAACCGGCCCGCCCGAGGACGCACGGTGGCTGACCCTGCTCTGGCAGACGGCCCTGGGTGATCTGCGGTACACAGCCGATGCGTTGAAGGCCCTGGCCGGATGGGCCCTCGAGGCGGACGGCGATCCGCAGGCCGAGCGGGAACTGGCGATGCTGCTTCCGATGCTTGTCGACTCCGATGAGGACCGTAAGCGCCTCGATCACATGCTCGGGACACTGCGCGACCGGCGAGGGGGCGGCCCGCCCGCGGTAGCTCATCGTCTGATGGCCGTGCTGTAAGGCGCCGACTCTCGTCTGCGGCCACGGGCCGCGAATTCCGGATCACCGCTGAACGAGGAGAGATGAACCATGGTGGACATCCGCCGCGAGCCCGACTGGGACCAGGGAGCGGACCGGCACAGTGAGCTGGTCGACCCGGTATTGACCGTGCGCCAGTTGTCCCGGTTCGACCACCGCTGGGGGTACAGCCGGATCGACAATGCGCTGCTCTTCACCACGGACAAAGGGGAGTTCGAGGTCTACCTGCCACCCCATCGGCCGGCGCGCCCTCTGTTCGCCACCAGGCGGTACACCGCGGTCTACGAAGTCGACATGGGGGTGCACCCCTGCACCGTGTCGCTGCTGCTGCCCAGCGACAACGACGCCTTCGACTTCACCGCCGAGGTAGAGCTGACCTGGCAAGTCTCCCGGCCGCAAAAGTTCGTGGCCAGCGGGGAACGAGACGTGCCCGCTCTCCTGAAACGCCGGCTGGAGCAGTTGATGTACCCGGTCAGCCGTGGCTTTCCGATCGACCGGAGTGCGGATGCCGAACGCGCCGTGTACCGGGTGCTCTCCAGGGCGGGTGAGTTGGGGGACGAAGCCGGGCTGCGCACGTCGTACGCCGTGCGGCTCAGGCTGGACGACGCCGCGATTGCCCACCAGCGGGAACTACGCCGACTCCGGTATGCCGATGAACAGCTGGGCATGTCACACGACGTGGCAATGCGGGAGGACCGTCTCAGGGCGGAGCGGAATGTGGAGCGGGCCCAGCACGATCACGAACTGGCCATGCTGCAGAGACGCCAGGATGAGGAAGCGCGGCAGTTGGAAGCGGAGAAGATCCGCTACTACGAGTACTACCTCCAGCACGGCGGCGTGGCGATGTGGGCTTTGCACCTGGCGCAGCATCCGGAGGATTCCCGGCTGGTGATGGAAAACCTGCAGAGGGACCAACTGGACCTGATCCGAAGTCAGTCTGAGGTCGCCCTGCAGGTGTTGAAGGAAGGGAACGCGGAGGACTACCAGCGTGCCGGCCTGAACAAACAAGCCGTGGAGATTTTGGAAGGGCTCCTCGCCCGCAACCTGCCCGGCATTGCTTCTGCTCCCGCACCGGACTCCTTGCCTTGGGCAGGACCCACCGGGCACCGGTGCACTTCCACAAACAGAGGGACGGGGCGACCGCCAACAGCGCCGAGGAGGAGCGATGAGCGGTAGTGGGACGGAAATCCCGTCCGTGGGAGCCCGTCTGCTTGCGGAGCTGCGCTCTGAGACGGCCCGTGCGGACAGTAAGGCGTCTCTGCTTTTAGGGGTCATGAGCATGACCGTGAGTCTTCTCGGTGGCTTGGTCGCGGCTCACGGATGGTCCTTATCGGGGCTCTCGGCCCCCGGGAGCGTGCTGTTGTGGGTGGCCATGGCCGCTCTGGCCGGGGCACTGGGGTGCCTGCTCCTCGCCGTCCTGCCCCGGTACGGCACCAGCCGGTGGTCTCCGGGGCGGCCGTTGACGTACTTCGACGACATTCGCCGGGCCACGGAGGGCGGTCGGCTCGCAGAAGCCCTCGCCATCACCGAGGCAAACCAGGCCGATGGGGTACTCGAGGCGCTGGCCCAGAACAGTCGCATCGTCGGTGCCAAGCACTGGTGGATCCGGACCGGCCTGGCCGCCTATTGCGCGGGAGTCGTGCTTCTAGCCATCGCGCCACTCATCTGCTGAACGCATTTCACCGGCTTGCCTCTTACCGCGTCGTCACGATCAGGGCCGTACGCCTAGACAGGTAGCTACCATGACCGCTCCTCCCGATCCCACCCACGCTGGCCGCCCTCCCCTGCCCGACCCTCCGGCCTATCCGGCTGCTGTGGCCTCTCCGTCCCCGCACTGTCCAAACGAGACGATCCCGCCCCCGCCGCCGTACCCGGGCGGCACGACGCAGTACGATGCCGCCCGCGATGGCGGCGGGCCGGAGGGTCACTCCGGTCCCGGCGCCGGGAAGCCTGAGCCGCACGAGGATTTCGGCCACCGTGGGCGAGTGCATCTCGCCAAACGGCAGCGGAGCATCGATGTTACGGCCGTGCTGCAACTGCTGCTGCAGTTGCCCTCGTTCCTCGCAAGCCTGGTGATCATTGCAGTGCTCTCTCAGCTCCTGCTCCCTGACATGGGCTGGCTGGGGGGCTTGCTCTGGCTCGCTTCAGGGGCCATGGCGTTTTACCGGCCCATGGAGAGAGCCCTCGCCCGCCATCTGCTGAACCTTCGCCACCCCACCCCACGGGAACTGAGCCGGCTGGAACCATTGTGGCGGGCAGTGACCGCACGGACGGGCGTCGAGGGACGCGCATACGAGCTGTGGATCGAGGACAGCGATCATTTGAACGCCCTGGCCGCGGCAGGCCACATCGTGGGCGTCACCCGGTTTTCGCTGGAGCATCTGTCCGATGCCCAGCTGGCCGCGGTACTCGCTCATGAACTGGGGCACCATGTCCGCGGTCATGCGTGGTCCTCGCTCCTGGGGCAGTGGTACGCGGTTCCAGGACGTCTTGCGTGGGCGGCTGTGCGGAGGCTGATCCGGCTTGTCACCGACATCGGGCATGGGCGGATGGGCTTCTGGGCGGCAGCGCCGCTTCTGGTGGCGGGTGCCGCCGGCCTGCTGGTCGCGCTGGAGTACTGGTTCGTCACTCTGACGCTGGTCGCTGCCCCGTATCTGCTTGCCGCCGTGACCCGCCGGGCCGAAGTACGGGCGGATCACCATGCGGCAGCGGCCGGCTTCGGGCCGATGCTCGCCGAGGTGTTGCACATGATGCAGGCGGCGGATCGGGAAAGTGGATCCGTGACGGCTTCCGCCCTGTCCGGGTGCGGTAAAACGGCTGCGATGGGCACGAGAACCCCAGTTCGTGGCCGCAGACAGGGCCTCTTGGGAAAGCTCCTGTCCTCGCACCCCGACTACCACACGCGCCTGCACCACCTCGCGCCGTATCTAAAGCAACGATGAGCCTGCCGCACGGGTCAGCCCTTCAGCGGGGCGAGGTCGGCGGCGCCGAAGGAGACGGAGAATCGCTCGCACCAGATCACGGCGCTGCGGAACCTGGACAGATCGGTACCGGCCGGGACGGCGTAGTTCTGGTCGCCCAGGTTGCCTTTGAGCTTGCCGAGCTGGACCGCTCCGTCCCCGAGCCCGGTCTTCACCGCGTCGGCGTCCCTGGGCGAAAGGTAGACCCGGACATCCGGCCCTTCGCTGGTCATGAGGTTCTCCAACCGCAGCAGCTTGCCGCCGTCCGCGAGCCGGACGGTACGGGCCGTGCCGCTGGTGTCGTGCTCATGGGAGACGAAGCTGCCCTTGGCGAGGTCCTTCGCCCTGGTGTCCTTCATCGCCGAACCGGCAGCGGACTCGGCGACGGCCGGCAGGGTCTCGTTCACCGCGGTGTCGGTGAACGCCTTCCAGGGTTGGAAGAGGTAGAGCCCGATGCCGGCGGCGACCACCAGCACCAGAAGAACGGGCACGACCGTACGGCGGGACATGCGGGACACCAAGACCTCCGGAAGGGGAACGGGCGGGTCGGCTCCGAGCGGCCGCCCCGTCATGCGACCAGCCAACACGTGCGCCGCGCGCCGGGGTACCCGTGTGGCGCCCGCGTAAGACACCGGTAATCAGCCCTACCGGATCCGGTGGTGCACACGGTCGGCCGTGACCACAACCGGGTGTCCGCCGTTTCTCACTGCTTACGGGTGAACCACGAAGCCACGCCCTCGCGGTGACCGGGACTGGACGATCGCGACCGTTATCGTCAGCTCTTGTGTCGTTGAGCTGTGCGTTTGTGAACCTCAAACCCGGCGTCGGAAAGACGACGAGTGCGGTGTGGCTGGCCCATGCCCTTCACGAGTCGGGTCTGTCGCCGCTCCTGGTCGACGGTGACCCGGCCGCTTCCGCGCTGCGCTGGAGCGAGCTGGCCGGTGGCTTTCCGTTTCCGGTGATCGCCCTGCCGGTGGGGGACGTCCACCGTCGCGTGAACGACTTCCTCGGCAACCGGCAGGCCGTCGTACTCGATGCGCCCCAGTTGGAGGACCATCCCCGCATCGCCCGCAGCATCATGAGGTACGCCGGCGAGTGGATCGTGCCGGTGACCCCCGCCCCCATCGAACTGGACCGGATGGCACCCATCCACGGCGAGATGGCGGACGTGCAGTCCCTGCGTGCCGAACCGGCCCGCACGGCGGTCCTGCTCAATCGCACCAACCGTCCCGATGCCACGCGCACCGGGCCCGACGCCGACGCTCGCGAGGCACTCACCGAGCGGGGATTCGAAGTGCTGGACACCCAGATCGCGCGGCTCGACCTGTACGCCCAGTCGTTCGGGAGCCCGGTTCAGGCCAAGGGCTCGGCGTACATGGACTTCGCGGAGGAACTGATCAAGCGTCAGGATGAGGTATGAGCCAGCGCAAGGACAACTACCGCGCGGCATTGCAGCGCGGGCAGGACGTCTCCGCACCCCGGCCCGCCAAGGTCACCACGCTGCAGAACAGATACATCCGGGTGACCTTCGAGGTGGATCCCGACCTCCAAGGCGATCTGGTGCGATGGGTGGGACGGCCGGTCTCCTCGGTCGTGCTCGCCGGCACGGGCGTCCTGCGTACCCTGGCCGCCACCGTGGGCAGGGTGTCTCGGACCGGAGGCTAGGTCGGTTCGGCCCCCCGCACGGACCTGGTCGGGCGCCCTGCCGGGCCCTTTGCCGCGGACTCGGCCTCCGGTAGCGCCGGGTGGTCGGGCGGGTGGAGCCCGGCCGCGAAGTCGTCCACCACTTCGCCCGGAAGCCGGCGCAGGCACGGCCGGTCGCGCGGGGCGCGCTGCTGTTCCACGCCTGTATCCCCGTGCCTGAGACCGGTCGGCGCCTCTCTCCGACCGACCGGTCCGCCGCCACGAAGGGCCGCGTTCGCCGTCGACCAACCGGGCAAGCCGGGGTCGGCAGGGCGTAGCGCCGCACCAGGGGCGCATCGGTACAGCTCGGGCCCGGCGAGGGGGTGGGGTGGGCCGGATATCGCCGCCCCAGTAGGGTGCCGCCATCTGGGGGGCGGCGACCGGAGGAAACGGACAACCGCATGGACTACTGCGTGGGATGCGGGAGCCATCTCGACGGGGCGGAGGTGTGCCCGACGTGTGGCCGTGCCCACGGTGGCCCGGCCACCGGGTACCCCCCGTCACGGCCGCACCCCCTCTACCGGAGCGGCGTCCTGCCGATGCCCGAGCCGCCGGCCTACGGGCACACGGGCACGTACGGGTACGACGGGAGCCTCGAGGCCCCGCACACCTACGAGCAGACGCAGGCGTACGAGCCCCTGGAGTCCTACGAGGCGGGGCCCTTTCCCGAACAGGGCGGCCGGCCCGACGGACCCGGCCCGACCGACGGAGACCTCGACCCCGGCCCGGCCACCGGCTTCGAGGCGGCTGCCGGTCCCGATGACGGCGACGAGGCGTACGCCTCCCACCGGACATCGACGACGCGCCGCCGCGGCAAGGGCCCGCGCCGGGCGCGACGCCGCAAGGGCGGCAAGACCAAGCTGGCCCTCGGCGTCGTGGGCGGGGTCGTACTGGTCGGCGTCGTCGCGACAGGTCTGTCGGGGGAACTGCTGCCCACTGCTCCGACTCAGGGAGGGCACACGGAGTCGCAGGCGTCGCCCACGCCGGTCGACGCGTCCGGCACCGCGCAGCCCGTACCGAGCCGGACCGCGGGAGAGCAGGCCCGCCCGTCGCACACCGCGAAGCCCTCGGCCCCGGCATCGGACGTCGCCGACTCCCACTCCGCGGTTCCCGCATCCGCGACCACGGCATCGTCCGTCGCCACCCGGCCCACCGCCGAGGAGCCGCCCCGGCCGGCGCCGTCACCCACGAACGCGGGGTCGGACCCGACGCCCGCACCACGCCCCACCCGGCCGCGGACCTGCGTCCTCTTCTGGTGTTCCTAGGCGATCGGCCGCCGAGGGCCGCACCCCGACGTGAGGTGCGGCCCTCGGCGTGTGTGCTTATGAAGGCCAGCCGCCGTAGGGGACGGTGAGGAGCTCCATGGCGTGGCCCGCCGGGTCCATGAAGTACACGCCGCGGCCCCCGTCGTTGTGGTTGATCGTGCCGGGCTGCTTCTGCTGCGGGTCGGCGTAGTGCTCGATGCCGCGCCGACTGATCTGCGCGTACGCCGCGTCGAACTCCTCCTCGGAGATCAGGAAGGCGTAGTGCTGCGGGGTGATCCTGTCCGCGGGGATCGTGGCGAAGTCCAGTGTGACGCCGTTGCTCAGGTCGACGGCGATGAACGGGCCCCACTCGGCGGTGATCTCAAGGCCCAACAGGCCCGCGAAGAACTCCGCGGACTCCCGGTTGTCCCGGGCATGGACGATCGTGTGGTTCAACTCAACTGACAAGGAATGCCTCCGTGGGCATCTCCCGACACCTCCATGCCTCGCCCAGCCGGCGACCGACACGCGATGTCGCCATCGATCCTACTCGTCGTCGTCTCCGCGGTGAGTCGGTGGTAGGCGGTCGGCCATGCGGGCCGAGGAGCGGCGGCAGCTGCCGTGAGGTGCGGGCCGGGGTGGCCACGGGGACGACCGCGACCGGCGTCTCGCGGTCACCCGCCCGACCACCGCGCCCCGCGGAATCGATGAAACAGAGGTTTCTGGTCAGCTTTGCCTTGCATGTGTCCAGGTGTGTCTCTCATGTGCGATATCTTCTACGGCGTTCCCTCGTGACGGAACGTCGGATGCGACGACGGCACGACGCCGGGAGGGCAGTACTCACGCCCCCCGCGGAACGACATCGAGAACCGGTACGTGACGCACGGGCGCCTCTCTGCGCCCTCGTCACAGCTTCGCCGTGCCGGCAGACCCCTACCGCTACCGTCCGCACCACCTAGGCAGAGGCCGCATGTCCGTTCATCCGTTAGCGCACCTCATACGTCACGCCCGCGATCACTCTCCCTTCTACTCCGATCTCTACGCGGCGCTCCCGCCGGCCGTGACGGACCTCACCGCGCTGCCCGTCGTGGACCAGGACTCCTACTGGGCGGCCAACACCGTCCAGGGCAACCGCGTTCTGACCGGCCCGCTGACGGAGGCGGTCGTCTACAAGACCGGCGGAACCACCGGCGCGCCGAAGTTCTCGTACTACAGCCGTGAGGAGTGGCGGGAGTTCGTCACCGCCTTCGGCCAGGGCCTCGTGGACGCCGGGCTGCGTCCGGGCCACCGGGTGGCGGACCTGTTCTACGCCGGGGATTTGTACGCCAGCTTCCTCTTCGTCCTGGACTCGCTGGCCCACGCGCCCGTCGCCAACGTCCGCCTCCCCATCGGCGGGGCCGCTCCTGTGGAGACCACCGTCCCCGCGCTGGAGGACTTCCGGGCGCAGGTGGTGGCGGGCACTCCGACCACGCTGTGCCGGCTCGCCGCGCACCTGGTGGCCACGGGCCGTCAGCTGCCCGCGGTGGAGCTGCTGTTCTTCGGCGGCGAGCCGCTCTTCGCCGACCAGCGGCCCCTGCTGTCCGCCGCGTTCCCCAACGCCGAACCGCGGTCGCTGGGTTATGCGAGCGTCGACGCCGGCCTCCTCGGTCGTCCCGTCCCCGGGCCGGACCCGCGCGTGCATCGCACCTTCACCCCGCACACCGCCTTGGAGATCCTCGACGAGACGACCGGGGAGCCCATTCGGGAGACCGGCCGACCGGGGCGCGTCGTGGTGACCCAGCTCTACCGCCGCCTCATGCCCGTCCTGCGCTACCCCGCCGGAGACCGCGCCGAGTGGACGGACCCCGAGGCCGGCTGCTTCCGCATCCTGGGCCGGGCCGACGAAGGGGTGCGTGTGGGACCCGTGTCGCTGTCCGCGCAGGACGCGCAGGACGCCGTCGCCGAGGCGGATTCCGGCGGGCGCATCGTGGGCACCCAGCTCGTGGTGCGGCGCTGGGAGGGCCGCGACGGGCTCGTGCTGCGCCTGGTCACGGCGCCCGGTGACGACGGCCGGGAGCTCACGGCCCTGGGCCGTACGGTCGTCGACGGGATGAACCGGGCCCGGCCGCTGTACCCGGAGAGCGTGGCCGCCGGGCACGTCCACCCGCTCACCGTCGAGTGGGCACACCACGCCGACCTGGTGGTCAATCCCCGCTCGGGCAAGCTGGTCCGCGTGGTCGACGAGAGGCCGACCGCGTGACCGCCACCACCGTGAGGCAGCGGCGCAGGCTGCCGCTCGTCCTGCGCAACCGTGCCTTCGGCGCGGTCTGGCTGGGCCAGGTGCTGACCCAGGCCGCCGTACGCATGTTCCAGGTCGGTGTGGCCTGGTGGCTGGTGGCGTACGCGGTCGGCGCCGGGAGGGGGCTGGCGTCGGGCCTGTTCATGGCCGTCAGCACGCTGCCGGCCGTGGCGCTGGCGCCCGTGGTCGCCCGGGCCGTGGCCGGTCTCTCGCACCGGTCGGTGTTGCGCACGGCCGCGGCGACGGCCGGTGCCGCCGTCCTGCTGCTGGCCCTGGTGGCGTACGGCAGCGCGCCGCCCGCGGCGGCCGCCTACGCGGCGACGCTGGTGCTGGCCTCGTGCCAGGCGTTCTTCGACCCCTGTCTCACCACGTCCGTTCCCGAACTCGTCGACGACGAGGACATCGAGGCCGCCACCGGGTTCGAGCTGTCCACGCAGTCGCTGGCGAGCCTGGGCGGTGCGCTGCTGGGCGCGCTGGTCGTGGACGCGGCCGGCGTGGCCGGGCTGGCCATCGGCTGTGCGGCCGCCTACCTGGTCGCCGCGCTCCTCGTCACGACGGTCCGCTTCCGCCCGGCCGTCGTCCAGGAGCCGCGGGAGCCGCAGGAGCCGCAGGAGTCGCAGGAGCCACAGGACGGCGCGGCGGCCGGCGTCGGCACGGCGCGCGGATTGCGCGAGGTGCTGGCCGGGCTGCCGGCCATCCGGAAGATCCTGCTCTGCTTCACCGCGGCCAACCTGTTCACCACGGCCGTCTTCGTGGTCATCCCGCTCTACACCAAGTCGGAGCTCGGGGGCGGCGGTTCCACCGTGGCGCTGCTGGAAGCGGGGCTGGGCACGGGCACGCTGCTCGGCTCGATCACCGGCGCCCGGGTGCCCGGCCGACCCACGCGTGTGGGGGCCGGTCTGCTGGCCGTGATGGCAGCGGCGTTCGCCGTGGCGTACCTGGTGGCCGGGCGGTTCGTCCTGGCGGGCTGCCTGGTGGTGGCCGGCTGGTGCGTGGGCGTCATCGGCGTGCGCTTCGTCGCACTGTTCCAACGGCTCGTCCCGCCCGCGGACAAGCCCGGCTTCTTCGCCGTCATGCAGGCCGTGCTCGGCGCGTCCTTTCCCGTCGCCTCGCTGCTGTTCGGTCTGCTCGGCGACCACCTTCCGGCGCGGACGCTGTGCCTGGTCCAGGCCGCGGGGCTGGTGCCCGCGGCGATCGCGCTGGCGCTGCTGCGCGGGCCGGGCGCGGACGGCCGGGAGCACGGGCAGTCCGGAGCGCACCGGCAGTCCGGAGCGCACCGGCAGTCCCACCCGTCCGATCCGTCCCCCGAGTTCGTGGCCACCGGAGGAGAACGATGACCGCCGTGATCGTCCCCGCGTCGCCGGCCGACATCGCCGAGCTGCGCCAGCTCTACTACGCCGTCTACGGGCCGCACTACCCCGGTGCTCTGGGCACCGACCCCGCCGAGATGTCGCGGCTCATCGGCGACCCGGACACGCTCTGGCTGGTCGCGCGCTGCCCGGACACCGGCGCCCTCATCGCGTCGGCCGCGATCCACGGCGAGCCCGGCGGCCGGGTGGGCCGGCTGGAGGGCCTGGCCGTGCACCCCGGTCACCGGGCCGGCGGGCTGGCCTCGGCGCTCACCGACGAGCTGTGCCGGCGCACGCTGGGGACCCGTCGACTGGACTCGGTGTACGCCACCGTCCGTACCGTCGGCGCCGGTCCGCAGCGTGTCGTCGCCCGCAACGGCTTCAGGCCGCTGGGCCTGCTGGCCAACGCCGTGGACCTCAGCAGCCGTGAAAGCCTCGCGCTCTACGCGCGTCACTCCGCGGGCGTGCTCGACCGCCGCATCCCCGTCGCCGAGGTGCCCGCCCCGTTGGCCCCGCTGCTCCGTGCCGCCGAACGCAGCCTGGGCATCGACTACGGACTCACCCGCACGACCGCACCGCGCCCCGTGCCGGCCCGCCCGGCCGCTCCGGCCGACCGGCTGGAGATGATCGAGGCACCCGGCTTCGTCCGCCGCCGCTTCCGCGACCGGTTCCCCGGCGCCGAGCGCTGGTTCTACCCACTGCACCTGCCCAACACCCTGCTCGTGCCCGACGACGACGGCTTCGAGGTGTACGCCTACCTCAACCGGGCCGGGCGCTACTGCTCCCTGGTCGCCGCGCACCCCGAACCGGAAGCGGCGGCCGCCTGGCTGGAGCCCATCCACCGGGTCCTGACCAGGGCCGGTGCCGGTTACGTCGAGGCGCTGCTGCCGCTGGCGCGGCACGACCTGCTGTCGACGTTCCTCGCACAGGGCTTCATCCCCAGCGCGCTCTACCCGGCGATGCGCCCCGAGCCCGACGGCGACGGCCGCCACGACTACGTGGTGATGTCGCGGACCGCCGAACAGATCGATTTCCGCGGTGTGGTCGCCGACGGCCCCCTGCAGCCCTACCTGGACGCCTACCTGTCGGCCTGGGCGTCTGCCTATCTGCCCCCATTCGAGGTTGCCTCATGACCGTGAGCGGTTCCCCCGTCGCCAATCCCCACCTCGCCCCCGTCGAGGTCCCCGACCCCACCCTGCTGCCGCGGGTCCAGGAGCTGTGCGATCTCACCGATCCGTACACCTGCGGCCCCCGGCAGGACGAGCTGTTCGCCGCGGCCATGGCGGAGATCAACGCATGGCACGCGGACCGCTCCCCGTTCTTCCGCTCGCTGGTGGAGCGGGCCGACCGGGGGGCAGCCGAGGCCTACGGCGCTCCTCTCGTGCACGCCAACTTCTTCAAGCGGCACGAGGTGCTCTCGATCCCCCGGGACGAGGTGGAGTTGCATCTGACCTCCTCGGGCACCACCGGCCAGAAGTCGCAGATGTTCTTCGACCGTTGGAGCATCCGCGCGGCCCAGCGCATGGTCGCCCGCATCTTCGAGCGCAACGGCTGGATCACTCCCGACCAAGACGTCAACTACCTGCTCTACAGCTACGAGCCCGCCCCCGGCCTGAAGCTGGGCACCGCCTTCACCGACAACTACCTGTGCGACTTCGCGCCCGCCCGGCAGGTGGAGTACGCGCTGCGGCACACCGGCAGCGGCCACGAGTTCGACCCGTTCGGCACCGTCGCGGCGCTACGGCGGTTCGCCCTGGACGACGTACCGGTGCGCATCCTGGGCTTTCCCGCCTTCCTCTGGTTCACTCTGGAGCGGATGCGCGCCATGGAACTCCCGCCGCTCACCCTCCCGGAGGGCTCCCTGATCGTCCTCGGCGGTGGCTGGAAGGGCCACACCGACCGGCAGATCGGCAAGGAGGAGCTGTACGCCCGCGTCACCGAGCAGTTGGGTGTGCCGTCGGAACGGATCCGCGACACCTTCGGCTCGGTCGAGCACTGCGTTCCCTACATCGAATGCGACCACCACCGGCTGCACGCCCCCGTGTGGTCACGGGTGTCCGTCCGCTCGACCCGCACGCTGGAGCCGCTGCCGCACGGCGAGCCCGGTTTCCTGCACCTGGTCTCCCCGTACATCACCTCCGTGCCCGCGCAGAGCGTCGTCATGGGGGACCTGGCGACCCTGCAGCCGGGCCGGGAGTGCCCGTGCGACCTGGACACCCCCTGGTTCACCGTCCTCGGCCGGGCCGGAGTGAGCCGCAACCGAAGCTGTGCGGTGGCCGCCGCAGAACTGATGAAGGGACTGTCGTGACGACCCCCACCGCAGAGCACCAGCATTACTGGCAGGGCGCGTTCGTCGGCGACGAGGAGGCGGGCCGCCGCCTGGCGACCCTGGCCGACACCGTCGAAGCCGTCCTCGCCACCCCGATCGACACCGCGGCCGTGCTGTCCGCGTGCGACGCGCTGGCCACCGCCCTGCTCGACCCCGCGCACCCGACGCGTCTGCGCCTGGCCGCACAGCTGCCCGCCGGCGAGGACGAGGGCGTGCTCGGCGAACTGGGCCTTGCCCTCACCCGCGCCGAGCTGACCGGCAAACTCCGTCGCGAACTGGGCGGCACGGCGCCCCAGCGGCTGACCCGGCCCGACGCGAAGGAGACCGTCTACGAGGCGTGGGCGCCGGTGGGTCTGGTCGCCCACATCGCGCCCGGCAACGCCGCGACCGTCGCCCCGCTCAGCGTCGTCGAGGGACTGCTCGCCGGCAACGTCAACGTGCTCAAGACCAGCTCCGGCGACCCGCTGTTCGCCCAGTACGTCCTGGCCGAACTGGCCGCGCTGGACCCCACGGGAGCCATCGGCGAGCGCGTGATCGTCCTTCGCTTCCCCTCGTCGCGGCAGGAGTGGCTGCGCATGATGTGCGCACCCGCGGACGCGGTCGCGGTGTGGGGTGGAGAGGCGGCCGTCGCGGGCGTCGCCGCGCACGTACCGCCCGGTTGCCGCCTGGTGGAGTGGGGCCACAGGATCTCCTTCGCCTATCTGGCGCGCGCCGCCTGGCACGACGACCAGGCGCTCGCGGCGCTGGCCGCCGACGTCTGCGCGCACGAGCAACAGGCCTGCTCCAGCCCGCAGGTGGTCTACCTCGACACCGACGACGAGGAGGAGGTCTTCGCGTTCGCCGAGCGCTTCGCCGGCGTGCTCGCCGCGGCGCCCGCCCCGGCCGCCGACGCGCCCGGCATCGCCGAGGAGGCGGAGGTCACCACCACCGAGCTGATCGCCCGGCTGGAGGAACACCTCGGACTCACCCGCGTACACGCGGCGGCCGACGGCTCCTGGCGCGTGATCGCCGACACCCGGCCGGCGCTCACCGCGTCCCCGCTCCACCGGAGCCTCTGGGTCAAGCCGCTGCCGCGCAAGCGCGCCCTGGCCGCGCTGCGGCCGATGCGCCGCTACCTGCAGACGGCCGGCGTGGCCGGCGATCGCACCGACGTCGCCGAACTCTCCCACCTGGTGCTGACCGCCGGCGCGACGCGGGTCACGCCACTGGGCGGGATGCTGTCGGGCTACTCCGGCGAACCGCACGACGGGGTGTACGCGCTGCAGCGCTACAGCCGCCGCGTCGCGGTGCGGGCCGACGAGCGGTTCGCCACCGTCGCCTGCCTCGACGACCTGGTACGCCCGGTGCCGCCGCCCGCGCACAGCGGACCACTGCGCGACAAGGCCGCGGTGCAGGAACTGAACGAGCAGGTCTCCCGGGCCGACGCCGAGCTGTACTTCCGCAGCGGCGGCTCCACCGGCACCCCCGCGCTGTCGCTGTTCACCTACGAGGACTACGACGCGCAGATGCACGCCGCCGCCCGCGGCCTGCTGGCAGCCGGTTACGACCCGCGCCGCGACCGGACCGCCAACCTCTTCTACTGCGGCGGCATGTACGGCGGGTTCATCAGCTTCTTCTCCATACTGGAGCGGCTGGGCGGCGTGCAGATACCGCTGGCGGCCGGACCCGACCACCTGGCGACGGCGCGGGCGCTGGTGGAGTGCGAGGTCGACACGCTGTTCGGCATGCCCTCGTACCTGTGGCAGCTGCTGCACGACCAGAGCGACCTGCTGCGCGCCTACGGCGGGATCCGCCGGATCTTCTACGGCGGCGAGCACTTCACCGCCGAGCAACGGCGGGTGCTCGTGGAGGACTTCGGCATCGAGACGGTCCGCTCGCTCACCTACGGCAGTACGGACCTGGGCCCGCTGGGCTACCAGTGCACCGAGAGCACCGGGGGCGTGCACCACCTCCACGCCGATCTGCACGCCCTGGAGATCCTCGACGTCGACGAGGACCGCCCGGTGCCCCACGGCGAGACCGGCCGGCTGGTGTTCGCCACGCGTGCGCGGCGGGGGCAGGACCTGGGCCGGTACGTCATCGGCGACCTCGGCCGCGCCGTACCGGGCCCCTGTCCCTGCGGCAACCGCGCCCCGCGCTTCGAACTGATGGGGCGGCTCGGGGAAGTGATGAGGGTGGCGACGTACTTCCTCAACTACCGCCGCTTCGTCACGCTCGCCGAGGAGTCCCTGGGCCACCGCGGCGAGACGCAGATCGTGCTCGCCCACGACGGGCTGCGGGAGCACCTCACCGTCCGTCTGGAGCGGGCCGGCGGCGAGCCGCGCGCCCTGCGGGCCCGCGAGGTGTTCCTGGCCGGCTACCCCGAGCTGCGGACGGCCGTCGCCGAGGGGCTGCTGGAGCTGGAGGTGACGGAGACGGACCGCGCCGACCTCGAACGGACCCCCGGCACCGGCAAGCTGCGGAGCGTGGTGGACACCCGTCAGCAGCCGATCACGGCTCCTGACTGAGTTCGCCGGACCGGGGACACGAGCGAACGCCGCGCGGGCCACGGTGAGTTACCGCCGTACCGGTCCCGGTAGGCATAATCGGGTGACCGTGCCGGGCAGCGGCGTTCGCTCGTGTTCCGGAATCCGGGTGCGTTTCTACGGGGGGACGGTGGAGAGCGGAGACCGTCGGCGGATGCCGACCTACGACGCGTTCATCAGCTACAACGCCAGGGACCTGGCCGTGGTGCACCGGCTCGCCGAGATGCTCCACGACGAGGGCTTCCAGGTCTTCCTCGACGACTGGTGCCTGGTGGCGGGGGAGCCGTGGCAGGAGCGGCAGAACGAGGCGCTGGCCAACAGCCCCTGCTGTCTTGCGATGTGCGGCCCGCACGGCCTGGGACCGTGGCAGAACGAGGAGGTGCGGCTCGCGGTCAACGCCCGGGTCAGCGGCCGCTCCATGCGGGTGATACCCGTGCTGCTCCCGGACGCCCCGGATTCGGCCCTGGAGCATCTGGACTTCCTGGACCGGTTCACCTACTGCGACTTCCGCGGCGGGCTGGACCAGCCCCGTGCGTTCACCCGGCTCCGTGCCGGAATCCGCGGCGAGGCACCCGGACCGCCGGAACCCGCGGCGGCGGCGTTACCGGGCGGAGCGCACGACGCGGAGTACCGATCGGGCTTCAACGCCCCTGCCGGCGGCTGGCGCAGAAGCTCCGTCGTGGCGGCGGCCCGCGCCGCGGCGACGGCGGGTGGCGCCCCGGTGGTGCTGTGCGGACTTCCCGGCATCGGCAAGACGCATGTGCTGTGCGACACGGCGGACGACCTCCGCGTCGGCCGGACCGTCCTGGCCCTGTCCGGGGGAGGGACCACCGCTGCCGAGCCCCGTTTCCTCGTGGACGAGGTCAACGACCGGCTGGACCGTGCGTTCGGCCGGGGACTGGCACGCGAGGAGCTGTACCTGCGCGACTGGCCGGACGCGCTCGCGGCGCTGCTGGCGCGGGTCGCGGACGAGCCGCTTCTGGTGCTGTTGGACGACCTCGGCACGGATCATGTCGGAAGCACGATTCTGCGGTCCTTCGCCGGTCTTCGTGACTGCCTGGTCCTGGCCACCGCCCAGGAGCACTTCGCGGACGCCGCCGAGGCCCGGCACATCCTCGTGCCGCCGATGTCCCGCGCCGAAGGCACCGACTTCATCGCCCATGTGGCGCAGAGCGCGCAGCTTCCGGTGGACCCGGCGGAGCTCGCCAGGCAGCTGCCGGGCGATGTGCTCTCACATCCGCTCGCCCTGCGCACCTTCCTGGCGCACACCGCCTACGTGCCCGCGGCGCTGCTGGTCCGCCCCGACCTGCCCTCCGATGTGCGCTCCGCACGGAAACTCGTGGCCACCGCGGTCGCCCGGCTCCCGGAGGTGCACCGCAAGGCCCTCGCGTACGCCGCGGTGCTCGACGGGGTGCCGCCGGCGGACCTCCTCTCGGCCGGGATGGCCCTCCCGCCGTGGTTCACGACCTCGCTGTCCGATCTGGTGCCGCGCTGCCTCGTCGTCCATGTCGCCGGCGGCATCGAGGTGCCCCAGCTCGTGATGCAGGCGCTGGACGATGTGGACCCGACGGCCCGCCGGGCCGCCCTGCACGACATCCTCGCCGAACTGGCGGGGCCGGCGGCCGAGGCGGAGAGCGAGGTGCTGGCGTCGCTCGCGGGCGTGCTGGCCCCCGTGGCCCTGGTGTCGGTGGAGACGGGGGAGTGGCGGGCGCTTCGCGACGCCGTCCCCGACCGGGTGCTCGACCGGCTCAACGCACGCGGCTTCTGGAAGGAGTACGTCCTGCTCACCAAGGCACTCATCGAGGCGGCCGACGGCCTCGGGGACGAAGCGGACCGGGTCCGCCTCCGGGTCCGCCTGTCCCGCAAGATCGCCCAGCTCGGCGACACCAGGTCCGCCTGGCAGTTGGCGCGCGAGTGCGAGTCGGTGCCGGGTGCCGCCGACTCACCCGCCCTGCGCGCCGAGCTGGCGGGGCAGCGGGCCTTCCTGTCCTATCTGCAGGAGGACGACCGCTCGACGCTGCACGAGCTGGGCGTCTGCGTCGACCTGCGCACCCGCGCGGGCGACACCGCGGGCCTGCTGATCGCCCACAAGCTGGAGGGCAACGTCCATCTGCGCCGCGGGAGGTACGGGGAGGCCGCCGCGGCCTACCGCACCGCCCTGGCGGTGGGCGGCGACACCGCCGACGCCCGGCACCGCCTCGACACGGAGGCGAGCCTGGCGATGTGCGAGGCGCGCCTCGGCTCACCCGAATCAGCGGTGCGGCATCTGGAGCGCACGGTGCACGAGATGCGCGCCCGGTCCCTGACCATCGACCTGCCGCGTGCGCTGCACGGACTCGCCCTCGTCTACGAGCGGCTGGGGCTGCCGGCCCGGGCACTGGAGTCGGTTCGGCAGGCCGCCGCGACACCGGCCCGGGACCCCGCGGTGCGCAAGGCGGTCGACCGGATGCTGTGGCGGTTGGAGAACCTCCAGCAGGTGACCCGGCTCGCGGGGGACGGGCGGAAGGCAGAGGGCGAGCCGCGGTGATCGGACGAAGGACGCCGGCCCGGGTGATGAGGTCGGCGCTGCGTGCCGGCGGCCTGCCGGACTATCTGCACGAGTCGTTCGTCCAGGCCGCCCCCGAGCGGATGAGCAAGCGGACCGGGGCGCTGCTGCGCGGCCACCTGGCGCTGTTGCTGCACGCCTCACGGTCGGACGACTCGGTGCTGGACGCCGGGGACGCCTTCGGCGAACTGCGCGGCCGCTGGGCCGCCGAGGGCGGGGACACCGCCGACCTGCTCAAGCTCGTCAGAATGGTGGACTACCGCGCCCAGGCCCTGCACGCGCCCGTGGCCGGTGAGCCGGCGCAGGAGACCGGCCCCGCCGGGCTCGCCCAGTTCTGGGCGTCCAGCGGTCACGACATCGAGGAGCTGTCCGGGTTCCTGGCCGATGTCGACCAGGAGGCCGCCGATTGGCTTCCGGGGTGAGCGGCACGAGCGCGTCGACGGCGCTCGCCGCGCTGCTCGAGTACGCCCGCCGGCACGTCCCGCACTACCAGTCGCTGGTTCCGCCGGGCCCGGTGACCGAGGAGAACGCGGTCGCCGTGCTGCGCCGGTTGCCGCTGCTGCGTCGTACGGCCGTCCGGAGCGAGCGCCCGCGCCTGTGGTCGGCCGAGGGGGACGCCCGCCGGTGGCGGCGGGTGCACACCACCGGAACGACCGGTACGCCCCTGGAGGTCGTCGTCGACGACGCGGCGCAGCAGGCCGAACTCGCCGCCCTGGTCCGGCATGTACGGCGTCACCTCGGCGGGCCCGCCGGTCCGGCGATCACGCATCTGACGCTGCACCTGGCGTCGACCTCCCGCGCGACGATCGCACCGGACCCGCCCGACGTCGCGCTGGTCAAGTGGAACCTGAGCCGGGCCTGGCAGTTGCCGGACGACGAGTTCCGTTCCGCGCTGGGGGAGCTGCGCGGGAAGGTGATCACCGTGATGCCCAGTGTGATGGCGGCTCTGTGCGACCGCCTCGGGCCGTCCAGCGGGGTGCGGCCGCGGTTGGTCGTCCTGTCCGGTGAGCAGTTCACCGCCGGGCTGCGGCAACGCATCCAGGAGACGTTCCACTGCCCGGTCACCGCCCTCTACACCCTCGCCGAGGGCGGCATCGTCGCGCACGAGTGCGGGCAGAGCGGGACCTACCACGTCGAGGAGACGGCTGCCTTCGTGGAGGTGGTGGGGGACCAGGGGGATCCGCTGCCACCCGGGGTCGCCGGTGACATCGCGGTGACGCCGCTGGTGAACCGAGCGATGCCGCTGCTGCGCTACGTCAACGGGGACCAGGGCGTCTGGGTCGACGGGCCGTGCGGCTGCCGGCGGCCCGGACCCCGGCTGCGGCTGCTCGCCGCGCGGACCCAGCACGCCCTGGTGACCGGGCCGAGCGGCCGCGCCGTGCGCAGGATCGATCTGGCCAAGCTCTCCCGGCAACTCGACCTCGGCGTCTCGCGGATCGTCAGGGACGGCGACGAGGTCGTGGTGGAACACCAGGACCCGCACCCCGCCACGGACCTTCAACGCACCACGATCGCCGCGGCGTTGCGCACGTTGCTGGGAGCCGACCTGACCGTCCGGACGCTTCGGACGGCGAGCACGCCCTGTGCCGCCGGCCCGCCCGCGGATCCGGACCCCGCCCGGCCCGCGTTCCTGCCGCCGGGGGACATCGCCGCCTGGGCACACGGCGTACTGCGGGGCCGGCCGGGCGTCCTGGCCGCCGTCCTCACCGGCTCGACGCTCGACCCGGCGGCCGTCAGCCGCTTCAGCGACATCGACATCACGGTCGTCATCGACGACGACCCCTGCCAGGAGCACTGGTACGCACTGGCCGCGGCCATGAACCGGCACCTCGCCACCCTGCGCGTCAACGTCACCGAGGCGGCCGGGACGGCGAGGTCCCCGCTGGTCGCCTGCCGCCTGCTGGCGGAACGCCATCCCGTGGTCGGAACACTGGAGGAGGCAGGGGTGACCTGGCCGACCACCCAGGTCCTGGCGGACGAGGCCCGGTATTGGACCCAGAACGCCGAGAGCGTGCTGTGGACCCGGCTCACCGCCGCCGACCGGCAGCGCACGGACCCGGTGCGGGACGCCTGGCTCGCCTCCCGCTTCTGCCTCGACGCGCTGCGCTACCGGCTGTTGTGCGAGGGCGAGCGGGTGACGGCGGCCCGTCAGGTCCTTCGGCGGGCACCGGAGTTCGGGGCCCCGGACGCGACCGGCATCCGGCGCGCCTTCGCCGTGGGGCGCGAGCACCGCCCGCCGCCCGCCCCCGGATCGCCCGAGGCGGACGGGTTCCTGCGGGCCGCCCTGGCCTGTGTGCGATGGCTGGGCCGGTCACTGTGAGCCGACAGGAGGGAGGTGCGAGGTGAGCGCGAGCGCGGCGGACGGCGGCGCCCGGCAGGACGCCCCCGAGCAGCGGGGTGCGGTGCCCGGCGCCCCGCGACCAACGGGCGGAGTACACAACACCGTCTCGGGCGGGGTCTTCTACGGACCGGTGATCCAGGGCGGGCAGGTGACCCTCACGGCCCCGCAGCAGCCCGCGGGCGCACCCTCCCGCGGACTTCCGCCGCCGTCGTCGGTCCACATCGGCCACGAGGCGGAACTGGCCTCTCTGGTGGCCGCTCTGGACCCGGGCGGCCGGCCCCCCGGACCCGCCGCCTGCCTGGTGACCGGGCCGGGCGGGGCCGCCCCGGAGATGACGTCCCGGAGCGCCGCCCTTTCGTGGCTGTCCGCCGAACTGGACAACGTCGTGGGCATCTGCCGGGCCGCCGCCGGGTCCTCGGCCCCGGAGCGCAGCTGGCTGCTCGCCGACGCGCTGCGCGGGTACTTCTTCCTCGCCAAGGCGTGGACACCGTGGGAGAACACGCACCGGGTGGCGCTCGCCGCCGCGGAGCGGGCCGGCGCACGCCGCGAACAGGGCATCCTGCACAACAGCCTGGGGCTGGCGCTGGTGGAACAGCGCCACCTGGCGGGTGCGTCCGCGCACTACACGGCCGCCGCACACCACTTCGAGGCCGCGGGAGACGCACACGGCGGCGCGAACGCGGTCGAGAACCATGCCTGGGTGCGGCACTACTCCGGGGACTACGCCGGAGCCCTGGAGGACCATCTGCAGGCGCTGCGGCGGTACGAGCTGTTGGGGGCGGAGCGGAACCGCGCCATCACCTTGCGCGGGGTGTCGCTGGCCGAAAGGGAACTCGGTCGCATCACGGACGCGATCGGCCATCTACGGGAGGCCGGGCGGATCTTCGACGCACTGGATCTGCACCTCGACGCGGCGATGACGCTCAACGGGCTGGGCGAGGCGTATGCCAAGGCCGGCGACCCGAGTTCGGCCCGGCTGCATCTGCTGCGCGCCCTGCGCCTGAGCCGGTTCTGCGGCAGCAGCTACGAGGAGGCCCGCGCCCGCCGCGCCCCGGGCTCGGTCAGCCGCGCCGACGCACCGCGGCGCGCCCTGCACCACTGGGAGCGCGCCCTGCACCACTACACCGAGCTGGGCTCGCCCGAGGCCGAGACCGTACGCGCCTTGATCGCGGAGGTGCGCGCCGAGCACCGGTGAACCGGCTGGAAGGAGCCCCGGGCGTCAGCCCCCTGCGGTGCCCTCCGCGCGGGACAGGGCGGCTTCGAGTACGACCAGCAGGGCGTCGCGGACCGAGCCCGTGTTGCGTGCGTCGAAGACGAGGAGCGGGATGTGGTCGGAGACGTCCAGTGCCCAGCGGACCTCGTCGAGGTCGTGGTGGACCTCGCCGTCGAACGCGTTCACGGCGACGGCGAACGGCATGCTCTTGTGCTCGAAGTAGTCCACCGCGGCGTAGCAGTCGTCCAGGCGGCGGGTGTCCACGATCACCAGAGCGCCGAGAGCGCCCTCGACCACGTCGTCCCACATGAACCCGAACCGGTCCTGGCCCGGCGTGCCGAACAGGTAGAGCTTCAGCGTCGGGTCGATGGTGACGCAACCGAAGTCCATGGCGACCGTGGTGGTGGTCTTCTCCGGGGTGTGGGAGAGATCGTCCACACCCGCCGCGACCTCGGTGATGGCGGCCTCCGTGGTCAGCGGCCGGATCTCGGAGATCGCGCCCACGGCCGTGGTCTTGCCGACGCCGAAGCCGCCCGCAATGACCAACTTGACCGGTACCGGCGGCTGTTCAACCGCTGTCGCGGAGTGTGTCCCGTGAGTCGGGGACGGCGCGGAGACCATCGATAACCCTTCGCAGTACGGAGATGTCCTGGGTTGTCCTGGCGTTCGGGACGTGCACCGCCAGATGCCCGGCGGCACGCAGGTCCTCCGCCAGCACCCGGACCACGTTGAGGTGCAGATGCAGCCGCGCGGCGAGTTCCGCCACCGACTGCGGCCTTCGGCAGGCGGCGATGATGTCGTGTTGTTCGAAGGCGAGCGAGCCCAGCACGGCGAGGCCGGACGACGTCGCCACGACCTGCGTCTCGACCGGGAGCGGGGGGCCGGCACCGCTCCCGGCCACCCGGCCGGCGGTCAGCAGGAAAGGCCTGATCGCGGGAGCACGGCCGGCCGGTTCCGGTCCTGGTCCACCTGCGGCCATCATGATCCTCTTCTCGGCGCCCGCGCCCCTGGCTCCGCGGTGGGGGACGGGTTCAGCGGGCCGGTGCGGCGCCGGCGTTGTTCTTGAGCTCCAGCACCAACTGGGGGGTGAGCGCGCTCCCGGCCCGGTTGGCGAAGAGGGTCATCTCGTAGGCGATGTTGCCGAGCTTCGCCTCCTTCGAGGTCACCACGCCCAGGACGGCACCGCAGCCGATGGCCGACACCAGGACATGGCCGCCCTCCAGGTCGATGATGACCTTGTTGAGGCCGCCGAGGCCGTAGTTGCCGGACGCTCCGGCCGCCAGGCTGGTGACGCCCGACACGATGGCCGCGAGCCGCTCGGAGTCGGCCTGTTCGCGCAGTTGGGACACGGCGATCAGCAGACCGTCGGAGGACACCGCGATGGCGTCGACGACGCCGGCGGTCTGGGTGGCGAACCGGTCGAGCAGCCAGGTGAAGTCGGCCGCGGCGGCTGTCAGGTCCATGGGCTCCTCCCGCTCGGAGCTGCTCTTACCTGTCGGCGTGGTCACTGCCCGACTCCTTCCGGGGTTGCTGGTGCTGCGATGGTGCTGGATCCGTCGGGGCAGCGGCACTCTCCTGCTCTGCCCTGCGGACGGCGGCCTCGAATTCGTCGAGTTCCGAACGGACCGCGTCGGGGTCGACGGGCCGGCGCACGGTCTGCGGCCCCCGGTCGGCCGTCGGGGCGGTCATGTCGAGCGTCGCGCCTCGTACCCGCCGCCGCAGCGGCCGAGCGGACTGCGCCGGGTGCGGTTCGGCCGCGGGGGCGGCCGGCCGCTGGCCGGGCGTGGCGGCGGGGCGCACCGGCAGGGGCGTGGCCAGGGCCGGCACCGGCTGGAGCGCGGGCGCGGTGGACTCCTGCTCGGGCGCCGCCGCAAGCTCCGACGCGGTGTGGGACACGTCCGCCGCCGGGGACGGCGCGGCGGCGGGGCTCACGGCCAGCAGCAGCGTGGCGGGGAGCCAGACGGAGCCGGTGACCCCGCCGCCCGGGGTACGGCTCAGGGTGACCCGGATGCCGGAGCGCCGGGCGAGGCTGCCGACCACGAACAGGCCGAGGACCTTGGTCGGTACGAGGTCGAGCCGCTCCCGGCGGACCAGCCGGGAGTTCTCCTCGCCGAGGCGTTCCGTGCTCATGCCCAGGCCGTGGTCGATGACCTCGATCAGGGCACCGCCGTCCGAGGTGATGTCGGTGCCGGGCCGGACGACCACCTCGACGGGCGTGTCGGACGGGGAGAACGAGACCGCGTTCTCCAGCAGTTCGGCGAGCATCAGCGTCAGATCGTCGACGACGTCGGGGCCGACGGTGAACTCCGTCTCGGACCGCAGGGACACCCGCTGGTAGCCCTCGATCTGCCCGAGGGCGGCCCGAATGACGTTGGCCAGGGGGGTCGGCCGGGCCTCCACCTCCGGGTCCCGGATGCCGGCGAGCAGCATCAGGCTGTCGGCGTTGCGCTGGAGGCGTACGGCGATGTGGTCGATGCGGTACATCCGGTCCAGGATGTCGGGGTCGCTCTCCTCGCGTTCCACGGTGTCGATCAGCATCAGCTGGCGTGAGGTGAGGTTGCTGACCCGGCGTCCGACGTTGCCGAACATCTCGGCCACGTTGCGGCGGCTGAGCACCTGCCGCTCCAGCAGCGCCGCGGCGGTGACCTGCACCTGGTTGAACGCCTCGGCCAGGTGGCCGATCTCGTCGCGGACCGGGACGGGGATCGGCCGCGGCCGCAGCGGGGTGCGCTCCGCCGATTCGTCGTCCTCGACCCTGGCGAGTTCCTCGCCGGCCACGTCGACCACCTGCTGGGCGGCACCGGTCAGGGCCGCCAGCGGACGCACGACCGAGCGCCGGACCAGGACGGAGAAGGCCAGCCAGGAAGCGAAGCCGAGCAGGGCGAGGCCGAGCATCGCCAGCGCGTTGTGCAGGGCGCTTTGGGACAGGCCGTCGGCCCGGGCGGCGATCTGACCGATCAGCGACCGGGTGATGTCGAGGCGGGCCTCGGCCTGCCGGGTTCCGGCGGTGATCGCCGCGCGCAGCTGACGCGGGCTCTGGCCCTGCAGGGAGCCCGGATCGATCTGGAGCTCCGCGAACTGGGCCTCGATGCCGTTCTCCTCGGCGTCCCGCTCGATCCCGCCCAGGCGCAGGGCCTGGTCCGGGTCGGCGATCCTGCCGAAGCGCTCGGTCTGCTCCTCGTAGAGCTTGTGGGCGCCGACCGCACGGGTGTACTCGGTGAGCGCGTTGGCATCCCGGGTCTGGGCGGAGAACACCCCGCTCTCGAAGGCCGCGTGGGCGGCGTCGGCCCGCAGCACCGTGTCGAGGAGTTCGGTGACCGAGGACGACGAGGTGCCGACGAAGCGATCGAGGCCGATGCCGTCGATCAGGTAGCCGACCGCGGCAGCGTACGCGGGGTCGATGCCGGCGGCCGGAATCGAGCCCCGCTCGACCTTGTCGCGCAGCACGGCGAGGCCCCGGATGTAGTCGAGGGCCTGTGCCTCCTGCCTCGGCAGGCCCGCCCCGAACGCCGAGCGCACGGCGGTGACCTGCTCATCGGTGTCCCGCTGCGCCCGGCGGTAGGCGGCGGTCGACGGCAGGGCGGCGCCGGGCCGGACCGACTCCTGCTCCACGGACAGCAGGAGCGCCTGGCGGTGTTCGGACTGCACGTCGTTGATCAGTCGTGTGACCTGTTCGCTGTCGCGCACCAACTCCGCGCTCCGGCTGGCGGCGACGGCCTTGTCCACCTGGGAGTCGACGCCGAGGCCCAGCAGTACGCCGACGACCGCGACGGGCGCGATCACCAGAACGTTGAGTTTGCGCCGGAACGGCCATCGGTCCAGGAGGACGCCCGCCTGCCGACGGAACCGCGGCCTCGACGGTGAACGCCCGGACGGGTCCGCTTCGTGTGGCGGATCCACTGCGTCCACAGACACCCAGCCTCCTTACGACGTGCTCCTGAGCGGTGACCGAGGTGTCGTTGTCGCCGACCGCCGACGAGGGGGAAATGTGGCGTTTACGCAGTTCACCCCAGATGCGAGCGAAAAGATTGCGCCACATGCCCGACCGGCCGTGAACACTACCGCTTGTGCACACGCATGCAACACATGGCAGCAAAGGCCAAGCGGTATTCAACTCTTTGTCACTTTTGGCGCGTTGTCCCACGGTGGGGTGCCGGCCCGGTGAACGGATCGGTGTCCGTGGGGGAGTGGGGCGCGGGCCCGCCCGTTCCCCCACGGGGCCGGCGCCGGTGGCCTGCGCCGTACCTTCCGGAGGCGGGTGCTCCGCGGGGCCTCGCCACCCGTAACCTGTCTCCCCCCACCCCAACCCGCATCCTCAACCTGCCCTGCGAGGAGACCCGTGCACCCCACCCGCAAGGCGGTCGTGTCAGCCGCCGCACTCCTGGTCATGGCCACCGCCGGCTGCGACTCCGGCGCCGGCACCACCGCGGCCCGCAAGGACTCCGCCAAGCCCGGGTGCCCCACCACCCTCTCCAGGGCCAAGGAGGCGGTCGCGAAGGCCGAAGAGGCCAACGCCCCCTGGAGAGGGCCCACCACCGGGCCCGAGGCCGTCCACGGCAAGAGCCTCGTCTATATCGCCCAGACCCTGACCAACCCGGGCGTCGCCGGGGTCGCCCAAGGCGTCCAGGAAGCCGCCAAGATCGTCGGATGGCGCGTCCGCACCCTCAACGGCCAGGGCACGCCCGCAGGCATCCGGGCCGCGTTCAAACAGGCCGTCGCCCTCAAGCCGGACGGCATCGTCGTCGGCGGCTTCGATCCCGAGATCGCCGCGGAGAGCGTCGAAAAGGCCAACAGGGCACGCATTCCGCTGATCGGCTGGCACGCCACCGCGGTCCCCGGCCCCAGCGAAGATCCGCAGCTCGTCAGCAACATCACCTCCCGGGTCGAGGATGTCGCGAAGATCAGCGCCGACTGGATCATCGCCCGGTCCAACGGCCGCGCGGGCGTCGTGCTGTTCACCGACGCCTCGATTCCGTTCGCGAAGCGAAAGTCAGACCTGATCAAGAAGGAACTCGCCACCTGCTCCGGCACCAAGCTGCTGAGCTACACCGACCTCCCCATCCCCCAGGCCAACAGCCGCTCCATCGGGAAGGTCCGCTCCCTGCTGTCCCGTTTCGGCCGCAGGTGGACCTACTCCGCCGCCATCAACGACCTGTACTTCCGCCACGCCGCCCCCGCCCTGCGCGCCGCGGGCAAGGGCGGTGCCGGGGCCCCGTTCAACATCGGTGCCGGCGACGGTGACCCGTCGGCCTTCGAGCGCGTCAACGGCAAGGAGTTCCAGGCCGCCACCGTGCCCGAGCCGCTCTCCGAGCAGGGCTGGCAGATCGTCGACGAGTTCAACCGCGCCTTCGCCGGAGCCCCCGACAGCGGCTACGTCGCCCCCGTCCACATCGCCACCGCCGCCAACAGCGGCGGCGCACTGTCCTGGGACTCCGAGGGCTACCGCCAGGCCTACCGCAAGATCTGGGGCGGCTGACGCGTTCCCCTGGGCGGGGGTCGGGGCCGGGGCGGGGCCCGGCGCCTACAGGATCAGCCCCGCCCCCAGCGCGGGGACGACGGCGGCGTTGCTCTCGGGACCTTCGGAGAAGGCCTGGGCCGGTGCGGCAAGGGCGAGGCCTCCCAGGGAGAGCAGAACGGCGGTGGCCAGGACGGTGAGGGAACGGCGGATGTCCTTCATGGAGTCCTCTCGGTGCGTGGCGGACTGCGCGCGGTACGCGCGGCGCGGGCCGGCGGGCTCCGGCACCAGGTCCATCGATCCGCAAGAGCGTTTCCCCTGCTTCGCCTGTGCAAACACGAAGTCACTCCGGTGCCGAGAAGCGGAAGAGCCTGCCGGACCAGCCGGCGAGGAGTCGGCCGCCGACCGCCCGCGTTTCCCGCCCTCAACGACCAGCAGGAGCCGACCCGATGGACACCACCCGTGCCCACTCCGGCGGCGAGTCCGGGACGTACTCGGGATCGTCCTCGCCCCACGACCCGGCCGCGCGCTGCCGGGGGAACAGTTGTCTCTCGGGGAGTCGTACCGGGCCAGCGCGAGGGTCAGTCCCGGGCGCAGCAGCCCGTCAGGAGCGATCCTCGGCATATGCCAGCGCAGCAGGTCAGGAGCCAGATGGCGGAGATCGGCGCGGACTTGGGCCGCGAGTTCCCGTCCGTGGACGCGTGCCACGGAACGCAGCTGGAGGTCGACATCGATGCCTGCGGCGGCACACGCCCCCGCCCAGTCCCCGGCATGCCGGCGGGCGGTCGCAGGCTCGATCATGGACGGCGGCACGGCGAACTCGCGCACGCGCAGCCAGAAGGAAAGGCGGGAATCCCCGTTCGCGAGGTGAGTGAGCATCAGCGCTCACCTTGCGCGGACGGGACCCCCAATCTGCCAGGGGATTGAGTAGTCATCGCGCGGATCGTAACGTCCCCTCTGCTCGTCGTGCCAGGGATTTCCGGCCGGGGCGCCACCACCCGGCCCGACGGCGGACACGACGGCGGCCTGGTCCTGGCTGCCCTGCCGGGGCCTGCTCCCGCCGTCCAAGATCATCGGGTGCAGAATGACCCGTATGCCCATAACGAACACGCCGAGGACGGCGACGATCGACGATGCCCCGCTGATCGGCCCCCTCCTGGCCCGCGCCTTCGACGACGACCCGATGATGCGCTGGTTCTTCCCCGACGGCGCCTCGCGCGAGGCGGCGCTGGGCCGCTACTTCACCACGATCTTCACCCGGCAGTACGTCCGCCACGGTGTGTGCGAGCGCACCGAGGCGGCGGCCGCGTTCTGGGTGCCGCCGGAGGCCCAGGCCAAGGCCGTTCCCGACGCGGAGACCATCGAGGAACTCCTCGGCATCCTCGGCGACCGGGCCGGGCTGTTCCGGGACGCCGTGGAGACGGCCGCCCGGCACACCCCCCAGGAACCGCACTGGTACCTGGCGATGATCGGCGCCGACCCGGCCGCCCAGGGGCAGGGGCACGGGTCCGCCCTGCTGCGCTCGGGGCTGGCCCAGGCCGACGCGGCGGGTCTGCCCGCCTATCTGGAGTCCTCCAAGCCGTCCAATCTCCCCTTCTACGAGCACTTCGGCTTCACCGTGAGGGCGGAGCTGCGACTGCCCGGGGACGGGCCGGTGCTGTGGGGGATGTGGCGCCGGCCGCGGCGCCCGGACGAGGTCTAGAGGCTGTCCGGGGAGTCGGGGCACACAGGGGCGATGGCTGATATTCGCCCCCGTGTGCCCCTTTTCTGTGCCTCTTTATCGATTGGTCGGTCGATGGCCTGGTTGGGGTGTGCCGCCCACCCGTGGTCGCCGTGACCCTGCCGGGCAAACCGGTTCATTCCACACCCGGGCCGATCATGGGAGCCGGGTCGCGCACTCCTGTGCAGGGGGCGCCGTGAGGGGGCCGAAGGGGCAGGGGCTAGCATATGAGCACCGCCTAGCTCGAAAGATAAGCCTGTGACTGTCAACGACGACTCGTTCACCAACTGGAATACCCGCGAGGAGATCGCGGAGTCGATGATCCCGATCATCGGGAAGCTGCACAGGGAGCGGGACGTCACCGTCCTCCTCCACAGCCGCTCCTTGGTGAACAAGTCGGTGGTCAGCATCCTCAAGACCCACCGGTTCGCCCGGCAGATAGCCGGCGAGGAACTCTCGGTCCTCGAGACCATGCCGTTCCTGCAGGCTCTCACCACGCTCGATCTCGGCCCCTCCCAGATCGACATCGGCATGCTCGCCGCGACGTACAAGACCGACGACCGCGGTCTCACGGTGGAGGAGTTCACCGCCGAGGCCGTCGCCGGCGCCACGGGTGCCAACAAGATCGAGTGCCGCGAGGGGCGCGACGTCGTCCTCTACGGCTTCGGCCGGATCGGCCGCCTCGTCGCCCGTCTGCTGATCGAGAAGGCCGGCTCCGGCAACGGACTGCGGCTGCGTGCCATCGTCGTCCGCGGCGGCGGCGAGGCGGACTTGGTCAAGCGCGCCTCGCTGCTGCGCCGCGACTCCATCCACGGTCAGTTCCAGGGCACCATCACCGTGGACGAGGCGACGAGCACGATCATCGCCAACGGCAACGCGATCAGGGTGATCTACGCGAACGACCCGTCCGAGGTCGACTACACCGCGTACGGCATCAAGGACGCCATCCTCATCGACAACACGGGCAAGTGGCGCGACCGCGAGGGCCTGTCCAAGCACCTGCGCCCCGGTATCGACAAGGTCGTCCTGACCGCCCCGGGCAAGGGCGACGTCCCGAACATCGTCCACGGCGTCAACCACGACACGATCAAGCCGGACGAGCAGATCCTGTCCTGCGCCTCCTGCACGACCAACGCGATCGTCCCGCCGCTGAAGGCCATGGACGACGAGTACGGCGTCCTGCGCGGCCACGTCGAGACCGTCCACTCGTTCACCAACGACCAGAACCTGCTGGACAACTACCACAAGGCCGACCGCCGCGGCCGTTCCGCGCCGCTCAACATGGTCATCACCGAGACCGGTGCCGCCTCCGCCGTCGCCAAGGCGCTGCCCGACCTCAAGGCGCCCATCACCGGCAGCTCGATCCGCGTCCCCGTCCCGGACGTCTCGATCGCCATCCTGAGCCTGCGCCTGGGCCGCGAGACCACCCGCGAGGAGGTCCTCGACTACCTCCGCGACGTCTCGCTGCACTCGCCGCTCAAGCGCCAGATCGACTTCACCACCGCCCCCGACGCCGTCTCCATGGACTTCGTCGGCTCCCGCCACGCCTCGATCGTCGACGCCGGCGCCACCAAGGTGGACGGCGACAACGCGATCCTCTACCTGTGGTACGACAACGAGTTCGGCTACTCCTGCCAGGTCATCCGGGTCGTGCAGCACGTCTCCGGGGTCGAGTACCCGACCTACCCGGCGCCGGTGGTCTGATCCCGTCGGACCGTCGCGGCATGACAGAGGCCTCCGGCCATCTCCCCTGGGAGGTGGCCGGAGGCCTCTGTGCGCCGGACGCGGCGCGAAGTCGGTGGCGAGGAAAGCGAAAGGACTATGTCAGAGAGGAATAAGAAGGAAGCCCCTTCATGGCCTCGCCGCGCTCAACGCTACCAGTCAGTCGGGGATCAGGTCGCGTAGGTTTTCCGGGGTCAGGATCCGGGAGCCGGCGGGCAGACCGTCGGGCCGTTCCAGTCCGATGTAGGTGACGGGGCCGTCCGGGACCGTCCTGCCGTCCCACAACGTCACGGTCGTGGTGCCGCCGGCCATCAGGTCGGTGAGGTATCGGACCGTGAGCTGCTCGCGCTCGACGATGCCGCGCAGCAGTGCCGCGACCGACACCCGGTTCCCCTCGACCTGGTTGGCCGCCGGGTGGCCCTTGAGGTACAGGTGCAGCCACTTGGCGCGCCACCGGCCGTCCTCCCCGCGCAGGAACGCCAGCGGCAGCGCGACCCGGCCGGGGCCGCGCAGCTCGGACTTCATCCGCACGGTGCGCGGCTCGAACGGGCGGCCGCGCTGATCGGCGTCGCGCAGCATGAAGCCGAAGAACGACTCGTCGACCTCTTCGAAGCCCTCCCCCGAGTAGATGTTGACCTGCGGCACGATGAAGGTGCCCCGCACGGCGCCCAGGCGCAGATTGATGAACTCCGAGGCACCGTCCGGCGCATCGGTGATGTCGCCGGAGTGCTCGCCTTCGACTTCGGTGAGGGCGGTGTAGGACAGCCAGGAGACCGTCGCGTAGGCGGCGTCGAGCATCAGCGCCGACAGGTCGTAGTCCGTGGTTCTGCGGCTCTGCTTCCAGTGGACGAAGAAGCGCAGCAGTTCGCCGTCGACAGGGGAGAGCGAGCCGCGGGGCAGTACGCCGAGGCCGGCCGCGGTCGCCTTGCCGCTGAGGGGGAGGGCGACGTCGAGGACGTCGGGGTCGATCAGCAGATGGCCGGGGGACGGCAGACGGCGGCGTATCTCGGCGTCGAACGCGTCGATCAGGCGCTTGCGTTCCGGGGGCGGCACCACGGGGCGTTCGTCGGAGGCGACCCAGGCCCGGCCGAGGCGGTTGACGAAGACGCGCCGTTCGCCGCTCTCCCCGGCACGGTGGTGCAGATGCTCGCGGACCGACAGCACGACCCGGCCCGCGACCATGGGCGCGACCTGCTCCGCGGCCGCCACCACCGCATCGCGCTCGGCCTGGGTGGAAGCCGTCCGCAGCAGGCGGTCCAGCGAGCGGAACAGCCTGCCGGGGGCGGCCTTCAGCAGCTCGGCCGCGCCCGTGACGTCCTGCCCGCCGAGCAGCTCCTCCACCCGGCTGTCGAAGGAGCGTGCCTGCTTCTCGCCCCGGGCGACGGCGAAGACCTCGGCGGCGTGCGGCCAGCGCGGGTACTCGTGCGGATGGAGGCGCTCGCCGAGGCGCTTGAAGGCCTCGCGGTGCGCGCCGACGTCGGCGAGCTTGTCGGGGGCCGCGGCGACCACGGCGTCGAGGCCGGCGAGCAGCGCGCGGCGGACCGGACGCGACAGCGCTGTGAACCGCGTGGGTTCCTTCAGGGTCACATCTCCGTCCGACAGTGCGCAGGCTAGGCGGAGCACATCGGTGACGGTGTCCAGCAGGAGGTCCGCGCCGGCGCCGAGCCGGGCCCGGTTGACGACCGCGCGGTTCTCCCGGATCGGGATCGCCTCGGGCTGGGGACCGTGCACGCGGTGCTCGGCCAGGGTCCGCAGATCGCGCAGGTCGTCGTCGCCCAGGGGGGTACTGGATCCGGCCAGGGCCAGATACAGCGCACCGATCTCGTCGTCGGGGTCGCTGCCCAGATGCAGGACGGTGACGCGGTCGCCCGCCGCGGCGATCAGCTCGTCGTGGGCGGCGAGCATCTCGGCATAGGTGTGGCGGTAGTTGCCGTAGGACGGGAGGGTGAGCAGGTCCAGGACACCGCGTCGCAGCCGGTCGATCGTGCCGGGGCGCGCCGTGTCGTCGGCGAGCGCCTCGGCCACGCACCGCATCCAGAAGTCGAACGTGTCGGGCACGTTGGCCGGGAAGTCGACGAAGTAGACGTTGTGCTGGACGTGGTCGCCGACCATCTGGCGCACGGTGCGCAGCGTGCGCACCGCGGTGTCGACGACCGTGCCCTCGGACAGCCCCGACAACTGCTCCAGCAAATCCGCCGAGAGCTTGAAGCCCACGGACATCAGCACGGCGTCGAACTGCCGCGCTGCGACGCCCCCCTCGCCGGCGGGTCCGGTGGGGGCGGGGAGACGGAGGGTGTGCCGGATGACCAGCGGTTCGAGACTGTCGTGCATCGCGGCATGATCCCACTACCGAACGAGACCGCGCATGCGGGTTTCCGGTGGGGAACGCGCTGGTGGAGGACGGGGCGGTCGGCCGGTGAGGTGACGGCCCCAGGACGGGCGGCGCGACAAGTGAGGCGAAGAACGATCGCCGGTAGACCCCGTCAGGTCCGGGTCATGTGCTCCAGCGCAGAACCGCGCCGAGGCCGCCCGCGGGGCCCGCGATGCCCTCGGGGACGAGCAGTACCTCGGCGTCGGCCGCCGCGGCGGAGCGCAGCAGGGCGTCGTCCGCCCGTGCCCGCTCGGGCTTGCTGACGCCCATCGCCTGTGCCTGACCGCGCTGGACGGCGACCTGGTCGGCGCCCGGCCCGATCCACACGTCGCGGCCCGCGTCGGACGCGTCCTGCCCGAGGAGCAGCGTGTGCACCTGATGGCTGCGGGCCGCGTCCACGACGGCCGGTACGCCTTCCGCCGCGTCCCCGGGGTTGCTGTCCGCCCCGCGCACACCGTGCTCGCCGGGGCGGCCGCGTCCGGCACGGAAGCGGCCCAGCGCCTCTTCGAGGCGGGCCTGCGCGTACGCGGCGCGGGCCTGTGCGATCTGGCGGTCCAGGACGCTCTTGGAGGCGCCCGCCGACCTGCTGCCGTTCTCGGCCTCGACGGTGGCGGCCCGGATCGGCTCGGGCAGCCGGTTGTACACGGCCCTGCGCTCGCGGGAGTCGCCGGTCAGGACCAGCAGCCGTGCGCCGGTCTCCGGCCACTGCCGGGCGATCTCGGCCGCGATGATGTCGGCGGTCTCGTTCCAGCTGTTCTCGACCTTGTTCCGGTAGTGCCACTCGTACCGGTCGGTGGGGATGCTGCGGTGCCCCCGCCCCCGCCACTCCCGGCCCTGCGCCGTGGCCAGGGCCCGGCTGCGCCGGGAGTCGCGCAGCTCCAGATCGGCGCCGGTGCGGTCGATGTACGCGACCAGGCACGCCGGCTCCTCGCCGATCAGCCCGGGAAGCGGGGCGATGTGCGGCAGCAGGGACCAGGTCGCCTCGAGGCGCACCGGGGTCACGCTGAGTGGGATGTCGAGCACGACCTCGGCACCCGCGGCGAAGACGGCCCGGCCGGGAGGTGCTCCGGAGGACGGTTCGTGGGCGAGCCGGTCCACCACGGCCCGGCAGGTGTACGGGTCGGCGCCCGCGTCGATGAGCTGCGAGGCCACGGCGCGCTCGCGGAGCTTCTGCTGCCGTGGCGCGTCCTCGGTGGCGCGGGTGGTGTCGATGTACACGGAGGCCCAGGGGCCCAGACGGTCGAAGAGCGGCTTGAGAAAACCGAGTTCCATGATCTTCCCCCGGATCGGGGACGGTGTGTACTACCAGACTAGGACGATGTGGCCGCAGAGCCCCCTTTACGGAGGAATCGGCGCAGCCGGGCCAGGGGCCAGGTGTTGATCACGTCGTCCGCAGTCAGCCAGCCCCGCTGTGCGATGCCCACGCCGTAGCGCAGGTACTCCAGGTGCAGTGGTGCGTGCGCGTCGGTGTTGACGGCGAACTTCACGCCGTACCGCTTGGCGCGCAGGATGTGCTCGTCGGACAGGTCGAGCCGGTCGGGGTGGGCGTTGATCTCCAGCGCCGTGCCGGTGCGTGCGCAGGCGGCGAACACCGCGTCGAGGTCCATGTCCAGGCCCGGGCGGCGGCCGATGATCCGCGTGGTCGGGTGCCCGATGATGTTGACCTCGGGGTTCTCGCAGGCCGCCACGAGCCGGCGGGTCAGGGCGTCGCGCCCCTGCTGGAAGTAGGCGTGGATGGAGGCCACGCAGAGGTCGAAGCCCCGCAGGAACTCCTGCGGCCAGTCCACCGTGCCGTCCGGGCCGATGTTGAGCTCGGTGCCGTGCAGCAGGCGCATCTTGCGGTGTCTGCCGTCGAGTTCGCGCACCCGCTCGCGCTGGGCCAGCGCCTTGTCGTCGGTCATCCGCTGCATGGCCAGGTCCGGGGCGTGGTCGGTGATCGCGTAGTAGCGCAGACCCCGCCGGGCGGCGGCCTCCACCATCTCCTCCAGCGGGGCCAGGCCGTCGGTGAGGTCGGTGTGGGTGTGCAGGTCGCCCCTGATGTCCGCCTCCGTGACCAGGTCCGGCAGCTCGCCGCGCAGCCCCGCGGCGACCTCGCCGCGGTCCTCCCGCAGCGTCGGCGGGATCCAGGGCAGACCGAGCCGGGCGTAGACCTCCTCCTCGGTCTGCGAGACGATCTTCTTTCCGCTCTTGGCGTGGAACAGGCCGTACTCCGAGAGCTTGAGCTTGTGGTGCACGGCCCGCTCGCGGGTGCGGATGTTGTGCGCCTTGGAGCCGGTGAAGTACTGCAGCCCCGCGCCCCAGGAGTCCGGTGGCACGACCCGCAGATCGATCTGCAGTCCCTTCGTGGTGCGCACGGAGGTCTTCTTCGTGCCCTGGGCGATCACCTCGGCCGTGCCCGGAAGCCGGGTGAAGGCGTCCATGAAGGGGGCGGAGCGGACCGCCGCCACGAGGATGTCCACATCGCCGATCGTCTCCCGCATACGGCGCAGCGACCCGGCGTAGGCGCAGTTCTCGCAGCCGGGCAGGGCGGACAGCTCGGCCACGATCTCCTCGGCGACGTCCATGGCGGCGTTGATCGGCACGCGTTCGCCCGCGGCCTGCATCAGTTCGATGCCGTGCAGGATGTTCTCCTCGGTCTTGGGGCCGAACCCCTTGAGGTCGCGCAGCCGCTCCTCGTGGAGGGCGTCGAGGAGTTCGGGCACCGAGGAGATGTGCAGGTCCTGGTAGAGCGTCATGGCCTTGCGCGGCCCCAGGGTGGGGATGGCCATCAGCTGCCGCACGCCCGCGGGGACCTTCGCCCGGACGTCCTCCACGGCCGGCATGCTGCCGGTCCGCAGATAGCCGATCACCTTGTCGGCGATGGACCTGCCGACGTTCGGGATCTCCCGCAGGCCTTCGGCGTCGAGCTTCGAGACGTCGGCATGATGGCTGCCGATGGCGCGTGCGGCCTTCTCGTAGGCGCGGGCCTTGAACGCGTCTCCGCCGGTGATCAGGACGAGGTCCGCGTACTCCTGGAGCAGCGCCTCGACCTCCTCGTTGCGCCGGACCACAGGGCCATTTTAGTGCGGCGGCGTGCCCCGGGCCTCTCCTGGCGGCGCGGTCGCCGGCGCCGCCAGGAGAGCGGGGAGGGGCGCCGATGTCGCGGTCCCCGGCACGGTGGTTTCAGCGGCCCTGCGCGGCTTCGACGTTGTCGCCGAACGTCCAGTCCTTCGACCCGTCCCAGTTGAGCGACCAGGTCATCAGGCCCTTCAGACCGTTGTCGTAGCTGTTCCAGGCCTGTGTCACCAGGTGCGGTGGCATATGACCGCCGCCCGCGCCCGGTTGCGCGGGCAGGCCGGGGACCTGCTTGTCGTAGGGGACCCGGACGGTGGTGCCCTGGACGGTCAGGCCCTTGTCGAGGCAGTCCGTCTGCGTGGTGAACCCCTCCAGGGTGCCGGCGGAGTACGAGTCGCCCCGGCACCCGTACATACTGCCGTTGTAGTACTGCATGTTCAGCCACCAGAGCCGGCCGTTGTCCGCGTACTTCTTGACGATGGGCAGGTAGGCGCCCCAGATCGATCCGTAGGTCACGCTGCCGCCGGTGACGTAGGCCGTCTCGGGCGCCATCGTCAGACCGAAGTCCGGGGGCATCCGGTCGAGTACGCCGTCGATGATGCGGATGAGGTTGGCCTGCGAGGCCGACAACCGGTTGATGTCGCCGCTGCCGGTGAGGCCGGTCTCGATGTCGATGTCGATGCCGTCGAAGTGGTACTTCTGCAGAATCGGCACGAGCGTTTCGACGAACCGGTCGGCGACGTCGGTGGAGTTGAGGTCGATACCGGCCGACGCTCCGCCGATGGACATCAGGACCGTGAGGCCTTCGCCCTTGGCCTGGCACATCTCGGCCGGGGTCGGCACCTTCACGGTCGCGTCCATCCCGTCCTCCCACAGGACCGTGCCGTCCGCGCGGATGACGGGGAACGCCGTGTTGAGGACGTTGTATCCGTGATCGCGGATACGGGCGTCGGTGATCGGAGTCCAGCCGAACGGCGGATGGACGCCGTTCGCGGCGCCGTCCCAGTTCTCCCAGTACCCCTGGAGGACCTTTCCCGAGGGCCTCGGCTTGACCGCGCAGGTGCCGTCGTCCCGGGGTGCGCCCGGTGCCGCGGAGACCAGCATCGGTACGACACAGGCCGTCGCCAGGCCGGCCCTCAGCAGACGCGATATCCGACCGATCACGCGGTGCTCCCTTCGGACGTGACGGGGCGTCACCGAGGGCCGGGTGCGGTGTGGCGGGGAAGTCCGCGGGGTGTCCGGGTCTCCGGGCGTTGGTGACGTGGCACAACGTAAGTTGGTCCATACCTATCGTCAAGAGGTATGGACCAACGGGAAATCGGTCGCTGCGGGCGGCTCGGCCGCATACGGGCGCGCCATCACAGGGCGGCGCCCCCCGGGAGCTGTCAGTGAACGGGGACGGTGAGCTCACCACCCCGGTAGAAGCCCTCCCGTTCCTCGACCACGAAGGGCGCCATGGCCGTACGGCGGCGCTGCTCCTCGTCGGAGGCGCGCCAGGCGTCGCATGCCTCCTTGGAGTCCCAGAACGAGACGCCGGTGATCTCGTGTCCGTCCTCGGACCAGTACGCGTAGGCGCGGCGCAGCGCTCTCGGGTACGGATGCGGGCGCCAGGCCCGCTCGAAGTCCTCCAACGTGCCCGGCTTGATGCGGCGCGTAGTCACCCAGACGAAGTGCTCCTCCATGGTCGCCTCCCGGTGAACGCTGTGGCGGCGTGATCTGCCGTCGCCCCTGGTGGGGCGTTCTCACCCCACCGTAGGTCGGCCGCGCCGGTTCCGCCTACGGTCCCCCGCCGCGCCGCGGCGCTCCGCCCCCGGCGCGTACCGGGCGGGCCGGTGCCGGCCTCAGAAGGCGGGGCAGGTGTCCTTGGCGCCGTCGCGGTAGGTGCGGTAGAGCGGGAGCGGGCTCTGGTTGCCGGGCCGGGCGGGCGCCGGGTACTCCACGACGGGTACGGGCTTGCACACCGCCCACTGGTCGTTCTTGCCCGGCCCCTCGAAACCGTAGGTGCCCGCGGCGCCGACCAGACAGGAGCTGCAGCTGTCACCGGCGATGCTCGGAATGACCAGGGTGTTGTAGACGTCGTCCTTCGAGGGGATGCGGAGCGCCTCCGGGGTCCGCTGCCCGCCCTCGTTGATCTCGCTGAAGGTGCGGTCCACGGCGTCGGCGAGCAGGGTGAAGGCGTCGTGGTACATCACGGCGTAGCCGTCGTCGAGCGGCTTGGCACCCAGCTCGTACTCCTTGTCGAGCTCCTCGAAGCGGTCGAGGAAGCGGCCGAGCGCCTTCGCGGGCTTGTCCTTCCCGCCCCACCAGGCCGGATCGACGGAGGACGCGTCGACGATCGTGGCCTGCGCCTCGTTCAGCCACCGCGTGGGCGCGTCCGCGGTGAGCGTGGGCTCCAGGCCGATGCCGACCTTCAGCACGCGCAGCTTCGTGGTGCGCCCGCAGCCGCCCTCCTGGGCCAGCCGCGCGACGAACGCGGGCAGGTCCTGGTCGCGTCCGGCGAAGAAGACGGTGTCGGACTTCTCGCTGCAGATCTTCTGCACGGCGTCGGTGAACCGCTGGGGAATGCCCTTGTCGGTGCCGGACGAGCCGGTGAAGTTCGAATGGTGGTTGTCCAGGTCGTACCCCGCGCCGAAGTACTTGTCGAAGACGGCGCGCAGGTTCTTGGAGTAGACGTCCTCCTCGCGGTTGTCCCAGACCAGGAAGCCCTTGTGCTTGCCCGGCTTGGTGTCCAGGTAGAGCGCGAGGGCGCGGGCGAACTGGTCGTTGTTCGGCGAGGTCTTGAAGAAGTACCGGGAGTTCATGTTGGCCGCGGTGATCACCGGGCCGACGGTGGGGATGCGGTGCTCGCTGAGTGCGGCGATCGTCCTGCGGGTCTCCGGCGTGCTGCTCGGAATGCCGGTCACGCCGACCAGCGGCGCCCGGGTGTCCTTGGCCAACTCGGCGAGCCGCTGGACGACCGGCTGCCACGCGTCGAGGTTCCGGCCGTCGGGGGCGAGCAGCAGCTGGTAGTGCGGTCCGGCGAAGCGGTTGGCCTGCCGCTGCGCGGCCAGCGCACCGGCAAGTCCGCGCCGGACCATGTCCGTTGTCATCGCGCTGTGGTCGTCCGCGGTGAAGGGCATCATCAGCGCGATCCGCACGTAGGGGATCTTGGGGCCGCTCGGCGGGTTCTCCCAGTCCTGCCGCACCCGGGCGTTCTCGTCCGCCACCGCCTCGATGAGACCGGCGATGCCCGGGTCCGCCTCGAAGGTGCCCGCGGTGACGCCCACGCAGTCTCCGCCGACGTCCTGCAGATCCCCACCGCACCGCCCGGGACCCCGCACGAGGCGGACGACGGAGAAGATCACCAGGGCGGCCAGCACACCGAGCCCGAAGGCGGCCAGCCACTCGATGGGCCCCCACTCACGGGGATGACGTCGGAACAGACGGACCAGCATGCTTCCTCACTGACCGGGGAGGGGGAAGGGGCGCCTCTTCCGCGCCGCCGCAGGCCAGCTGCGGGCGGCCTGGCCGAGGACGGCGTGCCAGGACGGGTGCCGCGGCGAGAGGTACGCCAGCTCCTCGCCGACCGCCTTGCACATGTCGGGGTCCGGCTCCGCATACGGCTCGGACACATGCCACAGGGCGTGCAGCAGCCGGTTGACACAGCGCTCGTGCGGGTCCGCGTACCGGGCGTCGTGCGCGCCCAGCGCGACCTGCATGCGCACATCGGTCCACTCCCCGGCGGGCGGGGTGGGGGCGGTGGCGGCGTACTGCAGACACCGCAGCCAGTGCGCGGCGCCCTGCTCGTCCTGCTCCGACTGGAACTCCTCGGCCAGGGTGGCCACCACCGTCTCGGCGTTCCCGGCCGCGAGCGTGTGCCGCAGTGCGTCCGCCTCCCCGCTCTCACCGCGCTGGGTGTGGTGCATCCGCAGAAAGCGGTGGATCTCCTGCCAACCGCGGCTGTCGTCGGCCCCCCGCGAGGTGCGGCGCGCCTCGTGCACCAGCAGCGTCTGCAGCAGGGCGTCGCCGACCAGCGGCCGGTCCGGCGGGGTGAACTGCTGCCACTGCTGCTCTTCGAGGTAGTCGGTGGCGGAGTTGGCGGGCAGCTGATCGGGGCCCTGCAGCCGCAGATGGCCGGCCAACGCCTCCGCGGCCGTGCTGTCGCGGGCGAGCGAGAGCAGGGTCAGCCGCTCGCGCTGGCGCCGGTTGGGCAGCAGCCGCTCCAGGAGCGCTTCGGTGACGGGGCGGCCGCCCGGGGCGGTCAACTCCAGGAGGTCGCGCGGTGCCACGTCGGCGCCCTGCTCCGTCGCGTGAAGCACCGCAGCGCACAGCACCGTGGCCGCCGCGGGGTGCCCGCCGGTCAGGGAGTGCACGGCGGTGGCCAGATACGGGTGCAGCGGCCGGGCCGGCCGGTCCGGCACCAGCAGGGGCAGGATGTCGTCGCGGTTCAGCGGGGTGAGGGCCACGGCGAGCACCCCGGCGGACGGGGCGAGGCCCTTGCGCTCCCAGCCGGAGGACTTCACCAGGTCGGGCAGCGCGCGGCGGACCGCAGCGGGCGCGTTCTCCGGTAAGCCGCCGAGCCGGGTGGCCACGACGACCAGCTCCTCGCGCTCGGCACGGGTGGGCCGCGACCGGTGCTCCAGGAGCAGTTCGAGGAAGTCCTGCCCCGCGGCGCAGTGCGCGTCGTCCAGCAGGACGAGCGGCCAGGGCTCGCGGTTCCACCGCTGCAGCCTGCCGTACGAGGCGGAGACATCGCGCAGGAAGGCGGCCATCAGGCTCTGCTCGGCCGCGTGCCGGTAGTCGCCGCCCTGCTGGAACCACTCCCCGAGGAGCACCAGCGGATCCTGGCCCTCCGCGCCCGGCGGAAACCGCCGCCGGTACCACTCCACGGCCGCGGCCGGACGGTGCCGGTCGACGTACTCCGCCACCACGGCGGCGGTGACCGCGCGCCGGCTCCCCGCCGCCTCGACCGCCCCCTCCAGACGGCCCTCGACGGCGGTGGCCCAGGCCTGCCGCAGGGCGTTCTCGCTCCCGGTGGCGAGGCGGCAGGCGAGCAGCAGCCGGGCGTAGCGCAGGCACGCCGCGTCCCGCTGCTCGCCGTTGCCGTGCCGCCAGCCGGAGACCGCGAACAGCCCGGGCAGCAGCACGGGGAAGCGCCGGCGCAGCGCCGGCGCGAGCCCGTACACCAGCTCGGTCAGGATCTCCACGCACGTCGAGGCGACGGCCGTGCCGTCGGACGGGACGGGCCGGACCGCGTCGGACTCCGCCGCCACCGCCCGGACGTGGGCGACGGGCAGCCGGCCGGCGTAGCGCGCCGCCAGTTCCTTGAGGACGGCGCTGCGCCCCATGCCGTGGTGCCCCGTCAGCAGCACCACGGGCAGGTCGCCCGCATGCTCCCGGGCCGTCCGGGACCTCTCGTCGTAGGCCAGGCCCGTGAGCCGGGGGATGAGCGAGCGCAGCAGCGGGTCCCGGCCATAGAGCGGTGACCCTTCCCATATGCGCATCTGGCTGCGTCCTGCCTCCGTCGTCCGTGGCTGCCAGACAGCCGCAACCTCGGAGGCGGGCGGCACCGTTCCCCCGAGAAATTCAGCCGCATGACACCCGTATCAACCACGCCTGGAGTCATAGAACTTACAGGCGCCGCAAACCGCCCGCCAGGCGAACGCCACACTGCGTCACCTGGTTGTGACCGCTGGAACCGGCGGCGTACGCGGGGCGCGAGCGGTGGCACGCCCGGCGTCAGGGGGCGCAACGACGGCGCATCGACGGTGCGTCAGGGGTGCGGATAGATCTCCAGCTCGACGCTCTCCGCAAGCGCGTCCGCCCCACGGACCTCCCCCGGGTAGGCGAGCCGGACCCGGCGCAGCCGGCGCAGCCCGGCCAGCGAGGCCAGATCGAGCTCCGAGACCTGCGACAGATGGATCTCCTCGAGCCCCGGAAGGCGCAGCGCGATCCGCCGCAGCGGTACCGCCGAACCGGCCCTGGCCCGCACGTCGAGGTGGGTGACCTGGGGAATCTGGGTGCGCGGCGCGAACAGCAGCATGCTCAGCTGCTGCGGGGAGAGGGTCAGCCTGCGCAGGTTCGGCAACTCGCCGATGAGCGAGCCCCATTCGTCCGGCGTCAGGCGCTCGCTGGCGTCCTGCAGCCGCAGCTCCTCAAGCCCCCGGCAGGCCACGATGCCCGCCATCTGGGCCGCGGCCGGCGGCAGCGACAGCAGGCGCAGCTCGGCGGCGCGCGGCAGGTCGGGCAGACCGCGCCAGGGCACCTCCGGCCCTACCAGGAGTCCCTCCAGCCGCGGGCAGTCCGCCAGTTCCAGCAGCGGCTCGAACTGTGGCAGGTCCCGCAGTTCCAGCCGCTGCAGACGCGGCAGTCGGGTCAGCGGCTCGGGGTCCTTCACGTTCCGGCACCCCTGCAGGACCAGCGTTTCGAGCCCGGGGTAGGCGGAGAGCAGATCGAGATCCTCCAGCTGCAGGGTGTTGCGCAGCCGCAGTTCGCGCAACCGGCGCGGGTCGAGCGCGGAGCGGATCTCCTCGGGGCTGAAGTCGCCGTGCAGTCCCACGCGCTGATACCCCGACATGGTGCGCAGGGCGTCCAGCTCGGCGCGCGAGCGTACGGTGACGGCCTCCTCGGGGGCGGCTTCGAGCAGGGGGCGCACGATCTCCTCGGCGTACACGTCCGTGTCGAACCGGTCCCAGTGGCCGAGGAGTTGCGCGCGTACCGCGGGCTGGTCGGTGCCCAGGAACTCCCGGAGCCTGGGAATGGCGGCGTCTCCACCGATCTGGCATATCGCGTGGACGGTGGCCAGCTCCTCGTCGCCCGCCAGATCCCCCGCCCGGGGCAGCAGGCCCAGCAGCAGCGGGCCGGTACGCGCCAGCGACCTGGCCTCGCGCAGACTGCGCGGCGGCACCATCCGCGCGGCCCGGTCCTCGATGGCCTGGCGCACGGTCGGTTCGAGGCGGGTGGCCTGCTCCAGCGATGCCAGCGCGAGGAGCCGCAGCCTCGCCTGCACCGCGGCGTCCTTCTCCCGGTCCCCGCGCTCCCGCAGGCGCGTCAGCAGGTCGGCGCGCTCTTGGTGACGGGCCTGTGCGACGGCCATCTGCACCACGTCCTCCCACTGGTCCAAGTGTGCGTTGTTCACCAGCATGCCCATATCGCGCTCCTCCAGCACGGCCTTGGCGCCCAGAAAGTCCTGGAAGGTCCGATGGATGAAGTCCACGGCGCCGGAGGCGGGTTCGCGCAGCAGACCGGACCGCTCCAGGAGGTGCTGCAGGGCCTCCTCGGCCGTCCCGACCTCGGCCAGTCGGGGCACGGAGGGCTGCAGCCGCCGCACCACGTCCACCGCGTCCGGCCAGTCCAGCTGCGTCCGCTCGTTGCGGATCAGCCAGTACGCGAGTTTCTGCAGCGGCTCCGTGGCGGCCTTCTCGTCCAGCTCCGGCCTACGGCTGCGGCCGTACACCTCGCGTTCCAGGTCGCGGCGCTCCAACAGCATGGAGAGCGCCGCCTCGTAGAGGGAGGCGCGGCCCTGGGGCAGAAAGCCGCGGCGCTCGCGGTGCAGGGCGCAGATCAGACCGCACATCAGCGGGTTGGTCGCCAGCCGGCTCAGCTCGGGGCTGCTGCGCAGCGACAGCGTGAGCGACTCACCGAGCTCGTGCGACGCCCCGGCAGCCGTGTGCCAGCGCCGGATGAACTGCTTCATGTCGGCGGGCCGCATCGCGGTGAGCGTGAACTCCTCGAAGCCCTCGCGCCCGAGCCAGCCCCGCTCCAGGGCGGACGGTCGGGAGGTGAGCAGCCACAGATTGCCGGGGAAGACGGCGAGCAGCTTCCTGATCCACGCCCGGACGCGGGTCCGGTCGTCCTTCGGGATCTCGTCGGCCCCGTCGATCAGCAGCACACCGCGGCCGTGCTGGAGAACCCGCGCCGCCCAGCCCTCGGGCTGGGTGCCCACCAGCGGACAGCCGATCCAGCGCAGGAAGTCCTCGGGCATCGGCAGTTCGGCGTCCTTGCGCGCCAGGGTGCGCAACGGCAGCACGAACGGGACGCGTCCGAGCAGCTGCGACAGGCCGCCCGGCACCCGCTCCTGCTGCGCCGTGGTGATCGCCAGCCACTGCACCAGGGTCGTCTTGCCGGTCCCGGCCACCCCGCGCAGCAGCACCCGCTCATGGCTGGCGAACACCGCGTCGGCCGGGCCCGCGGCCCGTTCGGTCTCCACGTCCCGGTCGGTGCCCGGCCCGCCGTTCGCGACCGGAATCGGATCGGCCCCGCCGCGGTACGGCATGGCCTCCAGGCTCAGATAGGCCGTCTCCAACGGCCAGTCCTGGCCGTCCGGTTCGCGCAGATCGACGCCGTAGATCGTCAGCCGGCCGTGGCACTCGACGACATAGCGCGCGTACTCCTCCTCGAACTGCGTGTCCTGCCGGCTGACGTCCGGCAGCCGCTGCAGAATCCGGTCCAGCTTCTCGCTCTGCTCGCGGAGCTCGCGGCTCTGCTCGATCTGGGCGCGGGCCGCGAAGCCCGGCTGCTGGCTGAAGAAGCGCACCAGATGGACGCAGGCCGTCTCCAGCAGCCGGTCGTGGAAGCGCGCGGCGTCGTCGCTCAGGAGCCGGCGGGTGCTGGGGCCCGCGACCCTGGACAGCTCCGCGGCCAGTCGTTCGGGTCCGAGGGCGAAGGCCTGCACATCGTCCATGTCGAGGTCGCCGAGGGCGTGCAGGGTGCGGGTCAGCGCCTGTCCGACCGCGTCGTGCTCGTCGGCGCCGACCGGCGGATCATGTGGCCCGGCGGCCCGCACGGCCCGGCGGACCAGTTCGCGGGCGATCTTGTGCAGATCGTCCTCGGTGAGGGTGCGGTGCTCCTTGGCGAAGGACACCAGCCGCCGGATCGGGATCGGACGTTCGCCGAACTCCGCCCCCGGCGCCTTCGCGGGCGGCAGCAGCAGCCGCTTGAGCAGGGGGACGACCACCGCCGACGCGATCCGCAGCCCCACCGTGCCGCCGTCCACAGCAGCCCCTCCCTCACCAGCGCCGCAGGCCGTACCGGGCCCGCGGTCCCCCCGATGCCTGTTCACCTTATCCGCGCAGGCCCGTCTCACGTCAGGGCGCACGGCCCCCGTGCCGCGCGCCAGCGCCGCACCTGTACTACGCCGACCAGGCGGGAAGCGGTTCCCAAGGGCCGTAAGACTACGACTCCTTGACGCCGAGTCGGGCGAAGTCGTACCCGCCGTAGGCGTCGGACGTGTAGACGTTGGTCAGCCGGGGGCTCCGCCAGGTGACGTTCCTTTCGTAGACGAACGGCAGGTAGTAGGCGCCCTCGCCGACCATGCGGCTGATCTGTGCGTACAACGGTGCGGCCGATTCCGGCCGGGCGGCGGCCGCCGAGTCGAGGGCCTTGTCGATGCGCGGGTCGTCGACCCCGGAGACGTTGTAGTTGCCGCTCGACGTGATGAATCTGCTGTCGACCAGCGGCTGCCAGAACGCCTGCCCGGTCGGGAAGTCGGCGCCCCAGTTCCCCAGGACGATGCCGTAGCCGTTCTTCCGCACGGCCGCCGGCGAACCGGCCCGCTCGATCTTCTCTACTCCGTCGAGCTGATCGATCCGGGTCTTGATACCCACCTTCTGCAGTGCCTCCTGGAGAGCCTTGGCGGCGGCCAGTTCCTCCGGCATGTCACTGCGCACCAGCATGTGCGTGGTGAACCCCTTCGGACGGCCGCAGGCCTTCAGTTCCTCCTCGGCCTTGTCCACATCCGGCCTGCCGTCGTTCTTGCGCACGCCGTACGGGTCGTACGAGAGGTCCGAGCCGGCGAGTTGCGGCGGCAGCATGGCCGGCGCGATTTCGCTGCCCGTGGCACCCCCGAACGCGGTGTGCAGCGCCCTGCGGTCCGCCGCGTAGACGACGGCCTTGCGGCAGTGCTCGTTGTCCATCGGTGCGACCGAGCGCGGAAAGGCCGCGTAGCGGACCAAGCCGGTGAGGGGGGTGTCGAGATTGTTCTTGCGGGTGGCGTCCTGCAGCGCCTGGGCCCGGGCGCGCGGGCCGAGCCCCGCGCCGCCGAAAGCCAGATCGTGCCCACCGGCCAGCAGATCGGCGTCCAGGGCTGCCGCAGACGTGAGGAAGTCCACGGTGATCTTGTCCGGCAGCGCCGAGCGGATGGGGTCGGAGGACTGGTGCCAGTGCGGGTTGCGGACCAGCTCCAGCGACTTGTTCGGTGCGTAGGAACGGAAGATGTACGGCCCACTGGAGAACGGGGCGTTGCCGTATTTGGCCGCGGTGTCCTTGCCCGGTTTCACCGGTGAGGCGGCGACCATGGCCAGCAGATGCTCGAACTCGCCGTTCGGCTTCGGCAATCGGAAGACGATGGTGCGGCTATCGGGCGTCTGGATCGCGTCGAGGCCCAGTTTGTCGCGCGACGTGTCCTTGTACGGACCCTTGTAGGTGCGGCCGGGATCGAGCGCCTGCTGGAGGTAGTTCGGGCCCCCGGAGACGACGTCCTGGGCCCAGAGCCGTTCGATGCCGTACTTGATGTCCTTGGACGTGAGCGCGGAGCCGTCCTGCCAGGTGAGCCCCTTGCGCAGGGTGTAGGTGTAGGTCTTGCCGCCGTGGGAGACCTTGGCCCGGTCGGTGGCCAGATCCGGTGTGAGTTCGGTGCCCTGGGAGCCCGGCTTGGGCGCGTAGGTCACCAGCTGGCGGGTGTAGTAGCGGGCGAAGTTCCAGACGGCGCCGTAGTAACTGCGCTGTGGGTCCCAGGAGTCGGGTTCCGGCCCGGCGAACTTGAGCGTTCCCCCGGTGGCCCTCGACGCGTTGACGACTCCCTTGGTCGCGGCGTTGTACTTGGCACCGGAGCCGCCGCTCTCGCCGGACCCGTCCGGCAGCCAGTTGAGTACGGCCGGGATACCCGCGGCCAGCAGCACCGCCAGCGCCGCCGCCAGCCCGATCCTGAGCTGCGGTCGGCCGGATTCCTTGGGAGGGGCGGACGAGGGGGTGGCGGCGGGAACCCGCCGCGTACCGCTCCTGTCGGGTGGCGCGGGACGGTCGACGACCGGCGCGCGGCGGTCGGGCCGTGCCCCGGCGGGCGCGTCCGACTTCGTGGTGGGAGGCTCGGCCGGTGCCGGTGCCGGTGCCGGTGCCGGTGCCGGTGCCGGGGTCGAGGTCGGAACCGGAGCCGGAGCCGGAGTCGGAGCCGGAGTCTGTGCCGGAGTCGTACCCGGAGAGGGGCCCGGAACCGGTGGGGGAGAAGGGGACGGTGACGGTGCCGAGTCCGTCTCCAGGACCGGCTCCTCGCGGAGATGGACCCGATTGCGGGCCAGCGCGATCGACCCGCCCGTGTTGCGGTTGCGCTGCTGCGGCAGGGGCCGGGCCTTGGCCGCCAGGTTGGTGTGCAGATGCCGGAACAGGGTGTGCATGTCCAGCAGGGGCGGGCCGTCGGGGATGCCCTCGGCCAGAGCGGTGATCAACTCGCCGGTGAAGGCGGTGAACTCCTCTCCAGGAGGGGACAGCGCCGTCCGGGTCTCGGCGGCGGCCGCCATCAGACAGGTGCCCTCGATCAGCGCGCGGTCGGCGACCTGATCGGTGCCGCTCATCCCGCCCAGCAGCGCCCGACCGCTGTAGCAGCAGTCCAGGATCACCACCTTGCGCCGGGCCCTGACCCGCGGATCGAGAATCGCCCGGCGCACCCACTCGTACGGCAGCGCACGGTACATGCGCTTCTGGTCCGAAGCGGGCAGCGCCAGAAACAGCTCGTCGCTGTAGGGGTCGGTGAGGCCGTGGCCCGCGTAGTAGACGACCAGGGTGTCGGTGGCCTCCAAGGCGACGCTGTGGAGCGTGTCGAGCACCGCCTCGGCGCTCTCCGGCTGGGGCAGCACGCGGCAGTGCGTGTCCGGCAGCCCCCACAGCGCCTCATCCGTGAACGCCCGCTTGAGCCCGGCCAGATTGCGTTCGACGGCGGGCAGGGCCGGCAGACTCGCGTACGCATGGACGCCGATGAGCAGTGCCCGCGAGGCGGCGGGGTCGGGTAACGCCGTCGTCACTGCCGGGCGTCCGTCCCGGCCTCGCTCACCGGTGTCCGCGGTTCTGCCAGGGGTTCTCCCAGGGCGTCGACGATGCGGTGTACGGCCTCCGGGGAGCCGTCCTCGACGGTGACGGTGACCCCGTCGCGTTCGATGCGTACGGCGGGTGCCGTGGGACGGCTGGACCGCCACGTGGCGCAGGCCACCGCCAGGCTGCCGAGGGCGATGCCGTGGGTGAGCACCGCGTTGATCACCTCGAACGCGCCGCCCATCTCACCGGCCCCGGGCCGCCCCGGGGCCAGGGAGATCTCGGCCTGGTCCGCCACGTCCGGATCCTGGGCCAGCCAGCGGTACAAGGACGTCAGGGACGCCGCCGAGGAGTCTGCCTCCTCGTCGTCCCCGTCCACGATGATGTCGACCCGCACCCTTGTGTTCCTCCCTAGGGCATACAGCCCGCATGGGACCCCCAACAGGAGTGCCAATGCTAGTCACTTGCCCCGGAGTACGGAGCGCATGTCATGAGACTGGTGTGGTGACCGTGCCGGTCCCCGCCAGCGTGCGGGCGAGGTCGATCACGTCGTCGGCGACGAGGTCGACTCCGGCGGGCGGATCGGTCGGCTCGGCGTCCGGCCCCCACTCCAGCGGGCGCGGGATGTAGGCGGTGCGGAGCCCGGCCTCGGCCGCCGCTTCGAGGTCGTCGGGATGGCAGGCCACCATCAAGAGCCGTCCCGGCTCCACTTGGAGCAGCTCGGCGGCCATGAGGTACACCCGCGGGTCGGGCTTGTAGGACGTGGCCAGCTCGGCCGACAGGATGCAGTCGAAGCGGAGCCCGGCCCGTTTGGTGAGGCGGGCCAACAGGCCGACGCCTCCGTTGGACAGGGTCGCGGTGAGCACGGGGGTCTCGTGGAGCAGCTCCAGGCCGGGTGCGGCGTCCGGCCAGGGACTCAGCCGGTGCCAGGCCCGTACGAGCCGGTGCCGCTCGGCGTCGCCGAGGGCGGTGAGCCCGTGTTCGGCCACCACCTCGTCGAGCATGAGCCGGTGCAGCTCGTCCAGCGGTCGCCAGGGCAGCTCTCCGTTCAGGAACCTGTGCAGGACCGGGCGGTAGCGGCGCCGCCAGGCGTCGGTGACGGCGGGCCAGTCCGCCTGCAGACCGGCCCGGCTGCCGCTCTCGGCCAGCGCGTCGGTCACGCTGGAACGCCAGTCGGTCATCGTCCCGAAAACATCGAACACGGCGGCATCGACGTCCATGAGACCCTCCCCCTCGGCTTGTCGGCGCACCGTCTCCCGGTGCCTTGCCGATCATGCCGCAACGTACGGGGGAGGGGCGCCCGCGGTGGCGCGAAAGGCTCGTCCGGCGTCCGCAACCTTGGGGAACTGCCCCTGCTGGAACGCTACTTGGCGGAGGACGGTACGCGGCGGCGGCGCGCGACCTGGCCGAGGGTGATGTCCACGGCCAGGAACACGACGAGCGAGACGCCGAGCAGTGGCACCGCCCAACCCACCGCCCCCGCGACCAGCACGAGCGGCAGCAGCAGGGGCAGCGGGATCTGACGCCACGCGCCGCGCGGGACCGGGCGTCCGAAGGCCAGGGCGCGGTCGCGGGTGGGGCGGCGCTGCCACCACATCCGGTAGCCCCAGAGGATCAGGAAGATCAGGGCGAGCGCCAGCGCCGCGAGAGCGGCCTGGTTGGGGAGCCCGAACAGGGTGCCGGTGTGCAGGTCGATGCCGTAGCGGGTGAGCTTGGCCAGAACGGGGTAGTCGGCGAACCGCGAGACGTCGGTGACCTGCCCCGTGGCCGGGTCCACGGCGACCGCGTCCTGCTTCTCGGGCCAGCTGCGCTGGACCTGCTTGACGACGTAGGCGCTGCCCTGGTCCGCCGGCGGGACGATCTCGACCGGGTCGGACAGCCCCTTGGCGCGGGCCGCCTTCAGCACCTCGTCGACGCCCACGTGGGCAGCCGTGGCCCCGTCCGGCTTGCCGCGCTGCTTCCCGTCCGTCCCCGGCATGCCGGGCATCCCCGCCATCCCGCCGGAGGCGCCGTGGTGGGCGTGCTCCCCGGCCACCTCCGTCGAGACGGTCGGGGTCGCCTGTCCCAGGGACCGGCGGAACTCGTCGATGTTCGCCCCGGCGTACGTGGACCAGGTCAGGCCGGTCGCGGAGAGGAAGAACAGGCCGGCCGCCACCCATGTCCCGACCGCGCCGTGCCAGGACATCGACCTGCGGCGCCCGGTGGCGGCGCGGTCCGGCAGGGCGAGGGCCCGCAGTCGGCGGTTCGTCCGCTTGCGGCCGATCCACAGCGCGAGCCCGCCCCCGGCGACCACCCACAGCCAGCTGGCGGACAGTTCGCTGTAGAGCCGGCCGTTCTCCCCCAGGTGCAGATCGCGGTGGAGGTCGTCGAGCCAGGTACGCAGCGGCAGCGCGCCCGTGGCGCCGTACGTCTCCAACGCTCCCCGGACCTCGCCCGTGTACGGGTCGACGAAGACGGACAGCTGGTGGTCGTCGGGTACGCCCGGCACGTCGGATAGCAGGACGCGGGTGGTGGCCCCCGGCTGCGGTGCCGGGCGTACGGCGGCGATCCTGCCCTGCGGATGCGCCTCGCGGGCCTCGGCGACCTGGCGCGACAGCGGTAGCTCGCGCGTGCCGACCGGGACCGTCAACTCGTGTGCGTAGACCAGCTTCTCCGCCTGGAACGAACCGGCGTAGAGCAGCCCGGTGACCGCGGAGACGAGGAGGAAGGGCGCGATGAGGACGCCGGCGTAGAAGTGCAGGCGCAGCACCAGTGGACGAAGGGCGGCCCACCCGGCCCGCCGCGCCGTCGCCGGTTGCTCACCGGGGTCGGCGGGGTCCGGGGCCGGGGTCTCGCCGGCGGTGCTCGACGCGAGAGGGTGCTCGGTGGTCACGTGGGCCTCCCGGTGCGGCGGTGGTCGCGAAGATGCGGTGGCTCAGCCCGCTGCCGTGCCGCACAGGGAGTCGGACGCGGGGAGGGTCGAGTTCCGGCAGTGGGGTGTGATCTGCATCACACGTCGAGTGGTCGGGTGGTGCGGCGCTCGAAGGCCCGGGTGCCGGGGTGTTGACGCTGGTGTGGAGGTAGGCGCAGTCGTAGCCCCCGACGGCGGCGGCGAACTGGCAGGTCGTCGGGGGCGTATCGAGGCCCGCACCTAATGGAAATGACATCCATTACTGAGTCGGTTAGGGTGGGCGCCCGGATTGATGCAAGGAGGGGGAGCCGTGCCACTGGCGATGTTGCATGTGCGAAAGACGGCCCATGCGTTCGTGGCCCTGATCTCGCGGGCCGGGGAGTAGGGGGGAGAGGCGAAGTGGTCGGGTGCGCCGACGCCCCGTACGGGCTTGAGTTCACAGCGAGTTAACCCGACGCCTACACCGGTCCCCTTAAACTTATGAACGGACACTGGCCGAATAAGGCCGTCAGCACGCACACCTTCCGACCCGTTGTACAGCCCGACTCTCTGTGAGGAGCCGAGTAGTGACACGAGCCAGAACGGTCCAGGCTCTCCTGGGAATGCTGGCCGCTGCCCTGCTGGTCCTCCAGCTGTTCGCTCATGGGGCCCGCGGAACGGAGGCCCACGCGGCCGAACCCGCCGGCACCGGTGGACACGCCGTGTCCTGCGATCACCCTCCAGTGCCGGAAGAGGCGTCCGGGCACCACTGGACCACGCGTAACCGTCAGGACCCCGAGGGCGTGCCCACGCCTTCGGCGGGCTCCGACGTGCCGTCACCCGTCGCCGTCCCCGCCGTCGCCGCTCCGGATGTCTCCGGTGCCGTGCGCCACGACGACGCCGAAGCATCGGGTGACAGATCTCCCGCCGCGCTCCAGGTCTTCCGCTGCTGATCGGGACGTAGCGCGAGCCACGGTCCGCGAGCGCGTCGCGCCGGTCCCGTACACGCTTTCCGTACGCGGTTCGGACGCGGGTTCAGATTCACGTCCGGGCGGACACCCGCCGGGCGGCGACTCCTGGGTTCTCCCCGTTTCCCGGCGCGTGCCGGCACCTCCCGCCGGGCGCGCTCGCTCCGTACACCTTCACCTCTTTCACGATCCGCGTCACACCGACGCGGTCTCCCGTCACACCGACGCGCCCAAGGGCGCTCAGGAGGCACCTCTTACATGAAGCACCTCATCGACCATGCCCGCTCCTTCCCCCAACTGGCCGCACAGCGGCCCGAGGAGTGGAGCCGCCTCGCCGAAGGGCAGTCGCCGCACGCCCTGTTCATCACCTGCTCGGACTCCCGGGTCATTCCGTCCCTGATCACCGGAGCGCGCCCCGGAGAGCTCTTCGAGCTGCGCACGGCGGGCAACATCGTGCCCCGGCACGGCGGGTCGCACCCCGCCGGCGAGGCGGCCACCATCGAGTACGCGGTGGAGGTTCTCGGCGTCGCCGACATCATCGTGTGCGGCCACTCGCACTGCGGTGCGGTGGGCGCGATGCTGCGCGGCGAGGACCTGACGGCGGTGCCCGCGGTCCGCGACTGGCTCGGCCACGCGACACCGCTGCCGGACGGTACGGACGTGACCACCCCCGACATCGCGGAGGCGGTGCAGTCCCACGTCCTGGACCAGCTCGACCGCCTGCGCGACTACCCGTGCGTGGCCGCGCGGCTGGCCGACGGACGGCTGGGCCTGCAGGGCTGGTTCTACGAGATCCACACCGGTTCCGTGCTGGCCCACCAGCCGCACGCCGACGCCTTCCGCGCGCTGTGAGCGCGCCCGACCGGCAGCGGACGGCCCCGTTCGGCCTCCGTGGGAAGTCCGGTTCCTTCGATCTGCGGCGCGACTTCGCCGCCTCCCTCGTCGTCTTCCTCGTCGCTCTGCCGCTGTGCGTGGGCGTGGCCGTCGCCTCCGGCGTGCCGGCCGAACTCGGCCTGGTCACCGGCATCGTCGGCGGACTGCTCACCGGCCTGCTGCCGGGCAGCAGCCTGCAGGTCTCCGGCCCGGCAGCCGGACTGACGGTCCTGGTCTACGAAGCCGTGCAGGAGTACGGAGTCGCGGCGCTCGGCGTGCTGGTGCTCGCCGCGGGCCTGCTCCAGCTGCTCATGGGCGCGCTGCGGCTCGGGCGCTGGTTCCGGGCCATCTCCGTGGCCGTCGTCGAGGGCATGCTCGCCGGGATCGGGCTGGTCCTGATCGCCGGTCAGCTGTACGCCATGGCCGACACCAAGGCCCCCTCCAGCGGTATCGACAAGATCGCCGGGCTGCCCGGAATGCTCGTCGCCACCGTGGGTTCCGGCACCGCGCTGACGGCCTTCGGGCTGGGTGCGGGCACGATCGCGGTCCTCGTGCTGTGGAAGAAGCTGCCGAAGGCCGTGCAGGTCGTGCCCGCGCCGCTGGCCGCGGTCGCGCTGGCGACCGCCGCCTCGGTCGTCCTCGACCTGCCCGTGGCGAAGGTCGAGGTGCAGGGCCTGCTGGAGGCGGTCCAGCCGCCGGGCCTGGGGGACCTCGACCGGCTCGCCGGCGTGGGCGTGGTCGGTACCGTGCTCGCGTTCACGCTGATCGCGTCGGCGGAGTCGCTGTTCAGCGCGGCCGCGGTGGACCGGCTGCACGACGGGCCGCGCACCGACTACGACAAGGAGCTGATGGCGCAGGGCGTGGGCAACACGGTCTGCGGGCTGCTCGGCGCGCTGCCGATGACCGCGGTGATCGTCCGCAGTGCCGCCAACGTGCAGGCCGGCGCGCGGACGAAGGCGTCGCGGGTGATGCACGGCCTGTGGCTGCTGCTCTTCGCCGCACTGCTGCCCGCCGCGCTCGGCGTCATCCCGCTCGCGGCGCTCGCGGGCGTCCTGGTGCACTCCGGCTGCAAGCTCGTGCCCGTACGGCAGTTGGGGACGCTGTGGCGTGAACACCGGGGCGAGGCGCTGATCCTGGCCGTCACCGCGGTGGCGATCGTCGCGGTGAGCATGTTCGAGGGTGTGCTCATCGGGCTGGCCCTGGCCGTGGCCAAGACGGCGTGGGAGACCTCGCATGTGCGCGTCGACGTGATCGACAAGGGCGCCGGTCCGATCCAGGCGCACCTGACCGGCAACGCCACGTTCCTGCGGCTGCCGAAGATCCTCGACACCCTGGAGGCCCTGCCGCAGGACCGGCCGATCGAGCTGCACCTGGCCGGGTTGCGCCACCTCGACCATGCGTGCCGGATGTCCTTGGAGAACTGGGCCGAGCGCCACAGCGCCGAGGGCGTCGAACCGGTCCGGATGGCCTCCGTCACCTGAGGACGGGCGGGGTTCCCCTTCGCGGACGCCCCGCGCACGTGCCCGGGCCCGCCGCCGACACCACGGCGGCGGGCCCGTCACGCTGGGGCCGATCTCCGCGGCGGCGTCATGAGCCGCGTCGCTCCACCCACTGCCAGAAACCGACCATCATCCGCTCATAGCGGATCCCGAACTCCAGCGCCTCGCGCTGTCCCCGTGTCAGCGCGTCGCCCACGGTCTCGGCGAGTTCCTCGTAGTTCGCGAGCGTGTGGTGATGCTCGGTCAGCTGCACCGGGGCGAGCACCTCCGGCCGGGCCCCGAACCACAGTTTCAGGATGCCGCGTTCGCGCGCCTCGACCGGTACGAAGGCCGGGTCGGCGAGCCACTCCTCCAGAGCCGTCCTTCCCGCCGCGGTCAGCTTCAACAGCCGCCGGTTGCGCCCACCCGACTGCCGGACCTCCGACAGCAGGCCCGCCGCCACGAGGCGGTCGCACTGCGCGTAGACCTGCGCGTGCGGCATCGACCAGAACGGCGCCACCGTGCGGGCGGCCTCGCCCTTGACGTCGTACGGACTGGCCTCGCCCAGTTTGTCGATGATGCCGAGTACGAGGAACGAGGGCGTGGTCAACCGGGCGTCAGGCATGGCGTGACCGTACCGCGACGACCGGCCGACCGGAGGAGTGCGCACCCGTGCGGCGGTACGCATGCCTTGCCGGCGGTGGTGGCGGAGCGCTTCGGCCGCGGCCTGCGGCGACCGAAGCACTCCATCAGGAGGGTTCGGGCGGTACGAGCCCGGTGAGCACCCGGTGCATCGTCCGCTCGAACTGTGCCTGTGGATCCTCCTTCGGGTCCGCTGCGGTGTGATCGGCCATGGCGGCCGCGACATGCGGTCGGTCCCCTTGGGCGGCCGCCTCGCTCAGGTAGGCGGCCTGCGCCGTCTGGCGATCGGTGTTCCCGCGGCTGCCCTGGAGTTCGGCCCGGGCGAACTGGGCGACCAGGGCGTTCATCAGGGCGACGACTTCCAGCTTGGCCGGGCCGGACAGCCGGACGGACGCCATGGCCCGCAGGGCGTGTTCCAGGTAGTCCAGGCCCCTGGGCCCCAGCCGCAGCGGTTCCGGCGGAACGTCCGACAGCCAGGGGTGCCGAAGATGGACGGCCTTGGTCCGGGCCGCCAGGGCGACCAGGTCCGCCACGGGATCACCGCGGAGCGGGACGTCGAGGTCGATCTCCTCCGCCACCGCGTCCGTCATCAGGTCGAGCAGGTCCTCACGGCCCGAGATGTAGCGGTAGAGGGACGCCTGTCCGGTGCCCAGTTCCTTGGCCACCTGACGCATCGACACCGCCGACAGGCCGCCCCGGTCGGCCAGTTCGACGGCGACGGCGGCCAGCTCCGCGCGGCTGTGCACGGCTGCGGGGCCGCGGGTCCCGCGTTCGGGCCGCGCCCAGACCGTCACATGTTCCTGGGGCATGCGTCCACCCGCCTCCTCCGTTTCGATGCCACATCCCGTACTCTAGAACTGCGAACGACGATCGCAGTTATGGAGGTTCCTTGTGTCCCCCACCCGGAAACACCTGTGGAGCCCGGTCCGCTGGGCGGAGAACGGCGCGGTGCGGCTGGCCTTCGACTCGCTGACCGAAGGCGCCGACGGCGAGCCACTACTGCTCGCCGCGGGGCTGGGCGCCAACCGGCGATGGATCCCGGACGGGCTGTGCCGGATGCTGGCCGCGCACGGCTTCGCCGTGGCCCGGTACGACCAGCGCGACGGCGGGGAGTCGACCCACCTGCCGCCCGCCCCCACCGGCAACCCCATCGCCGCGCTCTTCGCCAAGCGCGGAGAGGCGTACACGGCCGAGGACATGGCGGACGACACCACTGCCGTCCTGGACGCCCTGGGGTGGCCATCCGCACACCTGATGGGCGTCTCCCTCGGTGGAGCCATCGCGCAGCGCGTGGCCCTACGGCACCCGGGTCGCGTCCGGACCCTCACCTCCATGGCGGCCGTGCCCGGAGACACCTCGGGGCTGCGGACCCTGCGGTACATCAGGCTGCGGACCCTGGCGAACTTCGCCCGCCTGCGGTTTCCCGATACGCCCGACGGGGCCGTCGAGGCCGGTGTCGCCGTCTCCCGCCTCCTCACCTCGCCCCACCGGCCCTTCGACGAGCCGGCCGCCCGGGAAGCCGCCGAGGGCAACGCCGACCGCGGCGTGTACGACCAGCAGGCGCAGAGCCGTCAGATCGGCGCCCAATGGCACGGCCCGCCGATCAGCGCCGTCACCCAGCCCACGCTCGTCCTCCACGGGGCGGACGACCCCCTCATCAAACCCAGTGCGGCACGGGCGATCGCCTCCCGGATCCCCGGCTCGCGCCTGGTCCTCCTGCCCCGCGTCGGCCATGAACTCCCCGAATGCGCCTGGGCCGTCGTCGCCGCCGAGCTCCGCGCGGTGGCCGACGCCCATCGCCCCGAGCCGGCCGCCGACTGAAGTACTCAGCGCTGCCTAGGGGGTCAGAAGGTCGGGGCGAGCCGGTGTACACCCGTGACCCACATGTGATCAACACCCCGTAATCTCCGCATGAGCGGGGGATTCACGGGGTGCGTGAGCACAAGGGGGCAGCGGATGACATATCGGCGCGCGGTGATACCGGCACTGGCCGGAGGGGTACTCCTGACGGCGCTTCTGTGGTGGGCGGGGGCGAGTGCGCAGGCACTGCACCTGCGGGGCGCCGGCGATGCGCTCGGCATCCAGGCCACCGCCGAACTCGAGCGCTGGCTCACCCCCTGGTCGTACGACCCGCCGTCCGCGGCCCGGCTCGGCACCGAGGGGTCCGGCGGGATCGTGGGCGCGGCCGGGGGCGAGGGCGGCCGGTATCTCGCGCTGTACACCACCGCGTTGCAGATCCGGTTCGGCGCGGACTTCGCCTTCTTCGTGCCCGGGGCGCTCCTCCTGGTCCGCCGGCTGCCGCCGGTGCGCGGCCGGATGCCGGTCTCGCTGCTCATGGTGTGGGCCTGGGGCGTGGTGGCCGGGACGCTGGCGGTCACCGTTTCCGCGCCGTGGTTGATCGCCTCGTCAGGACACGGCAGTTACCGGCTTCTGCCCCAGCTGGCGAGCGCGATCTCCTCGGGGCGGCAGATCCTGGTGGTCACCGCCCTGGTCGCGGCGGCGGTGACGGTGCTCATCGCGCGGATCACCGCCAAGGGGGCCGATCCGCTGCCACGGGAGGCGGCGGTCGTCCCGGTGCGCGCCGCCCGTCTCGCCGCCACCGTGGGGACCGTGGTGATCGCCCTGTCCCTGGTGGTCCTCTCGTACCAGCCGGTCGCGGCCGCCCTCCAGGGGGTCTCCCCGGCCATCGGGATGCTGGCCGAACCGGGCGACCTCCTGCGCCAGTGGCTGCTGCTCGGCGCCTGGGACGGCCCCGCGGGCGCGCCGCTCGGCAGCTGGCTGCTGTATCGCGCCGCCGACGTGCTGCTGCTCGTCGTGGTGTGGTGGGTGCTGCGGCGGTTGCCCGGCCTGCTCACCCGGGTCACGGTCCCGGCGATGGCGGCCGGCGCGGTGTGTGCGACCGTCCTCGGCTTGCTGGCGAGCCAGTTGCTGCGGATGGTGCTGGAGGGGGCGGAGGGGCTGCGCTGGGGCCTGCTGTACCTGTCCGCCGGTATCGGCGGCGGCATCCCGGCCGCCCTGACGTGCGGTCTGGTGGCGGGCGTCGCCGGCGCCGTGACACTGCGGGCGGCCATGGGCCGTGCGGAGACCGCCGACGCCACGGCCTCCGTCGACAGTGACCCGCTGGACACTCCTTAGCCCGGAGGGGCGAGCAACGACCGCGTGGTCGGTTCGTGGACGTCACCCTGGTCGCCCTGCTTCCCGCCTCGCCGGCATGGGCCTTGCTGCTGGTCGGGGTGCTGCTCGTCCTTGCCGCGCGGGCCCCGGTGTCCAACGAGATCGTCGAGCGCTGCCACGACCTGAGCCGTCCGTCCGCTCGGGCGGCGGGCAAGGCCGATGCGAGGAGATCGATGCGGTGGGTGCTGATCCACATGATCGAGGAGACCGCGCGCCACGCCGGGCACGCCGACATCCTCCGTGCACAGGCGGATGGCTCTGTCGGAAGGTGACGGACAGTTGTGTTCTCGCAACTTCGCGCCCGACGGCCCCGTTTACGCATTCCTGCCCTGAGAATGCACGCGGTGGTGTCTCCTGTCCTGGTGACAGGAGACACCACCGCGCGAAGACCTATCCGCGATCACCTGGGCCATGTTGTGGGTGGCCCGGTTCACCGTCCGGGAGCGCCCGCGCGCAGGCCGTCCATGACGAGGTCCAGCAGGCGGTCCGCGCGGGAGTGCCAGTCGCCGTGCGGGTCGATCTGCCACAGGCCGGCGATGGCCAGGAGGAAGTCGTCGGGGGTCACTCCCGGGCGGATGGTGCCGGCTTCCTCGTTCGCCTCCAGCAGGGCGGCGACGGCCGTGGTCACCGAGCCGTGGCCGAGGCCGGCCAGGGTGCCGTGTGCGGTGGTGGCCTTGCGCATGGCGTCGCGCAGGCCGGCCTTGGTCATGGCGTACTGGGCGAGGCGGTCCATCCACTCGCGCAGCGCCTGGTCGGGGGCGCGGTTCTCGAGGAGCTGGCAGGCGGTGTCGGAGACCTGCTGGACCTCGTAGCGGTAGACCTCCAGGACGAGCGACTCGCGGTTGGGGAAGTTGCGGTAGAACGTGCCCTGTCCGACGCCCGCCTTCTTCGCGATCGCGCTCAGGGGGGCGTCGGCGGAGTGGGTCAACTCCTCCAGTGCGACTTCCAGGATGCGCTCGCGATTGCGTTGTGCGTCCGAGCGCAGCGGTGCCTCTTTCGCCGGGGTGTTCTTCCCCGGTGCGTCCTCTGCGGGCTGCACTCGTCCCCCTTTCGGGAATCACCGACGGTCGACTCTTGCTAACCGGACAGGTGTCCGGTAGTTTCGACGGTAACCGGACAACTGTCCGCTAGGTTCACCATAGCTTATGTCGCTCCGCACAGAACCCCACGCGCGGAGCCGTGCCACGACCTTTTGAACCGTTCACGGGGGCAGCTCGATGTGCAGCTCGACTTCCCGGCCGGCCGGACCGGCCCCAGCGCCCGCGCCCCTGTGCCCGCCGCGCCTCATATACGCGAAAGAAGGCTGATCATGGCCCTGTCGACGTCCAGCGCCATCACCCTGAACATCAACGGCGAAAAGCACACGCTGCCCGTCGACCACCGCACCACCCTGCTTGACGCGCTGCGCGAGCGTCTCGATCTGACCGGTACCAAGAAGGGCTGCGACCAAGGCCAGTGCGGTGCTTGTACGGTGCTGATCGACGGGCGCCGGGCCGTCTCCTGCCTGCAGCTCGCGGTCGCCGCCGAGGGGCGCGCGATCACCACCATCGAGGGTGTGGCGGACGGTGAGCGACTCCATCCGGTGCAGCAGGCGTTCCTCGACCTCGACGGCTATCAGTGCGGCTACTGCACGCCGGGGCAGATCTGTTCGGCCCTGGCGGTGATCGAGGAGCACGCGGCCGGCTGGCCCAGTGCCGTCACCGAGGACATACGGCCCGAAGCGGAGACACCACCACTGACCGCAGACGAGATCCGGGAGCGGATGAGCGGCAATCTGTGCCGCTGCGGCGCGTATGTGTCGATCGTGCAGGCGGTCGCGCGGGCGGCGAAGGCGGACGTGGACACGGAGGCGGGGGTATGAGGGAGTTCGGCTATCAGCGTGTGTTCGACGTGGCCGGTGCGGTCACCCTCCTCGGCGCCGACCCCGGCGCGCGCTACCTCGGCGGGGGCACCAATCTCGTCGACCTGATGAAGGCCGGTGTGGAGCGGCCCGCGCTCCTCATCGACGTGCGTGAACTGCCCCTCGACCGGATCGAGACCACGGCCGACGGCGGTCTGCGCATCGGCGCGACCGTCACCAACAGCGATCTCGCCGCCCATCCCGAAGTGCGGCGCCGCTACCCGGCGTTGGCGCAGGCAGTGCTTGCCGGCGCCTCGGGGCAGCTGCGCAACATGGCCACGGTCGGCGGGAACCTCCTCCAGCGCACCCGCTGCGGCTACTACGCCGACCTGGCCAAACCGTGCAACAAGCGGGTCCCCGGAAGCGGTTGCCCCGCCATCGAGGGCGAGCACCGCAACCACGCGATCCTCGGCGCCTCCGCGCAGTGTGTGGCCGTTCACCCCTCGGACATGGGCGTGGCGCTCGCCGCCTTCGATGCCGTCGTCACCTACGAAACGGTCGACGGGCCGGGCGAGTTGCCGCTCGCGGAGTTCTATCTTCCCGTGGGGGACAGTCCGCATCTGGAGACGGCGCTGCCGGCCGGGGCGCTGATCACCGGCATCACCCTGCCCCCTGCTCCGGTCGCCGCGCACTCCCGCTACCGCAAGGTGCGCGAGCGGGCGTCCTACGCGTTCGCGATCGGTTCGATCGCCGCCGCCCTCGACGTCCGGGACGGCGTCGTACGCGATGTCCGTCTCGCCTTCGGGGCGGTCGCGTCCCGGCCGTGGCGGGCCCGAGAGGCCGAGCGGGTGCTGACCGGAGGGCCGGCGGACGCAGGCGCCTTCGCCGCCGCCGCGGATGCCGAGCTGGCCGCCGCCGAAGCACTTCCCCAGAACGGATACAAGGTGACGCTGATGCGCAACCTCGTCGTGGCCGTGCTGACCGAACTGACCGAGCCGTCCGAGGAGGCCGCCCGATGACCACGACGACACAGGCCACGGCCGCACAGGGAGCCGTCGGCACCGCGCACACCCGCGTGGAGGGCCTGGCCAAGGTCACCGGCGCGGCCCGCTACGCGGGAGAGATCCCCTTCGCCGAACTCGCCCACGGCTGGCTCGTGTTGTCCACCGTCGCCCGCGGCCGCATCCGCTCGGTCGAGTCGGCCCCCGTACTCGCGATGCCCGGCGTCCTGGCCGTCCTGCACCACGGGAACGCGCCGCGCGTCGACGGCGACTACCTGGGCATGCTGGGGCGGCCCGACCCGATCGTCGAGGTCTTCCAGCACGACCGGGTGCCGTTCATGGGCTGGCCGGTGGCGCTGGTCGTCGCCGAGACGTCCGAGCAGGCGCGGGAGGCGGCCGAGACGCTGGTCGTCCACTACGACGCGGAGGCGCACGACGTGGCGTTCTCCGCCGGACGTCCCGGCACCTACACGCCGGACGCCGCGGGCATGCAAACGGAGAAGGGCGACCTGGAAGCCGAACTCGCCGCGTCCACCCACGTCGTGGACGCGGAGTACACCACGCCCGAAGAGCACCACAGCCCGATGGAACCGCACGCGGCGACCGCGCGCTGGGACAGCGGCCGTCTCGAGGTCTTCGACTCCAACCAGGGCAGCACCTGGGTCGCGGGCGAGCTGGCGAAGCTGTTCTCCCTCGACCCGGCCTCGGTCCGGGTGCGGTCCGAACACGTCGGCGGGGCCTTCGGGGCCAAGGGCATACGCGTGCACCAGATCCTCGCCGCGATGGCGGCGACGGTCCTGGACCGCCCCGTCAGAGTCGTCATGACGCGCCGTCAGATGTTTTCGCTGGTCGGCTATCGCAGCCCCACCGCGCAGCGCGTCAGGCTCGGCGCCGACAGCGACGGACGGCTGCGGGCCTTCGACCACCAGGGGCAGAGCCTGACCTCGACCGTCCATGAATTCGTCGAGCCGTGCGCCGGGTTCGGACGTCCGCTGTACGACGCCGACGCGCACCACACCGTCAACCGCGTCGTACGTCTCGACGTGCCGACGCCGACCTTCATGCGCGCGCCCGGTGAGGCTCCGGGCTCGTTCGCGCTGGAGTCCGCGCTCGACGAACTCGCCGAGAAGTGCGGCATGGACCCGATCGCGCTGCGGGCCCGCAACGAACCGGACGTGGGGCCCGTCTCCGGCCTCCCGTTCAGCAGTCGCAATCTGCTGTCCTGCTTCGAGGAAGGTGCCCGCAGGTTCGGCTGGGCGGACCGGGACCCGCGTCCCGGACTGCGCCGTGAAGGGCGCTGGCTGCTCGGGACCGGCACCGCCGCGGCCACCTTCCCCGTGCTCGTCGGCCCCTCCACGGCGGCCGTGACGGCGGAGGCCGACGGCACCTTCACCGTACGGATCACCGCGGCGGACGTCGGGACCGGAGCACGGACCGCGCTGACCCTGATCGCCGCGGACGCCCTCGAGGTGGCACCGGAGCGTGTCCAGGTACGCATTGCGGACAGCGACTTCGGCCCAGCGATGCTGGCGGGCGGCTCGATGGGCACCCGCTCCTGGGGCTGGGCGGTCACGGCCGCGGTACGCGAACTGCGGGAACAACTGGCCCTCGGCGTCGACATTCCGGAGGAGGGCATCACGGCCCGGTCCGACACCACCGAGGCCCTCGGCACGCTCACGCAGAAGGAGCGGCACTCCTTCGGAGCGCAGTTCGCCGAGGTCGCCGTGGACGTCACCAGCGGCGAGGTCCGCGTGCGGCGGATGCTCGGCATCTTCGCCGCCGGCCGGATCATCAACCCGCTGACCGCGCGCAGCCAGTTCATCGGCGGTATGACCTGGGGCATCTCGATGGCGCTGCACGAGGAGGCCGTCAGGGACCCGGCATCGGGCGGCCATGTGGGCGCCGACCTCGCCGGATACCACATCGCCGCGAACGCCGATGTCCCGCTCATCGAGGCGGACTGGGTCGACGACCCCGACCCGGAGGACCCGGTCGGGATCAAGGGCATCGGCGAAATAGGCATCGTGGGCGCCGCGGCGGCGATCGCCAACGCGGTCTGGCACGCGACCGGTGTACGCCACCGACACCTGCCGATCCGCCCCGACCGTGTGCTGCAGGCGGGAGCGCCCCACGGGACCCGGCATGCTTGATATCGCCGCGGAGTTGCACCGCTGGGCGGAGGAGGGCCGGTCCTTCGCCGTCGCCTCCGTCGTGGCGGTGGGCGGCAGCGCGCCGCGCGGCCCCGGCGCCGCCCTCGCCGTCGACGCCGAGGGCACGGCCATCGGGTCGGTCTCCGGCGGCTGCGTCGAGGCGGCGGTCTACGACCTGTGCGTCCAGGCGCTGAAGGACGGCGCGACCGTGCGCGAGCAGTTCGGCTACAGCGACGAGGACGCCTTCGCGGTGGGGCTGACCTGCGGCGGGGTCGTCGAGGTCCTGGTCACGCCGATGGGCGTCGGCACGCCGGTCAGGAAGGTGGGCGAAGCGGCGCTGGCGGCCGCCGCCCGCGGGCAGACCGCGGCGCTGGCCCGTGTGGCCCAGGGGCCGGACCGGCTCCTGGGCCGGGCGCTGCTGGTGCGCCCCGACGGATCGTTCGACGGCGGCCTGGGAGGCGGTCCGGATCTCGACCGGGCGGCGGCCGGCGAGGCCCGGGCCCTGCTCGACGCGGGCCGCACCGGCACGGTCGCCCTCTCGGAGAGCGGCTCGCGCTGCGATCCGGCCGGTGATGCGGCCGGCCTGTCGCTGTTCGTCGAGTCGAGCGTGCCGCCGCCCCGCATGATCGTCTTCGGTGCCGTCGACGTCGCCGCGGCGCTGGTGCGTACGGGCAAGTTCCTCGGCTACCACGTGACCGTGTGCGACGCCCGTCCGGTCTTCGCCACCCGCGCCCGCTTCCCCGAAGCCGACGACCTCGTGGTCGACTGGCCGCACCGCTACCTCCAGCGCACCGCGACCGACGCCCGTACGGTCCTGTGCGTGCTCACCCACGACGCCAAGTTCGACGTTCCCCTGCTGACGGCGGCGCTGCGGCTGCCGGTCGCGTTCGTCGGCGCGATGGGCTCCCGCCGCACCCATGAGGACCGCAATCGCCGGCTGCGCGAAGCCGGCGTCACCGAGCGGGAGTTGGCCCGGCTGCGGTCCCCGATAGGCCTCGACCTCGGAGCCCGTACTCCCGAGGAGACCGCGCTGTCCATCGCGGCGGAGATCGTCGCGGCCCGGCGGGGTGGCACGGGCGTGCCGCTGACCGGCTCGGGGACTCCGATTCACCATGACCCGGACGGCGGCGCGGACGAGCCGGGCGTTGCCGCCCGCGCGGACGGGCGGGGAGCCGGTGCGGCCGGGAGGCATGCGGCGGCCTGACCCGACCTGACGCGGCCGGGATCACGGACGATCGCCGGGGCTCGGGTCATGCACGGTCGCCGGGGCCCGGGTCACGGACGGTCGCCGGTGCCGACCCGGGCACCGGCGCCGAGGCCGTCAGCCGTGGCCCTCAGCCGTGGCCCGAAGCCCCGGCCGGCCGGGGCCCGCGCGCTGGTAGTGCCGGGCCGCGAGACCCCAGCAGATGCCGAAGACCAGCCAGTACGGCGACCACAGCAGCAGATCCCAACCGGCCTCGTAGCGCGCGAGATCCGCGGCGGGCGGGGGGACGGACACCGCGCCGGTCAGCAGCCGCAGGTCGTGGCAGAAGCCGTAGCCCAGCAGCCCGATCGCGCGCGACACCATGAACAGGCACCCCGCCCAGGAACCGGCGAGCAGCACCCCGCGACGGATCCCCCCGTGCGGCCGGAAGCGGCCCGACAGATGGAGCGCCGCCGCCATGCCGACCACCGCCAGCGCCACGGACGTCCAGTGCCCGAGAACCGCGTCCGCCGTGCGGTTCAGCAGGTCGTCCCGGGCGGCACGGGGCAGCGGCGTCTGCCGCATCAGGAACGTGCCGCCCAGTGCCCAGTCCAGCTTCATCGCACCGTAGGCGAACGCACAGCCGAAGGCCACGCCGGCCGCCGTCCGCCGCCCGCGGCCGCCGGTCAACGCCCCGCCCCGGTTGCCGGACGGTCCCGGTGCGGGCGCGTACGCAGCCCGTACGACACCGTCACCACGAGCCACGCCCCGAACTGGGCGCCCTCCCGCACGCATCCCAGGACCCCGCCCCGGCCGAGGCGGTCCCACGCGAAGTCCGTACGCCCGATGGTCGCCACCGCCCCCAGCGACAGCATCACCAGCGCCAGCGCCAGTGCGCAGCACAGCGCCCAGCGCGGGATCCGGGCTCCCCACCGCGTGACGGACGCCAGTGCCACCAGCGCCGCGAGCACACCGAGCGCGGCGTTGCCCGCCTGGGCGAGCCCGGCGTGTGCGAACTGCGCCTGTACGGCCGCGGGGGCGGGGTGGCCGGGCATGCCGGTCTCACCGCGCATCGCCATGTACACCTTCTGCGCCGTGTACACCAGCATCTCCGCCACCGCCACGCACGCGGCCAGCCGGACGAAGAGGCCCGCGGGCACCGGCCGGGCGGGCCTGAGCAGCTTGCGGCGGAAGAGGCCACCGCACATGTCCAGGGTCATGAACCCCATGCTGTCCGGCGCCGGTCGCGCCCACTTCCTGCCGAGGAACCATCGCCCTCCGCCGGGCGGGCGAGGACTGGCTCCGCCCCGCGGATTACGGGTGCCGCACCACGGGCCGCGCCGCCGCCCGCACCTGGCCGTACCTCACAGCAGGTCTTCGAGGGTGAGGGGCAGCTTGCGGATCCGGCGTCCGGTGGCGTGGTGGACGGCGTTGGCGATGGCCGCGGCGGCGCCCACCTGGCCGACCTCTCCGACGCCCTTGACGCCGAGCGGGTTGACGATCTCGTCCGCCACATCGACGAGTTCGACCTCCACCGACGGCGCGTCGGCGTGGACCGGAACGAGGTAGTCGCCCAGGCTGGAGGCGACCCAGCGGCCGCGGCGCGGATCCATGTAGTTGGCTTCCAGCAGCGCCTGGCCCAGTCCCCAGAGCATCCCGCCCATGAGCTGGCTGCGGGCCGTCTTGGGATTGAGGACCCGGCCGGGCGCGAAGGCGCCGACCATCCGGCGGACCCGGGCGATCCCGAGGCCGGGGTCCACGGCGACCTCGGCGAACTGGGCGCCGAACGTCATCATCCCGTAGCGGGTGCTCTCGGCCGACGGGGACCAGGAGCCGCCCGCCTCGACATCGGGGAGGAAGTTGCGGTGCAGCAGATCGGCGTAGCTCTCGCCGGTCCCGGCATCCGCATGCGGCATCATCCGACCGTCCCGTACGACGACGGCGCCGGGGTCCGCACCGTGCAGGGGCGACTGGGTGTCCGCGACGGCCAGCGCGACGAGCTGGTCGCGCAGTCGGGTCGCCGCGGTGTGCACGGCCGCGCTGATCATGCCCGCTCCCGAGGAGCCGACGGCGGCGGCGATGGTGGGCAGGGTGGTGTCACCGCCCTCGAAGCGGCAGCGCTCGACGGGCAGGCCGAGGGCGTCGGCGGCCACCTGCGTCATCACGGTGGCGACACCGGTGCCGAAGTCGGGCGTCGCGGCCTGCACCACGGCGGTGCCGTCGGAGTACAGGCGGGCCCGGGCGCGCTGCGGGTTGTTCGGACCGTAGACGGGGTATCCGGCGGTCGCCATGCCGTAGCCGATGAGCCACTTGCCGTCGCGGTGGGACCGGGGTTCGGGGTTGCGCCGGTGCCAGCCGAAGCGCTCGGCCCCGCGTGCGTAGCACTCCTTGAGCCCGCAGCTGGACCAGGGGTTGCCGGTGGTGGGGTCGGTGTCGCTGTAGTTGCGCAGGCGCAGTTCCACCGGATCGATGCCCAGCCGGTGGGCGAGGTCGTCCATCGTGCTCTCCAGCGCGAACATGCCGGAGGCCTCACCGGGGGCCCGCATGAAGGTCGGCGTCATGGTGTTGGCGCGGATCAGCCGGTAGACGCCCTCGTAGTTCGGGCAGGCGTAGATCTGGGACGCGACGCCGAGGGAGGGCTCGGCCCAGTCGTCGAAGTGCGAGGTGGGCGAGAGCTTGTGGTGGCGCAGCGCGGTGAGCCGGCCCTCCTTGTCCGCGCCCAGCGTGATGCGCTGCTCCTGTTCCTCCCGGTGGCCGACCGAGGTGAACATCTGCTCCCGGTTGAGGGTGAGCCTGACGGGGCGTCCGACCTGGCGGGCGGCGAACGCGGCCAGTGCCGGGTGCGCCCAGATCATCGCCTTGCAGCCGAAGCTGCCGCCGACGTAGTGCGAGACGACGCGCACCTTCGAGGGGGTCAGACCCAGCAGCGCCGCGACCGTGAGCTGGGTGGCCGTCACCCCCTGGGTGGCGTCGTAGAGGGTCAGCTGGTCGCCGTCCCAGGCCGCGGTGGTGGCCGACGGCTCGATGGGGTTGTGGTTGTTCGCGGCGTAGGTGTACGTGGCGTCGATGCGCACCTCGGCCCGCGCCAGCCCGCTCTCCACGTCGCCGCGCTCGCTGCGGCCCGGGACGAAGCCGGCGAAGATCGCCTCGGGCTCGTACGCCTCGTCGCGCCCCTGGTCGAGGGTGGTGACCGACGGCGTCTCCTCGTAGGAGACGCGGATCAACGCGCCCGCGTGCTGGGCGCGTTCGAGGGTGTCGGCGACGACGACGGCCACGGGCTGCCCCGTGTAGTGCACCACCTCGTCCTGGAGCGGGAAGAAGGTCTGCCCCGGAGCGGGCATCCCGGCGAGCGAGGGCATCAGCGGGGGCTGTCCGGCGGCCTTGGGCAGGTTCTCGTGGGTGAGGACGCTGAGCACCCCCTCGGCCTGCAGCGCCTCGGTGGTGTCGATCGCGGTGATCCGGCCGCTCGGTACGCGCGCGCCGACCAGGACGGCGTACGCCATGCCGGCCAGCAGCACGTCCCCGGAGTAGCGCGCGCCGCCGGTGACCTTGTGGCGGCCGTCGACGCGGTCGGTGGGCTGTCCGATCGCGAGGGTCGGTGTGCTCATGACGGGCTCTCCGGTCGGGTGAGGGTCTCCAGGACGCGGACGACGGTCCGCTGGGCCAGCTCGGCCTTGAAGGCGTTGAGCGGCACGGTGCGGGCGGCGGCGAGCTCCTCGCGGGCGGCCCGTGCGAAGGTCTCGGTGCGGGCGGGGGCGCCGCGCAGCATCTCCTCCGCGCGGCGGGCGCGCCAGGGCTTGGTGGCCACGCCGCCCAGGGCCAGCCGCACCTCGCCGATCATGCCGTCGTCCACGGTCACCGTGGCGGCGACGGAGGCCAGGGCGAACTCGTACGACTCGCGGTCGCGGACCTTCGTGTACAGGGAGGTGCGCGCCGCGGGCAGACCGGGAACCTCGATGCCCACCACCAGCTCGCCGTGCTCCAGCGGGTGTTCCAGGTGCGGGGTGTCGCCGGGCAGCAGGAAGAAGTCGTCGATCGGGTAGACCCGCCGGCCGCGCGGGCCCTCGGTATGGATGCGCGCGTCCAGAGCCACCAGCGGCACGGCGACGTCCGACGGGTGGGTGGCGATGCAGTGGTCGCTGACGCCGAGCACGGCGTGCCCGCGGTTGAAGCCGTCGAGGGCGCTGCAGCCACTGCCCGGATCGCGCTTGTTGCAGGGGGACGTCGCGTCGCGGAAGTAGCCGCAGCGCACGCGCTGCATCATGTTGCCGCCCATGCTGGCCATGTGGCGCAGCTGCGCGGAGGCGCCGAGTTCCAGCGCCTGCGCCACCATCGGGTAGCGCTCCCGTACGGCGGGCGCCGCGGCCACCTCGCTCATACGGGCCAGCGCGCCGATGTACAGGCCGCCGTCCGGCCGGTCCTCGATCTGGGTGAGCGGCAGATCGTTGATGTCCACGAGCCGGCGCGGCAGCAGCACGTTCTGCCGCAGCAGGTCGACCTCGGTGGTGCCGCCGGCCAGGAAGTCGCTGGTGGGGTCCGCGGCGACGGCGGCCACCGCGTCGGCGACGGCGGTGGCGCGGGAGTAGCTGATGGGCCGCACGGAGGTCTCCTCAGGTCTGGTCGCGGACCGCGCAGATGGCGGCCCGGATGTGCGGATAGGCGGCGCAGCGGCAGATGTTGCCGCTCATCCACTCGCGGATCTCGGCGTCGTCCGAGGCGTGGCCCTCCTTGAGCAGTGCGACCGCCGACATGATCTGACCGGGGGTGCAGTAACCGCACTGGAAGGCGTCGTGCTCGACGAAGGCGCGCTGCATGGCGTGCAGCTCGTCGCCCTCGGCCAGGCCTTCGACGGTCGACACCGCGCGGTCCTCGCAGGCGATCGCCAGCGTGAGGCAGGCCAGGACCCGGCGCCCGTCGACCCATACCGTGCAGGCGCCACAGGTGCCCTGGTCACAGCCCTTCTTCGCACCCGTCAGGGCCAGCCGCTCACGCAGTGCGTCCAGCAGGCTGACCCTGGGTTCGACTTCGCAGGTCCGGTCCTCGCCGTTGACGTTCAGGGTGATCTTCACCGGGTCGGGGCCGCGTTCCGGGAGTACGGCGGCCGCGGGCGCCCGGGACGGGCTGTGGGGAGCGGACACTGGCAGACCTCCTCTGGCTGGATCTTTCATCCTGTTTCATCCGGTTCGGGGCCGCGACCTGACGCCCGTGGTCGCGGCGGCGGACCACCGTCACCACCGAAAGCCGGCGCGGTGGGGGAGAGGCAGAATCGAAGCAAGGGGAGCCGCGGGTGTCCGGCCCGCGCCCTGCCCGCGCCGGGAAGCGACGCATGATGCCCGCAAGCCGTCACCTCCTCCCGGACCCCCCTGGCGAAAGGGAGGTCCGGCGATGACCACCGCCGACCCGTTCGGCCCCAAGGGCGACCAGCCGACTCCTGTGGCGGCGCAGCCGAGCGGGCTGCTGGATCTGCTCGGCGTCGCGGCGGTGCTGCTGGACGCCGAGGGCCGGATCGTGCTGTGGAGCCCGCAGGCCGAGGAGCTGTTCGGCTACACCGCCGAGGAGGCACTGGGCCGCTACGCGGCCCGGCTGCTGGTCCACGAGCGGCATCTGGACCTGGTGATCAGACTGTTCACCGAGGTGATGGGGACGGGCCGGGGCTGGGCCGGGGCCTTCCCCGTACGGCGCAAGGACGGCAGTACCCGCCTGGTGGAGTTCCGCAACATGCGGCTGCTGGACGACCGGGGGGACTTCTACGCCCTCGGCATCGCCACCGACGAGGCGGTCCTGCGCCAGGTGGAGCGGGATGTGGCGCTGTCCACGCGGCTGGTCGCACAGTCCCCGATCGGGCTGGCCGTCCTCGACACCGACCTGCGGTATCTGGCCGTCAACCCGGCGCTGGAGCGGATCAACGGCGTGTCCGCCCAGGACCACCTCGGCCGGTCGGTCCACGAGGTGCTGCCGTTCCTGGACGCCGAGGAGATCGAGGGCGCGCTGCGGCAGGTCCTGGAGACCGGCGACCCCCTGGTCGACCAGTACACCCTGGGGCGCACCCCCGCCGACCCCGAACACGACCACGCCTGGTCGGTCTCCTACTACCGGCTGGAGGACCCCGGCGGACGGGTGCTGGGGGTGGCCGGCCTGGTGGTGGACGTCACCGACCGCCACCGCGCGACCACCGAGGTGGCCCGCGCCCGGCGCCGCCTCGCCCTGCTCGCCGACGGCTCCGCCCGTATCGGCACCACGCTGGAGGTGGAGCGGACCGCCCGTGAGCTGGCCGACGTCGCCGTGCCCGAGCTCGCCGACGTGGCGGCCGTGGACATCCTGGACTCCGTCCTGGAGGACCGCCCGCCCCCGGACCCCGGCACCCGCCAGGAACACTTCTGGGCCCTCGCGGTCAAGGCCGCCTACCCCACCGAGGCGGTCCGTGCCGCCGACCCTCCGGGCCACTTCGCCAGCTACGGACCCGACCGGCTGGTCACCCGCTGCGTACGGACCGGCCGCCCCATCCTGATCCCCCACGTCGACGACCGGGAGCTGTCACATATCGCCCGGGACCCCGAGGCGGCCGCCCTGCTGGCCCGGGCCGGCATCCACACCTACCTCACGACGCCGCTGATCGCCCGCGGCGAGGTGCTGGGCGCGCTGGGGCTCACCCGCGCCCGCAACCCGCTGCCCTTCGACGAGGACGACCTCACGCTCGCCGGTGAACTGGCCGACCGGGCCGCGGTGTGCATCGACAACGCCCGCCTGTACCAAGGCCAGCGCGACGCCGCCCTCACCCTCCAGCGCAGCCTGCTGCCGGCCCGTCCGCCGCAGCCGTCGGGTCTGGAGATCGCCACCCGCTACCAGCCCGCCGGCACCACCAGCGAAGTCGGTGGCGACTGGTTCGACGTCATCCCCCTCGTGGCCGACAAGACCGCGCTCGTCGTGGGCGACGTGATGGGCAGCGGCATCAACGCCGCCACCACCATGGGCCGCCTGCGCACCGCCTCCTCCACCCTGGCCGACCTCGACATCCCGCCGACCGACGTGCTGCGGCACATCGACAAGATCACCGCCGGTCTGGACCAGTACGCCACCTGCGCCTACGCCGTCTACGATCCGCACCGCGCGGCCTGCCGCATCGCCGTCGCCGGACACCTGCCCCCCGTCCTGATGCGTGCCCGACGGCCGCCCGAACTGCTCGACCTGCCCACCGGTGTGCCGCTCGGGGTCGGTGGCGTCCCCTTCGAGTCCACCACCTTCGACCTGCACCCCGGCGACCAACTGGTGCTCTATACCGACGGGTTGGTCGAGAGCCGCCGGCACGCCATCGACGAGCGCCTGGACCTGCTGTGCCGCCTGCTCGCCACCCCCGACCCCACCTTGGAGGACACCTGCAACCGGCTCCTGGACACGCTCCGCGATCCGGACGACCACGACGACGTCGCGGTCCTCATCGCCCGGGTCCGGCCCTGGCCCTGACCCGCACCCGGCCCGGCCCCGCGCCACCGGCCGCCGAGCCGCGGATCATCCGGGGGGCCGGTCGTGCCGGGACGCGTCGTCGAGCACGCCGAGGCGTTCGAGCAGCAGCCCCTCCCGCGTGGACCAGGGGCAGATCTCGACGCTCGACACCCCGCAGGCCTCCATGAGGCTCTCGGCGATCAGCGCACCCGCCAGGGACTGCTCGGCCCGGTGCCGGGAGATGCCGGGCAGGGCGCCGCGCCGGTCCGGGGCGACATCGGCCAGCAGGCGGGTCGCCCCGCGCAGCTGGGGCAGGGTCAGCTGCCGCCCCGTTCGCCGCGGCTCACCGTGTGCGGCGCCGGCGAACCGCGCGAGCTGCTCGAAGGTCTTCGAGCAGGCGAGCACGCGCTCCCCTTGCGCCGCCCGCGGCACCCCGGGCTCCCGACTCAGGCAGTGCCGCAGATGCCGGCGGACCTCGGCCAGCCGCCGCCCGGAGGAGGCGATCCCGCCGGGCAGCCAGTCCCGGGTGATGCGGCGGGCGCCCAGCGGCAGCGAGCGGACCACACGGGGCTGGGCGTCCGTGCCAGAGGCGATCTCCACGGTGCCGCCGCCGATGTCCAGGACCAGCAAGGGGCCCACCGCGCAGTCCGTCCACTGGCGGGCCGCCACGTAGGCCAGCCGGGCCTCCTCCTCGCCGGGCAGCACCCGCAGCCAGGTGCCGGTCGTGCGGGCCACCCGCGCGATGACCTCCTCGCGGTTCGGGGCGTCCCGGATGACGGAGGTGGCGAACGCGAACACCTCCGGCAGGCGCAGATGCGGGTGCGGGTGCGCGGTGATCGCCTCGGCCACCGCGCGCTGCACGCTTTTGACCCCGGCCTTGCCCAGCCGCCCCTTCCGGTCGAGGGTCTCGTGGAGTCTGAGCCGCACCTTGTGGGAGAAGACCGGTTCCAGCACCGCCCCCGCTCGCCACCGCACCACGGTGAGCAGCGCACTGTGGCACCCGACGTCCAGTACACCCGCCTGCCGCATCCAGCCGCCTTCCCGGAAATTCCCGAATCCACCCCGCTCCGTAATCATGATGTCACTTATCGTGCTCACGTGCGCCGCGGTGCCGGATATTGATGAGCCGCACTGGATATCGATAAAGCGCACCCGTGGCAACTCGCAGGCAAATCGCAGGCGGGTCGCAAGCAACCTGCAGGTCTGCGGGTTCTTGGCCAGTGCTGTTTTCGGACATCTTTGCGCGCGGTGCGATCGCGGCGCGAAGAAGCATTTCCGGGCCGCGATCGACGAGTCGCACGAAGCAATTCCGGATCTGGTAAGTGCGGCGTGTGAAGCCCGCGGCAATTGGCGGGTTTGTGTCTTTCCTTTTCCGTGCCCCCTGATGCGCCCGGCGAGATCGGGCATGCGGGGATGCATGATGATCATGTTGGGTACCCGGCTGCCAGTGCGGCCCGTGGGAGAGGGCAAGGACGCGTGAAAGAACAATCACCGATATCGCTGACGGCATATCAGCGGGACATCTGGGTCGCTGGCCGCCAGGAACCGGAATCACCCCAGTTCAATTGTGTACTCCATGAGCGACTACAAGGTGACGTGGACCACGAAGTTCTCGTGGGCTGTGTTGAGCGCGCATTATCCCGCCACGAGAGTTTCCGGCTGCGCTTCGGCGAAAGCGCCGGCACGCCCCATCAGTGGGCTGCGCCCGAAGGTGTCCGGGTCGAGCGGCTCGACCTGACGCAAGAGCGCGAACCGGCCGCGGCGTGCGACGCGTGGATACGGCGATCGCTGTCCCGCGCCCTGCCGCTCATCGACCGGCCGATGGTCGAGGCGACCCTGCTCCTGGAGAGCCCGACCGTCACCCATCTGCACATCAAGGCGCACCACATCGTCGCCGACGGCTGGGCGGTCAACCTGCTGAGCCGGGAAATCCTGGAGGACTACGCCCGGGTGACCGGCGGCCGCGCGGACACCGGCCCCGCCCCGTCCTCCTACCTCGCCTTCGTCGAGGAGGAGGCCGCCTACCGGGCCGGCGCCGAAGCCGACCGCGACCGGGCCTTCCACCGCGAAGCCCTGGCCGGCGTGGAGCCGGCGCTGTTCACCCGCTCCGGAAGCACCGGCGAGCACTCCCGGCACTCCTTCGTGATCGAAGGCGCGCTCGTCGAGCGGATCCGCGCCGCCGGCTTCTCACCGTTCACCTACCTGGCCGCCATGTTCGGCAGCTATCTGACGCGGGTGCACCGCAGCGCCGAGGCCGTCCTCGGCATCCCCTTCCTCAACCGGCCCGACGAGCGGCACCGCGCGGTGCCCGGCCACTTCGCCAACACCCTGCCGCTGCGGGTCGCCGCACACGGCGGCCGGACCGTGCGGGAGGTGGTCGCCGAGACCCAGCGCGCGACCCGCGACCTGCAGCGCCACGAACGGCTCTCGCTCGGCGACGTGCTGCGCGAGCTGCCCACGTCCGCCGAGGGCCCGCGCCGGCTCTTCGACGTGCAGATCTCCTACATGCGCTGGCCCCGCCCGGACCAGATACCCGGCGTCGCCCGCGAGACGGCCATGATGGCCCCCGCGCACGAGCAGGACGCGCTCAGCGTCGTCGTCTCCGCCTTCGACGACACCGCCGACCTCCACATCGACCTGGAGTACGCCTGCGACGTCTTCGACCAGGACCTCCCGATCACCTCGGTCGCCGGTCACCTCAAGACGCTCGTCGCACAGGGCCTGGACGACCTGGACCGTCCGCTGTCCGACGTCGGCATGCTGGAGCCCGCCGAGTACGACGACCTCACCGCCGTACGCAGCCACGGCCCGCGGGTGCCCTACGCCCACCACGCCACCCTCCACGCGCTGTTCGAGGCGCAGGCCGCCCGGCGCCCCCGGCAGACCGCCGTCATCGGGGCCGCGGGGGAGACCCTGACCTACGCCGAACTCGACGAGCGGGCCAACCAGGTCGCGCGCGCCCTGCGGGCCGAGGGCGTCGGCCCGGACGACCGGGTCGCCCTCATGCTGGAGCGGGGGCCGCAGCTCCTGGCCGCCCTCCTCGGCGTCCTGAAGTCCGGTGGCGCCTATGTGCCCGTGGACCGCGGCTACCCCGCCGAACGCGTGGCGTTCCTGCTGGCGGACAGCCGCGCCAAGGTCGTGATCGTCGACGGCGACACCCCCGTCACCGAGGCCGCCGAGGGGACGACCGTACGGCGCATCGACGACCTGCTGCAGGGCAGCGGCGCCCCGCTGGAACCCGTCGCCACCTCCCGCGACCTGGCCTACGTCATCTACACCTCCGGTTCGACCGGCCGCCCCAAGGGCGTGATGGTGGAGCACCACAGCGTCGTCAACCGGCTCGCGTGGATGCAGCGCCGCTACCCGCTCGGCGAGCACGACGTCCTGCTGCAGAAGACGCCGGTCTCCTTCGACGTCTCCGTGTGGGAGCTGTTCTGGTGGGCGATCGAGGGCGCGAGCGTGGCGCTGCTGCCGCCCGGCGGCCAGCAGGACCCGCGCGAGATCCTGCGCACCATCCGTGAACAGCGGGTCAGCGTCGCGCACTTCGTCCCCTCGATGCTCGGCCCCTTCCTCGACCTGTTGCAGGAATCGCCCGAGGCCCGCGCGGGCGCCCGCTCCCTGCGCCAGGTCTTCTGCAGCGGTGAGGCCCTGCCGCCCGCCCGCGTCGAGCAGTTCCAGCGCGTCTTCGGCACCGACTACCCCGCGCGGCTGGCGAACCTCTACGGCCCGACCGAGGCGACCGTGGACGTCTCGTACCACGACTGCCCACCTGATCCCGCCCGGCCCGTCACCCGGGTCCCCATCGGCCGGCCGATCGACAACACCCGGCTGTACGTACTGGACGCCGACGGCCGGCCGCAGCCGGTGGGGGTCGCCGGTGAGCTGTGCATCGGCGGCGTCGGCGTGGCCCGGGGCTATCTGGACCGGCCCGAACTGACCGCCGAGAAGTTCCTGCGCGACCCGTTCGTGCCGGAGGGCCGCATGTACCGCACCGGCGACCTCGCGCGCTGGCTGTCGGACGGCAGCCTGGAGTACCTCGGACGGATGGACGGCCAGGTCAAGATCCGCGGCAACCGCGTGGAGCTGGGCGAGGTGGCGGCCGCACTCGGCTCGGTCCCCGGCATCCGCGACGCCCTCGTCGTGGACCGCACCACCGCCGCCCGCGGCACACACCTGGTCGGCTACTACGTCGCCGACACCGCGCACGACCCGGTCCGGCTGCGCGAGCACCTCGCCCGCACCCTGCCCGGCTTCATGGTCCCGGCGTACTTCCTGCCGATCGACGCCGTTCCGCTCACGCCCAACGGCAAGGCCGACCGCCGGGCACTGCCCGCGCCTCAGGACGGCCCGCACACCGAGGACCCCGCGGCGCGCGAGACGGCCCGTACCCCCGTCGAGGCCGCGCTGGCCCGGATCTGGGCCGGTGTACTGGGCCGGGAGACCGTCGGGGTGCACGACGACTACTTCGCGCTCGGCGGCGACTCGATCCTGATGCTCAAGGTGCGTGCCGCGGCCGAGGCCGAGGGCCTGCGCTTCTCGCTCACCGACCTCGTCCGCAACCCGACGGTCGCGCAACTGGCCGCCAGGACGGGCGAGGCCACCGGGCACGCGGGCGACGCCGCCCCCGCGCCCTTCGCCCTCGTCTCGCACGTGGACCGGGCCGGCCTCGAAGGCGCCGAGGACGCCTTCCCGCTGACCCGGCTCCAGCTCGGCCTGCTCTACCACAGCCGCCGCCACGAGACCTCCGCCACCTACAAGGACGTCTTCCAGTACACCCTCGAACTCCCTTGGGACGAGGGCGCGTTCCGCGCGGCGTTCCAGCGGCTGGTGGCGCGTCATCCGGCGCTGCGCTCCGCCTTCGCCCTGGCGGGCTTCTCCGAGCCGCTCCAGGTCGTCCACCCCGAGGCGCCCGGCGGCCTGGACGTCGCCGACCTGCGCTCCTTCGAACCCGGCGCCGCCGACGCCGAGATCCGCCGGCACATCGAGGAGCGCCGCCGGCACCCCTATGTCTTCGACCACGCGCCGCTGTACCTCTTCCGGGCCCATGTCCGGCCCGAATCCGTCGACCTGGTCCTCAGCTTCCACCACGCGCTCCTCGACGGCGGCAGCGTGGCCACCCTCGTCGGCGAACTCCTCCAGGACTATGCGCACGGCCTCGGCCTGGACACCGGCCCCGTCGACACCCCCCGGCTGCCCTCACCCGCCGCCCACGTACGCGACGAGCAGGAGGCTCTGCGCTCCGAGGAGACCCGGCGCTACTGGCGGCAGAAGCTGGCCGGCAGCGAGCCCCTGCAGATCGAGGCGTTCGGCCCGCACCTGGCGGACGGCGAGGGCGCCGAGCCCTCCGCGCGCCGGGTCGAGCTGCCCGACGCGCTCACGGAGCGGGTGCGGCACTTCGCGGCCGAACACACCGTGCCGGTCAAGTCCGTGCTCTTCGCCGCGCACTGCCTGACGCTGGCGATGCTCGCCGGCACCCGCGACATCACGACCGGACTGGTCACCCACGGGCGGCCCGAACTGGCGCACGCGGAGCGGATCGCCGGCCTCTTCCTCAACACCGTGCCGCTGCGCCTCGACGCCGACCACGACAGCTGGCTCGACGTGGTGCGCGAGGCCTTCCGACAGGAGCAGGACGGACACGACCACCGCCGCTACCCGCTCAGCGCCATCCAGGAGGACCACGGCGGCCCGGTCCTGGACACCGCCTTCAACTACGTCCACTTCCACCAGCTCGCCGAGATCCTCCACCTGCCGGGCCTGCGCCTGCGGGACTTCCGCACCTGGGAGGAGACCAACTTCCGCCTCCTGGTCAACGCCGTCACCGAACCGGACGGCGGGCGGGTCTGGCTGCGCATCGACTGCGACGGCCACACCTTCTCCGCCGACCAGGCCGACCTCTTCGCCGACGGGTACCTGAAGATCCTCCGGCAGATGGTGGAGGAGCCGCACACCGAGCCCGACTTCGCCTTCCTCGCCCGGCCCGCGGCCCTCGCCCGGCCCACCGCCCTGCCCACCGTCGTGACCCGCTTCGCCGACCAGGCCGCGCGCACCCCGCAGGCGACCGCCCTGGTCGCCGGCGAGGAGCGGTGGAGCTACCGGCGGCTCGACGAAGCCGCCGGGCACGTGGCCGGCCGGCTGCGCGCGCTGGGCGCCCCGTGCGAGGCCCGGATCGGCATCGCCATGGACCGGTCACCGCAGACCATCGCCGTGATCCTGGGCGTCATGCGGGCCGGCTGCGCGGTGCTGCCGCTCGACGTCGGCTACCCCGCGCAACGACTGGCCGCGATGCTGGAGCAGGCCGGGCCCTTCCGCGTCATCGCCCACGCCCCCTACGCCCACCTCGCGGGCGACCCCGCACTGGTGCTGCCCGCCGAATCGGTGACCGAGCCGTCCCCGGATTCCGAGGACGGACCGGCGGATGCCGCCTGGGGCCGGGACCTCACACCGGACAACACCGCGTATGTGCTGTTCACCTCCGGCTCCACGGGGCGGCCCAAGGGCGTCGCGATGCCGCACCGCTCGCTGGCCGCCCTGGTCGACTGGCAGATACAGGCCCCCAGTTCGGCCGCCGGCGGCGCGACCCTGCAGTACGCCCCGCTGAGCTTCGACGTCTCCTTCCAGGAGATCTTCTCCACCCTGTGCTCGGGCGGTGCGCTGCACCTGGTGAGCGACGGCGAGCGGCGCGACATGCCCGCACTGCTGCGCCGGATCGACACCGAGCGCATCGAGCGGGTCTTCCTGCCCTATGTGGCGCTCCAGCAACTCGCCGAGACCGCCGACGCGTTGGACATCACCCCGCGCGCCCTGCGGGTGCTGATCTCGTCCGGCGAGCAGCTGCGGGTGACCGGGGAGATCCGCCGGCTGTGCGCCGCACTCCCCGACGCCGTGCTGGAGAACCAGTACGGGCCGACCGAGACCCATGTCGCCACCGCCTTCACCATGGCCGGGGACCCGACCGCGTTCCCGGCGCTGCCGCCCATCGGATACGCCGTCGACGGCTCCGAGGTGCACGTCCTGGACGACCGCCTGCGCCCGGTCCCCGCCGGTGCGCGCGGCGAGGTCTACCTCGGCGGCGCCTGCCTGGCGCACGGCTACGAAGGCCGCCCCGACCTGACCAAGGAGCGTTTCGTCCCGCACCCGTTCGCCGACGAGGGGCAGGTCCTCTACCACACCGGCGACCTCGGCCTGGTGCTGTCCGACGGCGCCGTCGTCTACGCCGGACGCGCCGACGCGCAGGTCAAGGTCCGCGGCTTCCGCGTCGAGCCCGCCGAGGTGGAACTGGCCCTCACCGCCCTCGCCGAGCACTACCCGCCGCTGCGTGACGCCGCGGTCGTGGCACGGCAGCGCGAGAACGGCGACACCTTCCTCGCGGCGTTCCTCGTCGGCGACGGCGCCGAGGAGGACCTGCCCGGCATCCGGGAACGGCTGCAGTCCACGCTGCCCGAGCACATGGTGCCCTCGCATCTGCAGTGGACCGCGCGGCTGCCGCTGACGCCCAGCGGCAAACGGGACGACGCCGCGCTGCGCAAGGCACCGCTGACCACGACCGCCGGCCCCGACGACGTCGCGCCCCGCGACGACTACGAACGCGCGCTCGCCGAGATGATGGCGGACCTGCTGCACCTGCCGTCGGTCGGCATCCACACCGGCCTGTTCGACCTGGGCGGCACCTCGCTGACCGCGATGCGGCTGGTGGTGCAGATCGAGCAGCGCTACGGGGTGACCATCGCCCTGTCCGAGTTCATCGCGGCGCCGACCGTGGCCGGACTCGCGGCCCGGCTCCGCAACGGTGACGCGGTCGCCGCCTTCGACCCCCTGGTGCCGATCCGCCCCGACGGCGACCGCCCGCCGCTGTTCATGGTCCATCCCATGGGCGGCAACGTGCTGTGCTACGTCCGCTTCGCCCGTCATCTCCCGGCCGACCAGCCGCTGTACGCACTCCAGGCGGCGGGCGCGGACCCGGGCACCACGCCGCTGCTCCGCGTCCAGGAGCTCGCCGCCAGCTATGTGACCGCACTGCGCGAGGTGCAGCCGCACGGCCCGTACAGCATCGGCGGCTGGTCCTTCGGCGGCTTCGTGGCCTTCGAGATCGCCCGCCAGTTGCGCGCGGCGGGGGAGGAGATCAACCGACTGGTCCTGCTGGACACCACCGCGCTGAGCCCGGGGCCGCGCACGCAGCACGACGACGACGCCCTGCTGGGCTGGTTCTTCTGGGAACTGCTGTGGCTGGAGCGCGGCGGCGGCTCCCCGGTGGAGGCGATCCCGGCGGAACTGTCCACCGTGGAGGAGAAGTTCGACTTCATCGCCCAGCTGGCCGGCGAGGCCGGTGTGCTGCCGGCCGGCAGCTCGGGGGCCGTCATCCGCCGCCTCTTCCACGTCTACCAGGCGAACTGGCAGGCGGCCCTGGACTACCGGCCCCAGGACGAGCAGCTGGAGCCCACCCTGATCCGCGCCATGGAGCCGCTGCCGGACGTCCTCGCCGAGATGCACGGCGCCGCCCGGACCCGCCACCAGGACGCCCGCAACGGCTGGAGCACGATGACCGGCGGTCCGATCAACGTCGTCAGCGTCCCCGGCGACCACCTGACGATCATGGAGGAGCCGTACGTGGAACACGTGGCGAAGACCGTCGCCGACCTGATCCGGACCGACCGGTCCGCAGCCCGTGAGGAGAACTGACGAGATGTCCCAGAACCGTGTGAAGGCCCTCGTCGCCGGAGCCGGCATAGGCGGGCTCAGCTGCGCCGTCGCGCTGCGGCGGGCCGGCCTCGACGTGGAGGTGTTCGAACGGGCCGGCGAGCTGCGCGCCGCCGGATCCGGACTGTCGGTGATGAGCAACGCCATCGCCGCGCTCGCCACCCTCGACATCGATCTCGGACTCGCCAAGCGCGGCCGGGTCGTCGAGTCGTTCACCATCCTGGACCACCGCGGCGAGCTCATCAGGGACCTGCCGTTCAAGGAGGTCTGCGACAAGTTGGGCGTGCCCAGCGTCTGCCTGAGCCGCTCGGACCTGCAGGAGGCCCTGCTCGACCAGATGGCGGACCCGATCCGCCTCGGCGCAGCGGTCACCGGTTTCGACGCCGACGACACCGGCGTCACGGTCCGGCTGGAGGACGGGCGCGAGGTACGCGGCGACATCCTCATCGGCGCCGACGGCTTCCAGTCGGCCGTCCGCCGGCAACTCGTGGGACCGGGGGAGGACTCCCAGGACAGCGGTTACGTCTGCTGGCTGGGCATCGTCCCCTTCCAGCACCCCACCATGGCCCCGGGCGCCGTGCACCACTACTGGGGCAGCGGACAGCGCTTCGGCCTCATCGACATCGGCCACGGCCGCTACTACTGGTGGGGCACGAAGGAGATGCCCGCCTCCGAGTCCCACGACTGGAACGGCACCAAGGACGACATCACCCTGGCCTTCGCGGACTGGGCCGAAGAGGTCCGGGCGGTGATCGACGCCACCCCGCGCGAGGACATCCTCGCCGTGCCCTCCCGCGACCGCGCCTTCCTGGAGCGGTGGGGAGCGGGCCGGGTCACCCTGCTCGGCGACGCGGCCCACCCCATGCTGACCACGCTGGGGCAGGGCTCGTGCATGGCAATCGAGGACGCCGTCGTCCTGGCGCACACCCTCGCCGAGCCGGGCGCCGCCGCGGACCTGCCGGGCGCCCTGCGCAGGTACGAGGACCGGCGGCGCGATCGCACCCGGATGATGGTCGACGCCTCCCGCTCGCTGAGCGACTTCGAACAGGCGGCCACCCCCGCCGAACGGCAGGCCCGTGACGACTACTTCCGGCTGACCTCCCGCGAGGAACTCGCCCGCCGGAACGAGGAGGCCATGACCTTCGCCGGCGTCTAGCCGACCGGACCGCCTCGTGCGGCGGCGCCCGCCCGGACCCGCCACGGGTCCGGGCGGCGCCGTCTCCGGCCCCCGCCCCATGGCGCCGGTTGCCGGCGTCCCCCGCACGACCGGTCCCGGGCAGGGATGCCGTACGGCGCCCCGGGGCACATATCTTCTCCCCACCGACGCCAGATCCCGTCCACGCCGGACGCCCGCCGACGTCTCCGAGGAGCACGCCATGAACAAGCCATCGACCGGTCCCGGTGGCCCGGAGGAACTCCAGCGGCGACTGGGCCTCTTCGACGCGGTGGTGATCGGCCTGGGGGCGATGATCGGCGCCGGGATCTTCGCCGCCCTGGCACCGGCGGCGCAGGCGGCCGGGTCGGGGTTGCTGCTCGCGCTCGCCGTGGCCGCGGTGGTCGCGTACTGCAACGCCACCTCCTCGGCGCGGCTGGCGGCGCGGTACCCGGCGTCCGGCGGCACCTACGTCTACGGCCGCGAACGGCTGGGGGACTTCTGGGGGTATCTGGCCGGGTGGGCGTTCGTGGTCGGCAAGACCGCCTCCTGCGCGGCGATGGCACTGACCGTCGGCTCCTACGTATGGCCGTCCCAGGCGCACGCGGTCGCGGTGGCCGCCGTGGTGGCGCTGACCGCCGTCAACTACGCCGGGGTGCAGAAGTCCGCCTGGCTCACCCGCGCCATCGTCGCCGTCGTGCTGGCCGTGCTCGCCGCGGTGGTGTGCACCGCCCTCACCTCCGGCGCCGCGGACCCCGGCCGGCTGGACATCGGCGGCGACACCACGCTCGGCGGGCTGTTGCAGGCGGCGGGCCTGCTGTTCTTCGCGTTCGCCGGATACGCGCGGATCGCCACCCTCGGCGAGGAGGTGCGCGACCCGGCCCGCACCATTCCCCGCGCCGTGCCCCTCGCCCTTTGCCTCACGCTGATCGTCTACGCCGCCGTCGCGGTGGCGGCGCTGACCGTACTGGGGAGCCAGGGGCTGGCGGCGGCCCCCGCCCCGCTCGCCGACACGGTCCGCGCCGCGGGCCTGCCCGGCCTGGCTCCGGTGGTCCGCGCCGGTGCCGCGGTCGCCGCGCTCGGCTCGCTGCTGGCGCTGATCCTGGGCGTCTCGCGCACCACCCTGGCGATGGCCCGGGACCACCACCTCCCCTCCGCCCTGGCCGCCGTCCACCCGCGGTACAAGGTGCCGCACCGCGCCGAACTGGCCGTCGGCGCGGTCGTGGCGGCCCTCGCCGCGACGGCGGACGTGCGCGGGGCGATCGGGTTCTCCTCCTTCGGGGTGCTGGCCTACTACGCCGTCGCCAACGCCAGCGCCTGGACCCTCGACCCGGACCGGGGACGTCTCCGGCGCGTGGTGCCGGTGCTCGGGCTGGCGGGCTGTCTGGTTCTGGCCTTCGCCCTGCCGCTGTCCTCCGTGGTCTTCGGGGCCGCGGTCCTGGCCGTCGGCGCGCTCGCCTACGTCCTGCGCCGCAAGGCCACCCACTAACGCTCGGGGGAGTGGGCAACACCACTGCCGGAGAGCCGACGTTCGGGTGCGGTAGGTGTGATAACCGTCTCAGCCCGTACCGCGAGTAGCGGGGTGACCGTGACTGGTGATCAATTCTGGTTACACTGTTACCAGTTGAGTACACCGGAGAGCGGCGATTCTCCTTGTATTCAACCAATGGTTTTGTTATCGCCTTGAGTGGGTCAGGTAGGCCCGACACCGTCGTCACCGCCGTGCCGCCTCCCACGCGCCTTGCAGTTCCCCACGATTGAGGATGTTGATGGTTCGCACTGCGTCGTCACCCGGAGGATCTCATTCCGGCTCGGTTGCGGCGTGGTCGGCACCCGCTGTCGTGGCGGCCGCGGCGACGGTGGTCACCGCGGTGCTGGTGCCGCCCGCGGCCACCTGGGCGGTGATCTGGTGCGGGGTGGTCGCCACGGCGGCCGTTGCCGTCCTCTCGGCGGCGGTGGCACGCCGCGGCCGGGCCCTGACCGAGCTGCGCGCCACGGCACTTGAGCGGGAGTCGCTCCTCGCCCAGCACCTGCGGCAGCAGGAGGCGGCGACGATCCGGCTGGCCGAGCAGCAGCTCCCGGTGGCCGTCAGCAGACTCCAGGAAGGCGAGTTCGCCGAGGACGTACTGCTGTCCCTCACCGTCGAGGACAACGGCCTCAGCCCGCAGTTCCGCGCGGCGCACGAGGCGCTGCTGCGCTCGGTGGTGGAGGCGGTGCAGGCCGAGGAGTCCATGCGCGACTCCGCCCAGCGCGGTGTGGTCAACGTCGCCCGCCGCGTCCAGGCCATCGTCCACCAGCAGGCGACGGACCTGCGCGCGATGGAGGACCGGCACGGCCAGGAGCCGGCGTTCTTCGCCGACCTGCTCAGGCTCGACCACGGCACGGCCCTGATCGGCCGCCTGGCCGACAGCATCGCCGTCCTCAGTGGCGCCCGGCCCGGACGCCAGTGGAGCAAGCCGGTACCGCTCTACAGCGTGCTGCGCGGCGCGATGTCCCGGATCCTGGACTACCAGCGCGTCGAACTGCACTCCGTCGCCGAAGTCGCCGTCGTCGGCCCGGCCGTCGAGCCGCTCATCCACGCGCTGGCCGAGCTGCTGGACAACGCCACCCGGTACTCGCCGCCCAAGACCCGCGTCCATCTGACGGCGGTGGAAGTGCACATGGGCATCGCCATCGAGATCGAGGACGGCGGCATCGGCCTCAGCGAGGAGGCCCGCGCCCGGGCCGAGCGGATGCTGACCGAGGCACGGGCCGGGATCGACCTCAAGGACCTCGGCGAGTCGCCGCGGCTGGGCCTCGCGGTCGTCGGCCGCCTGGCGCGGGCCTACGACTTCCAGGTGTCGCTGCCGCCCTCCGCCTACGGGGGAGTGCGCGCCGTACTGACCGTCCCGAAGGCGTCCATCACCACCGCGCCCGCACCGGGCAGGGCGCACGGCATCGGCGCCTCCTCCGGTCCGCGTACGGCACCGTCCCGCGGTTCGGCCCAGCCCGCCGCGGCGGCGCCCCAGCAGACACCGAGCACACTTCCCGCGCCCCGGTCCATCACGGAGGTCCCCGGCGCAGTCGCGGCGGCCGCCCCCCTGGACCGTGCCGAGGAGCAACCCACCGGGACCGAGGTGACGGCCAGCGGCCTGCCGCAGCGGCGTCGGCGCTCTCCGAACCCTGCCCGCAGGACGGCCTCCGCCCGGCCGGGCCCGGCGGCGACGGCGCACGAGGAGCCGGCGCCCGGCGTCTGGATGGCCGAGCTGCGCAGTGGCCTCGCCGGCGAACGGCCGACGTCGGCACCCGCCCGGACCAGCAACGACACGTCAGACAAGGGTGAGTAACCGATGTATCAGCGCGCGGACATGGACTGGATGCTCAAGGACCTCGCGGAGAGCGTCCCCCAGACCCGCCATATCGTGGTGCTGTCGTCGGACGGCCTGTGCATGGCCCGGTACGACACGTCCCCGGACACCGCCGACCGCCTCGCCGCCATCGGTTCGGGACTGCAGAGCCTCTCCGTGGCGGTGGCCTCCGAATTCCCGCACAGTGACGGCCGGATGAGAATGGTCGTCATCGAGGTCAGCGGCGGCTTCATGTACCTGATGGCCGCCGGTGCCGGTGCGCACCTGGCGGTGCTCGCCGACGAGGGCGTGGACGCGGGGCTCGTCGGACAGTGCATGCGCGACCTGGTGGCCCGTATAGGCGCCCATCTCACCAGCCCGCCGCGCACCGACGGGCGGACGGCGTGAGCGAATCCGGTCGGGACTGGGCCCAGGGCGGTCCTGAGCGGTTGTACGTGATCACCGGGGGTCGGACCGGAAGTGAGGAACAGGCCGAGCTCGACCTCGTCACACTGATCGTCGCCCTGGAGGAGTCGCAGCCGGGTATGCAGCCCGAGCACGCCGCGATCCTCCGGGTCTGCCGGTCGCCGCTGTCCGTGGCCGAGATCTCCGCGCATTTAGCGCTGCCGGCCAGTGTGGTCGGCGTGCTCCTCACCGACCTCCTGACCGACGGGCGGGTGGAGGCCCGTGCACCGGTCTCCAAACTCCCCGACATAGCACTGATTGAGGCGGTTATCGATGGTCTCCAGAAGCTCTGACAGCGTCACGGAGCCTCGGCGCGAGGACCAGCTGCCGTCGTCGGCCTCCGCGGCGGTCAAGATCGTGGTCGTGGGCGGCTTCGGCGTCGGCAAGACCACCCTGGTCCGCTCGGTGAGCGAGATCAGGCCGCTGACGACCGAAGAGACGATGACGGAGGCCAGCACCGACGTCGACGACGTCTCGGGCGTGGAGCGCAAGACCGCGACCACCGTGGCCATGGACTTCGGCCGGATCAGCCTCAACGAGGAGCTGGTGCTCTACCTGTTCGGCACGCCCGGCCAGCAGCGGTTCTGGTTCCTGTGGAACGGCCTGTTCGAAGGAGCGCTCGGCGCCGTCGTCCTGGTCGACACCCGGCGTCTCGAAGTCAGCTTCGACGTGATCGGCCGCCTGGAAGAGGCCGAAGTGCCCTTCGTGATCGCCGTCAACGCCTTCCCCGACGCGAACTCCTACGACACCGAGGAGCTGCGCGGTGCGCTGGACCTGCCGGATCAGGTGCCGATCGTGGTGTGTGACGCCCGCCAGCGGTCGTCGAGCCGGGACGTCCTGATCACACTGATGCGCTACCTGCGCTCCTCCGCCCAGACTTCGGAGCCCAATTGACCGCCGCCGACTTCCCCGCGCACGCCCCCGCCGCTCACCTCGCGCCGCCGCCGGGCTGCCCGGCGCACGGCCGTGCGCCCGAGACCCTGTACCGGCTGCACGACGCCGACGTCCAGGCCGACCTCGCGGGCGTGCAGGAGACCTTGCGCGCCGAGTACGGCCCGGTCGCACCGGTACTCGTCCACGGCGACCTCCCGGCCTGGCTGGTCCTCGGACACCGCGAGAACCTGGAGATCCTGCGGACCCCGAGCGTCTTCTCCCGCGACTCCCGCCACTGGCGGGACATGGCCGAGGGAAGGGTGCCGCCCCACCACCCGCTGGCACCGATCACGACCTGGCAGCCCCTGTGCGTCTTCGTCGACGGTGAGGAGCACAAGCGGCTCCGCGGCGCCGTCACCGACAGCCTCGGGCGCTTCGAGTCCCGCGGCATAAGGCGCCATGTCACCCGCTTCACCGACCAGCTGGTCGACCGGTTCGCCGCGACGGGACAGGCCGACCTGGTGGGCCAGTTCGCCGCCGAACTCCCGCTGCTCGTCATGACCCAGCTGTTCGGCATGCCGGACGAGCACGGACCGAGTCTGGCGGCCGCCGTCCAGGACGTGCTCAACGGCACCCAGACCGCCGTGGCCAGCAACGACTTCATCACCCGCACCCTTCAGCAGCTCGTCGAACGCAAGCGCGCCAACCCCGGCCACGACTTCCCGTCCAAGCTGATCGAGCACTCCGCGGGCCTCAGCGACGACGAGATCCGCGAACATCTGCGGCTCATCCTCACCGCGGCGAACGAGACCACCGTCAACCTCATCGCGAACGCGCTGCGCATGGTGCTCACCGACCCGCGCTTCCGCGCGCATCTCACCGGCGGCCACATGACGCTGCCCGATGCGCTGGAGCAGGTCATGTGGGACGAGCCGCCGATGATGACGCTGCTGGGGCGCTGGGCGACCAGTGACACCCGGCTGGGCGAACAGTCCATCAGGGCCGGGGACATGCTGCTGCTCGGCCTGCGGGCGGCGAACGCGGACCCCGCGATCCGCCCCGACCTGTCCGCACCGGTGCACGGCAACCGGTCGCACCTCGCCTTCAGCAGCGGTCCGCACGAATGCCCGGGCCAGCACATCGGCAGGGCCATCGCCGACACCGCCGTCGACACCCTGCTCACCCGCCTGCCCGACCTCCGACTGGCCGTACCCGAGACCGAACTGGAGTGGTCCACCTCGCTGATGTACCGCCACCTCGTCGCGCTGCCGGTGCAGTTCACACCGAGCCGCCGGTAGCCCCGAGAGTCGCCTTCCCCGAGCCCCGTGAGCGGGCCCTCGTCAGCCATCCACCCCGGATGCGGAACGAGGCCCGCCCCCGGGGCATTTGGCGTGTTCCGGCAAGTGGGGAACTGGTCAAGGGTGAGCTTGATTACGCCATGGCTTGACGGCAATCCTGTCTTAAAGTGATGCCGATGTGGGAAGTGATGCCGCGGAGCACAGATGGGGCGTAAGAGCAAGACGGCTCGCCGAGGCTCCCGTAGAGGAAGGCGTCACGTGCCCTGGCAGGACGAAGAGCACCTGGACCAAGTCTGCGGGCATCCCCCGATGTTGCCCCCGAGCTCATTTCACGCGTTACGGGCGGCGGATGCGGAGCTGCGCGCCGCCGGCCCCCTGCGCCGGCCCCGAAAGTGTCGCGCGAGAGCGAGCTGACCCCGTCCACGGCCCGGCAACACGGGCCGCGCCGTTCGTCCCCGGGTGGAACACCGCCCAACGGCCGGCGGAACCCGTCCGCCCGCGCAGCCCTCCGGCGCACCGCACACCCCGCCCCCGGCGCTCCGCCGCCGCCCGCGTCACCCCCATTCCCCCGTGTGGAGCTTTGATGAACACCAGCACGCCCGTCGCCGCCACCCGGCACCGCTCCCAGGCCCCCTCGCCGGGCGCCTCCCTGCCCGTCCTCCTGGCCCGCCGGACGGCTCTGACCCCCAAGAGCCCCGCCGTCAGGGACGGTGACCGGACCTATGCGTACCGCGAGTTGGACGACTGGTCGCAGTCCATATCAAGGGCCCTGTACGACCTCGGCATACGCAGAGGCGACGCCGTCGCCGTCCTGGGCGTCCGCTCATGGGAGGCGACGGTCACCATGGCCGGCATCCTGAAGGCGGGCGCGGTATGCGTCCCCGTGGACGCCCAGTACCCCTCGGCCCGTTCGGCACAGATGCTCACGGACGCCCGCGCACGGCTGGCCGTCGTCCTCCCCGGGCACGCCTCCGCGGTGCCGGCGGACGGCGGCCCGGTCGAGTGGGTCGACTTCGACACCCTGATGGACACCCGCCCCGGCCCGTTGGGCGACAGCCCGACCGCCGTCGAGCGCGCTCCCGACGACAGCGCGTACATCCTGTTCACCTCCGGCACCACCGGACGCCCCAAGCCGGTGGTGTTCCCGCACCGCGCCGTGGCCCGGCTCGCGGCCGGGGCGAACCCCTGGTGCGCCGGCCCGGGCAAGCGCGTGCTGCAGACCTTCGGCCTCTCCTTCGACGGCGCCCTCTTCGAGACCTGGGCCACCCTGGTCAACGGGGGCTGCCTCGTCGTGGCCGAAAGGGACGTACTGCTGGACACGGACCGGCTGCGGTCCCTGATCCGTACGGAAGACATCACCCACGCGTTCCTGACCACCAGCCTGTTCCACCACACGGTGCGCACCCGCCCCGCGATCTTCGCCTCCCTGGACATGGTGCTGATCGGCGGTGAGGCGATGAACCCCGACCTGACGGCGGCGGTGTGCGAGGCCGGGCGCCCCCGCCACCTCATCAACGGCTACGGGCCGACCGAGGGCGGCATCATGGCCACGGCGTACGACGTCGACCACGTGGCGCCCGGTACGTCCGCCATCCCGATAGGCCGCCCGGTGGCCGGCAGCAGCTGCCATCTGCTGCGCGCCGACGGGACGTGGGCCGGCCCCGGCGAACAGGGGGAGATCTGCATCGGCGGCCAGGGCCTGGCCCTGGAGTACCTCGACCGGCCGGCCGAGACCGCCCGCGCCTTCGTCACCCGGGAAACCCCCTCGGGGGAGACGCTCCGCCTCTACCGCAGCGGCGACCTGGGACGCCGCCACCCGGACGGCACGCTCGAATTCCTGGGCCGGGCCGACCGGCAGGTCAAGATCCGCGGTTTCCGCGTCGAACTGGAGCCGGTGGAGGCCCTGCTGCGCGGGCACCCCGAGGTCGCCGAGGCCGCGGTGCTGGTCAGCGACCACGACGGGATAGGCAAGGGGCTCACCGCCTTCGTCACCCCGGCGCGCCCCGACTGCCTCCCGGACCCGGCGGCACTGCGCGCCCACCTCGCGGCCCAGCTGCCCCCGCACGCGCTCCCCACCCCCATCACCCCGTTGGAGCGCCTCCCCCTCACGGCCAACGGGAAGATCGACTACCCGGCACTGCGCACCGCCGCGGCGTCGGGCACCGCCCCGGACGGAACCGGCGAGGGCACCACCCACCACAGCGGCGACGCCGTCGCGGACATCTGGGCCGAGGTGCTCGGCACACCGGTGTCCGACACCACCGACTTCTTCGCCGCCGGCGGCAACTCGCTGCTGGCCGCCCACACGGTCACCCGCACCCTCGCCCGGCTCGGTCTGCCCGCGGAGCGCTTCACGCCGCTGCTGCAGGGCCTGCTCGCCGACCCCGACCTCGCGGCGTTCCGCTCGGCGACCCGCTGCCCGTCCGCCCCCCAGGGCGACTGCGCGGAGCCGGACTACGAGGCCGAAGCCCTGCTGGACCCCCTCCCGCCCGCCACCGCCGGCCCCGCGCCCACGCCGACCCGGGCCCGGCACATCCTGCTCACCGGGGCCACCGGATTCGTCGGCGCGTTCCTGCTCGAACGGCTGCTGAGGGACACCGACGCCACCGTCCACTGCCCCGTGCGCGCGGCGGACGAACCGCAGGCGGCGCGGCGGATACACGAGGCGATGGCGCGCTACGGCGTCCGGCCCACCGACCCCGGACGCATCCGCCCGATACCCGCCGACCTGGCCCGTCCCGCACTGGGGCTGGCCGCCGCCACCTTCGACCGGCTCGCGGACACCGTCGACCTGGTGGTGCACAACGCGGCACACGTCAACTTCCTCTACCCCTACCGCCGGCTGCGGGGGGCCAACGTGGAGGCCGTCCGCACCCTCGTCCAGCTGGCGGGCCCGCGACGCGTCCCCCTCCACTACGTCTCCACCACGGCCGTGCTCGCCGGAAGCGGCGTCGGCGGCGTACGGCACGTCGACGAGGCCACCCCGCTCAGCCACCCCGAACTGCTCAGCATGGGCTACCCCGAGACCAAGTGGGTGGCCGAGCGGATGCTCGGCCACGCCGCCGGTGCCGGTCTGCCGGTCACCATCCACCGCCCCTACGAGATCACCGGTCACAGCCGCACCGGCGCCTGGAACACCACCAGCGCCATCTGCGCCGTCTTCGACGCCATCGTGGAGATGGGGGTGGCGCCCGCGGTGCCGCTCCCGCTCGACCTGGTGCCGGTGGACGCGGTCACCGACGCCATCGTCGGCATCGCCACCCGGCTCCCGCACCTCGGCGGCGTCGTCCATCTGACCAACCCCCGACCGGGGTCCCTCAGCGACATGGTCGACCGGATGCGCTCCGCCGGGCACCGCATCGACGACGTGAGTTACAAGGAGTGGACCGACGCGCTCGTCGCCCACGTCCACGCCCGACCCACCGCGCCCGTGGCCCCGTTCACCCCGCTCTTCCTCACCCCGGCCAAGCAGGCCGGCTTCAGCGTCAAGGAGATGTACCTCGACACCGTCTTCCCCGAAGTGCGGCGCACCCGCACCGACGAGGTGTGGCCCTCGTGGACCGCGTCCTGCCCGCCCGTGGACGACGCGCTGCTGGACCACTACCTCACCTCCCTCAAGCGCGACGGCCTCCTCGGGGGCCGCGGCTGAGGTGCCCGCTCCCGGGACCGGCGCGCTCCGGTGGAGGCGTCCGGTCCCGGTCCGGCTCATGCCGTGACGACGTCCCGCAGCGGTCTGCCCGCCAGATGGCCCGTCACGTTCTCCACGGCGGCCAGCGCGATGCGGACCAGCGTCTCGCGGGTGACCCCCGCGACATGCGGGGAGAGGACCACGTTCGGGGCCTTGAGCAGGCGCAGGGCCGCGGTGGGCGGCTCGGGGTCGAAGACGTCGAGCCCGGCGCCGGCCAGCGCGCCGGCCGTGAGCGCGTCGGCGAGGGCGTCCTGGTCGATCAGAGCGCCGCGCGCGGTGTTGACGACGAACGCGGTGGGCTTGAGCAGGGCGAGGCGTTCGGCGTCCAGGAGGTGGCGGGTCGCCTCGGTGAGCGGGGCGTGCAGGGTGACGTAGTCCGACGTGCGCAGCAGTTCGTCCAGGCCCAGATGGCGGGCGCCGCCGAGCCGGGCCTCGGTCTCCGGGGCGGCGCGCCTGGGGCCGGTGTAGACGACGGTCATGTCGAACGCGACGGCCCGGCGCGCCACTTCCTCACCGATGTGGCCGAGGCCGACGATGCCCAGGGTCTTGCCGGACAGCTCGGTCAGGGACCGCTGCAGCCGCGGCAGCGCCCAGTCGGCCTCGACCAGGGCCGTGTGGGCCGGTACGAGTTGTTTGGCGAGGGCGAGCATGAGGGCGAAGGTCTGCTCGGCCACGTTCTGCTTCTCCGCGCCGCTGGAACCGATGGTGCAGACCGGGACGCCCCGGTCGCGGGCGGCGGCCAGATCGACGTAGTCGAAGCCGTGGCTGGCGCACTGGACGAGCTCCAGGTCCGGTGCGGCGGCGAGGTGTTCGGCGGTGACCGGGCCCAGCCCGGTGATGATGATGTGGGCCGCGCGCAGCGCCGCGGGGTCCTCGTCCGTCGTCTCGACGACGGTGACGCGGGCCCGGCCGGGGAAGACCTCGGCGAGCGCGGCACCGGCGGCGCGTCCGCCCACATGCGGCGAGATGACGGCGAGGACGTTCTTCAGGGCCGTGGCGGGCGTGGGCTCGGCGGTCATCGGGCATCCTCGGTGAGATCGTCGGCGGACGGTGTGGTGGGGCGGGAGTGGCCGGACAGGGCCAGGGTCAGGTCGAACTCGGCGAGCAGGCAGCGGATGACGTGCTCGACGCCCGCCTGGCCGTCCAGCCCCAGTCCGTACGCGTACGGGCGCCCCACCAGCACCGAACGCGCGCCGAGCGCGAGCGCCTTGAAGATGTCGTCGCCGGTGCGGATGCCACTGTCGAACAGGACGGTGAGCCGGTCGCCGGCCGCCTCGACGACCCGGGGCAGCGCGTCCGCGGCCGCGACGGAGCCCGCCACCTGGCGCCCTCCGTGGTTGGAGACGACCACTCCGTCCACGCCGGCCTCGGCGGCCCGCCGCGCGTCATCCGGGTGCAGGACGCCCTTGAGCACGATCGGCCCGTCCCAGTTCTCCCGCAGGAACGCCAGGTCCGGCCAGGTCTTGGCGGGGTCGGCGAACATCCCCACGAAGTGCCGCACGGCCGCCTGCGGATCCTCGTGCACCGGCTTGGCCAGGCCCGCCCGGAACGCCGGGTCGCTGAAGTAGTTGGCGGTCCCCACGCCGTGCAGGAACGGCAGGTACGCCCGGTCCAGGTCGCGCGGACGCCAGCCGAGGAGCGGAGTGTCGAGCGTGACGAACAGCGCGGTGTAGCCGGCCGCTTCGGCCCTGGCCAGAAAGCTCGCGGTGACCTCGCGGTCCTTCGCCCAGTACAGCTGGAACCACCGTTCGCCGTCGCCCATCGCCCCGGCGACCTCCTCCATGGGAGTGCTGGAGGCGGAGGAGAGGATGTAGGGCACCCCCTGCGCCGCGGCGGCCCGTGCGGCCGCGGACTCGGCCTCCGGGTGCATGATCGACAGCACGCCCACGGGCGCGAGGGCGAGCGGCGCCGGCAGCGACCGGCCCAGCACCTCCACGGACAGGTCGCGTTGCTGCACATCGCGCAGGACGCGCGGCACGATCCGCCGGCGGTCCAGTGCGGCACGGTTGGCGGCCGCGGTGCTGCCGTTGCCCGCGCTGCCCGCCACATATCCGACCGGGCCGGGGCCCAGGCGCTGCTCGGTGAGCTCCTCCAGCCGGGTCAGATCCGTCGGCAGCCGGGGAACGGAGCCGGTCATGCCCTGGAGATAGATCTCGTACTGGAAGTCCGCCCAGTGCTTCGCCATCCGTACGTTCCGCCTCTCTTCGCTGAGCACGCGTGTTCCCCCGAGATCCTGGCGAGGACGCTGCGATCCGTCCACCGCGCGGAGCACCGCACCTGGAGGCGGCCAAGGAGAACGCCACCCCGCGACGAGGGGACGCGCGCGGCCCCTACGCCCGGTCGCGGGAGAGCGTCGGAAGCCGCAGCCGCTGCGCGATGTCGTCGTCGAAGTCCGCGCAGAACGCGCCGAGGAGGTCTTCGAGGTGCTCCATGGAGCGGGCGGCGTACAGGACGGGCTGGTAGCCGGAGATGCGGTACGCGGTGCCGGCCGCGGCGCGGATGTCCAGCTCGCGTACCTCCCGGCTGTCGTGAGCGGCGATCTCGCCGTACGACGACAACAGGGCCGCGCCGAAGGCCTTGGGCGTGCCGGACTCCGTGATCAGCCCGTATTCGAGGGTGAACCAGTACACCCGGCTGAGGACGTCGAGGGCCTCCTCGGTGCGGACGTGGTTGGCCGCCTCGCCGATGAGGCGGTAGAGGTGGGCGACGCGCGGGTCCGACAGATGGATGCCGTGGCCGAACACGTCGTGCAGCACGTCGGGTTCGGGGGTGTAGAGCGGGACGGCGGGGTGCCGGACGAACTGCACGGCGTGGAAGTAGCCGTACTCCATCGCTCCCAGAAACCGCTCGTTGGGCACCACCCCGCCGGCCAGCGTGAAGGCGAAGCCGGTGCGGGCCGTGAGACGGGCACTGACCTCCGCGTGCTGCGGAATCCGCGCGGCGGGGATGGCCGCGTCCTCGCCGGCGTCGAGCACCGTGCGGCACGCGTGGGCGCGGTGCGCGGGGCCGAGCGCCTCGTGCACCACCCGCCAGGTGCGGTGCTCCGCCTCGGTGTAGTCGACGGACGCGTAGGGCGCGCCGACGCGGTGTCCGTCGGCCGGGGCGGCCAGTGCGGCGCGGCGCCGCAGATAGGCCGGGTCGCGGCGGCCGGGGTGCTGGGACGGGCCGCCCAGCCGGCCGTCGGCGGAAACGGGGGTGTGACTCCGCGCCGTACTCATGACGATGACATCTCGGCGGCCTGTGCAGAGCGCTCGGCGGTCAGGGGACCGCCGCTTCCGGCGCGCGGGCCCGGCCGGCCGACGCCAGGCCTCGATCAAGTTTCCCACGAGCGGTCGAAGGGTGCATCCGTGAGAGAACAGGCAAGGCGGTGAGAACGTGAAATATGGCCGGAAAGGAACGTTCCGGAAGGCTCCGTGAGTGAACGTCGTTCAGAGATCCAACTCATGCCTCACTTTTGTATCGTTATTGCCTCGATTCTTGACGATGAGGCGGAGGGTGACGTTCACTTCAGCCGTTCTGGGCCGGGTCAGGCGGCCCCATGGGAGGTACCGAAAAAATGAATGCAATAATGCGGCGTGCCCTCACCGGTGCAGTGGCCCTTTCGCTGGCGGCGCCCTTGGCGGCCTGCGGGAAGGAACAGCAGGACGCCGGAGCCGGCAAGGATGCCATTGGTCTGCTCCTCCCGGAGAACAAAGCGGACCGCTACGAGAAGTTCGACCGCCGCATCATTACGTCCCGGATTGCCTCGCTCTGCCTTGAATGCAAGGTGGAATACGGGAATGCCGAGCAGCAGGTCGACACGCAGAAGAGACAGTTCGACGCCCTGGTGAAGAAGGGCGTCAAGGTCATCATTCTGGACCCGGTCGACTCCCAGGCGGTCAAGGGCTGGGTGAACTCCGCGGCCAAGAAGGGCGTCCAGGTCATCGCGTACGACCGGCTCGCCGAGGGTGATGTCGCTGCTTACGTGTCCTACGACAACGAGAAGATCGGCCAGCTCCAGGGCAAGGGCATGCTGACCGCTCTCGGCTCGGGGGCGTCCTCCGCCGATGTCGTCATGATGAACGGCTCGCCGACCGACCCGAACGCGCCGGCCTACAAGAAGGGCGTCCATTCCGTCCTCGACGGCAAGATCCACAAGATCGTCTTCGAGAAGGACATCCCCGACTGGTCCGCCGCGACGGCCAAGCAGAAGATGACCGACGTCATCAACGCACATGGCGCACAGGGATTTGACGCCGTTTACTCGGCCAATGACGGTATGGCGGGCGGTATCGCCGCGGCGCTCAAGTCGGCCGGCGTCAAGGGTGTTCCGGTCGGCGGTCAGGACGCCGAACTCCCCGCGCTCCAGCGGCTGGTAGCCGGCACCCAGTACTTCACCATTTACAAGGACGTCCGGCCGGAGGCCGAAACCGCCGCAGAAATTGCGTTCCGTCTGCTGCGCGGCAAGAGCATCAACTCCCTGACGACCACCACGGCCGGCAACAGCACCAAGTCCGGTATCCCGGCCCGGCTGTTCGACGCGAGGATCGTCACCAGGAAGAACCTCAAGGACACCGTCGTCCGCGACGGCGTCGTCCGGACCGACCTGCTCTGCGCCGATCTCGCCGACGCGTGCAAGTCGCTGGGCATGGAGTGACCACCCGGTTAGCCGGCCTTCCGGAGACCGCCCTCCGGTACGGCACGGTCATCACCCGGTGCCGGACCACGGCGGACACCCGACGGCCACCTCCGCGCAGGACAGCGGAGGTGGCCGTCCGGCGTTCGGCCCCCGGCGTTCGGCCCCGCCCCGGACGGCCCGGCGTTCGACCACCCCGCCCCGGATGCGCCGTGTGACCGCCACCGGAGAGATCAGGCAGACCGCACCGGGGAGAGGTCAGGCAGACCGCACCGGCTGCTCCAGCCAGTCGTACGCGGCCCGTGCCGTGAACTCCCCCTGACCGCCCTTGAACAGCAGCCCGGCCCGCGCGAAGGCCGGGTCGTCGGCGGTGGCGGCCACATACGGGACGGCGATGCACCGCATACCCGCCCGCTGAGCGGCGAGCGCACCGGGCGCCGCGTCCTCCAGCACCACACACTCCGCCGGCTCGACACCGAGCCGGCGCGCGGCCTCCAGGAACACATCCGGCGCGGGCTTGCCGTGCGCCACTTCCTCGGCCGACACCAGCGTGGTCAGCAGCGCGTCGAGCCCCGTACCGGCCAGCACCGCCTCGATCGCGGCCCGCGACGAACCGGACGCCACCGCCATCGGGTGCCCGGCCGCGGCCAGCCGCTCGACGAACGCACGCATCTCCGGGAAGACCTCGGTGTGCGCCCGCGCCAGCTCCAGATACGTGCGGTTCGTGCCGGCCAGCAGCTCCTCGACCGGCGCGTCGATGCCCAGCTCCCGGCTGAGGATCTCCAGGGTCTCGCGGGTGCCGATGCCGATGAAGCGGGTGTGCTGCTCCCAGCTGAAGTCCGCCAGGCCGTAGCCGGCCAGCAGCCGGCGCCCCGCCTCGTAGTAGTTCGGCTCGCTGTCCACCAGCGTGCCGTCGAGATCGAAGATCACCGGAGTGCGCCGGGCGGCGGTGCCGGGTGTGACCTGGGAGGCGGGGGAGGCGCTCATGCCCTCCAGCATGCCAAGGCGCCGCGGCCCGCCCCGGACGGCCGCGGCTCAGCGCGGCCTCGCGGCTCCCCCCACCGATTCGACCAGCGGCAGCATCCGATGCGGCACGCGCTCGCGCAGCGCCATCTCCGTACGGGTGCGGACCACGCCCGGCAGGCTGATCAGCCGCTGGATCACATCCTCCAGGTGCGCCGCGTCCCGGGCGACCACCCGGGTGAGCAGGTCCCCGCCACCGGTCGTCGAGAACGCCTCGATGATCTGCGGCACCTCGGCCAGCGCGGCGGCGACCTCCTCCAGATGCCCCTGGGTGACCTCGATGTGCACGAAGGCCAGAACCGGGTGGCCCAGCGCGGCGGGGGAGAGCCGGGGGCCGTACGCGGTGATCACGCCGTCCCGTTCGAGCCGGTCCAGCCGGGCCTGGACGGTGCCCCGGGCCACCCCGAGCAGCCGGGCGTACTCCCGCACGCTGGTACGCGGCTGCTCCAGCAGCAGCCGGAGGATCTTGGCATCCAGGGCGTCCACGGGCATGGTCCAACGGCCCCCTCTCGGTCGGCGAAATCTCCTGCCGAATGTACCAATGGCCCAGTCGACACAGAGACGGTTGAGCCAGCTGCCCTGTCGGTGCTTATCTCTTCCACAGATGGCGTTGCAGGGCTGCGCCCGACCGGCAAGGGAGCCGGTACGGACCCCCGCAGCGCCTTTGTCTTGCCCGCCGGCAGGGGTGTGCCGCGGCGCGTCGCATCGGGCCGGATCGAACCGGAGCAGAAGGGGGCGGTTTCCGCACGTGAAGAGGATCTTTGTGGCACCGGACCCGGGCCGGCTGCGCCTGCGTACGTCCCTGCGGGCCGTCCTGGGGATCGCGCTCGCCGTCACCGCCGCAGAACTGGCCGGGCTCCCGCTGCCGGCCTCGATCCTCGGCGGTCTCGCGGCGCTCCTGGCCCTCTTCACCGTCGGCGACCCGACCGTCCGCGGCCAGGCCGGCACCACCGCCCTGCTGCCGGTCGTCGGGCTGCCCGTCCTCGCCCTCGCCACCACCCTGCACGAGCTGCCGACGGCGCGGGACGCGGTCTTCCTGCTCGTGGTCTTCTGCGGGGTCTACGCCCGCCGCTGGGGGCCGCGCGGCCAGGCACTGGGCATCTTCGCGTTCATGATGATCTTCGCGGCGCAGTTTCTGCACGCCGTTCCCGCGCAGCTGCCGCAGCTCGCCGCGGCGGTGGCGCTGGCACTCGTCGCGAGCAGTACGGTCCGCTTCGGCCTGTGGTGCCTGGAGCGGCGCACCCCGCCGCCGGCCGCCCCCGCGCCGCTCGTGAGCCGCGGTCTCGCCCGCCCCACCACCCGGCTCGCCGTCCAGAACACCCTGGCCTGCGCGCTCGCCCTCGCGGTCGGCCAGGCGGTCTCCAGCGAACGCTGGTTCTGGGCCGTGGGCACCGCCTGGTGGATCTTCGTCAACACCTCCTCCCGCGGGGAGACGCTGGTCCGCGGCTTCCGCCGGGTGGTGGGCACCGTCGTCGGCATCGCGGCCGGCCTGGTGGTCGCCGTCCCGCTGCACGGCGCCGCCGCCCCCACCGCCGCCCTGGTCGCCGTCTGCGTGTTCGGCATCTTCTACACCGCGGGCCCCTCGTACAGCTGGATGATGTTCTTCGTCACCGTCATGGCCGGGCTGCTGTACGGCCTGCTGGGCGTGCTGCACCCCGGACTCCTCGCGCTGCGCTTCGAGCAGACTCTCGTCGGCGCGCTGGGCGCGGCGCTGGCCGTCGCGCTGGTGCTGCCGGTCACCACGCACGCCGCGACCGACGCCTGGATCCAGCGCGCCGTGCGGTGCGTCCGCGACTGCACCGCCGCCTCCGCCCGCCGGCTGGCCGGCGATCTGCACGCCGACCCGTCCCCGCACGTCGCCGAGCTCGAACTGCTGCTGGCACGGGTGCGGCTCTCGCTCGCCCCGCTGCTGCATCCGCTGAACCCGTTGCGGCACCGCAAGGCCCGGGCCCGCCAGGTCATGACCCACCTCGACGACTGCGCCGCGCAGGTCCGGGGCCTGGCCGAGGTGGCCGCCGACCCGGCCGCCTCGCACGACGCCCGGCTGACCGCCGCCTGCCAGCGCGTCGAGGCCGTCGTCGGCACTCTCTTCGCGCCCGGCGCCGAGCCCGCCACCACCCCCGAGACCCCCGCCGCCACCGCGCACCACCACCCCGGCGCCGAACGCGCCCTGGCGCATCTGCACAGCCTGGAGTCCGCCCTCACCGCCCTCGCCCATCCGGTGCGCAGCTCACCGCGGGCACCGTTCGCGGCGTCCTGAGACCGCGCCGGGGCCGCTGGCCGCCGCATTCCGGCCATCGCCCAGGACACCCCGGCCGCGGCTGTTAGCGTCGCCGGAGCACCTCAGGCGGGCGGACGAAGGGCGGACCAGTGGGGACCAGCGACAGCGGCCGGCGGGCGTACATCGGCTCCTTCACCACCGCCGGCGGCCCCGGGATCACCACCGCGGCCGTCGACCCGGAGTCCGGGGCGCTCACCCCGCTGCACTCCACCGACGCCCTCGCCAACCCCTCCTACCTGGTCCCGAGCCCCGACGGCCGCCACCTCTACGCGGTCAGCGAGACCACCGACGGCGCCGTGGCGGCCTTCGCCCTCACGCCCCGAGGGCCCGAGCTGCTCGCGCCCGCCGTCCCCGTGGACGGCGCCGACCCCACCCACCTCACCCTGGCCGCCGGCCACCTCGTCACCGCCAACTACAGCTCCGGCAGCGTCAGCACGCTCCCCGTACGGGCCGACGGCTCGCTCGGCGGCCCGGCCACCGTGCTCTCCCACCACGGCAGCGGCCCGCGGACCGACCGCCAGGAGGGCCCGCACGCGCACGCCGTGCTGGCCGCCCCCGGCGCGGGCCGGCTGCTCAGCGTCGACCTGGGCACCGACTCCGTCCGGATCTGCGCGCTCGGCACCGACGGGGCCCTGGCCCTGCACGACGAGGTACGGCTGCGGCCCGGCAGCGGCCCGCGCCACCTCGCCTTCCACCCGCGCGGCGACCGCGCCTACGTCATCAACGAACTCGACCCGACGGTGACGGTCTGCCGCTGGGACGCCGAGGGCGGCGCGCTGACGCCGCTGGGGGAGACCCGTCTCCTCCCGGACGGGGCCGAGGCGGCGGGCACCTTCCCCTCCGCTCTCGTGCTCTCCACGGACGGCCGGTTCGCCTGGGCCGCCAACCGGGGCCACGACAGCATCTCGGTCCTCTCCCTCGACGCCTCCGGCGACACCGCGACCCTCGTCACGACCGTCGCCTGCGGCGGCCACTGGCCCCGCGATCTGGCACTCGCGCCCGACGGCCGGCACCTCTACGCGGCCAACGAGCGCTCCGGCGACGTCACCTGGTTCACCGTCGACCCGCGGAACGGCATCCCGGTCCGCGGCGGCGCCGTCCGGGCACCGGCCGCCTCCTGCGTCGTCTTCGTCTGAGGACTGCCCACGGGGCGGCTCACCCCTCGGGGAAGCGGCCGCCGAAGTACACCTGGACCTCGGCGATCCGGCCGTCGCGCACCGTCTGCACCTCGACGTTGCGATGGCGCTCGCCGGTCTTCAGCTCGTAGGCGTAGCGGACGTAGACCTGGTGGTCGTCGATGTCCGCCGTGTCGAGGATCTCCTGCCGGCGCAGCCGGTCCGCGGTCGGGAAGCAGACCCGGAGGAAGGCGGCCTTGTCGAGGTGGTCGTCCTGGGGGCTGGTGAAGACGAAGTCGTCGGCGAGCAGCCCGTCGATGGCTTCGCGGTCCTGGGCGAGGTAGGCGGCGAAAGCCGCGCGGACGATGTCGATGTTCGTCATGAACGTCCTTCCCAAGGCTCTGTGGGGCTCTCTGGCGAGCGTAGAGCCGCTCGCCCGCCCGAAGCGCGACCGATGCGCTCGCGGGCCGCCTGACGCCCGTCTGCGCCGCTCGGAGGGGAGTCGGGGCGCCCACCGCGGCCGGGAAACGCGCAGGGCCGCCCCGCGCACTGCGCGAAGACGGCCCTGACGAGGCGATCGTTGCCCCTGGCGGCGCCTGCCCTAGCGGACCGGCGCCCCCTGCGCCTGCGTCGGCAGGGTGATGCCCACCGCCGCCGCGTAGTTCGACAGCACCAGCCGGCCCACCGCGCCGTAGGCGCCCAGCGCCTCGGCCGACGCACAACCCGCCTCCGCCGCGGCCGCCCCCACAAGGCCGTCGGCGATCTCCGGGCCGATCAGGTACGGGGCCAGCGCCAGCTGCTGCGAACCGGAGCCGCGCAGCTGCTCGGCCGTACGGGAGATGGCGCCCTCCTCGTCCAGCGCGGCGGCCAGCACGGGCACCGCGAGCCGGGCGGAGAGCAGCATGCCGGTGATCCCGGCGGCCTGCACGGCCTCCTCGCCGCCCACGGTGGCCAGGATGATGCCGTCCGCGGCCGTGGCGACCGTGAACAGCCGGGCACGGTCGGCGCGCGCCAGACCGGCCTCGGAGAGCCGGACGTGCAGCGCCTCGGCGAGCAGCGGGTGCGGACCCAGGACGTCGGTCAGCTCGGCGCCGGAGCCGCTGTTCATCATCGCCTGGCGTATCCGGCGCAGCAGGGCGCTGTCCGGCCCGGCCAGCAGCGGCACGACCACCGCGGCGGGACCCGGGTCGGGCTGCCCGGCGGCGTCGGCACGGGCCTTCTGCTCGGCCGCCGCGTGCGCCAGCACGGCCTCCAGCGACGGGAACTCGTCGTCGCCGCCGTCCACGTAGCCGATCCGGGCGTCGAGGCCCGGCAGTTCGGAGCGGGCGATGCTGGAGACCTCCTCCGCCAGGCTGCGGGAGGCGGAGGTGGGGGTGCCGGGCACGGCGAGCACCAGGGCGGGTGCGCCCTCGGGTGCGGCGAGCGGCTCCGGCTTGCGGTGGCGGCCGGACTGCCGCGCGCGCGGCATTCGTACAGGCAGGCCGGGTGCGGCTCCAGGGCTCGGGGGTGCGGCGTCAAAATCGTGCGAGCCAGGTGCGGGCCCAGTGGGGGAACTCATGGCGCCGCATGCTAACGCCTCGGACCGCCCCCGCGCGGAGGGAGGGTTCGGTGCCGAGGTATCCGTCCCGTTTTATCCCGCGCGTCATGGTGGTGCTACCCCGGCGCAGGCCGTGTGATCTGCAACAACTTCACATCCGTGGGCAACAGCAGGCGGTCGCCGGCCAGCGCGGCGGCGACCGCCAGCGCCCCGTCGAGCGGGCTCCCGGAAGCGTCCGCGAGGCGGGCGCCCGGGAGCCGTTCGGCGAGCGCCGAGCGCAGCGGAGTCAGCAGTGGCGCGCCGATCCCGAACAGCCCACCGGTGCAGGCCACCACGCGGCCGGCGCCCGGCGGGCAGACCGCGGCCGCGGCGTCGGCGAGGTGGCCGGCGGCGGCCCGCAGGATGCCGAGCGCCACCGCCTCGTCCTCCCGGGCGCAGCGGGCCACCTCGGGGGCGAACGAGGCCAGTACGGCCGGCCGGTCCGGGCGCGGGTAGAGCGCGCCGGGCAGCCCGTCGACCGGCCCGAACACCGCTTCGGCGCGCGCCAGCAGGGCGGCCGAACCGCCGGGCCGCCCGTCGTGGGCGCGCAGCGCGGCCTCCAGACCGGCCCGGCCGATCCAGGCGCCGCTGCCGCAGTCGCCCAGCAGATGGCCCCAGCCGTCCGCGCGCCGCCACCCGCCCGCCGCGGTCAGGTCGGTGCCCACGGCGATCACGCCGGTCCCCGCGGCGACCACGGCGCCCGGCCGCTGGCCCAGCGCCCCCGCGTACGCGGTCACCGCGTCCGCCGCGAGCGCGAGCGAGCGCACCCCGAACGCGGTGGCCAGCGCGGCCGGCAGCCGGGCGCGCAGCTCGTCGCCCAGCGACGCCATACCGGCCGCGCCCACACACGCCGCCGTGAACCCGTCCGCGCCCACTTCGTGCGCCAACTTCTCGGCGGCGGGAAGGAGTTGGGACAGCAGATGTGCGGCGTCGATACCGGCGGGGCCGGTGTGCACCGGCTCGTCCGAGGTGTACGAGGCCAGCGGCCGCGCCTCGGCGTCGTCGGCGCGGGCCACGGCGATCCGCAGCCCCGAGCCGCCCGAGTCCACGCCGAGGACATGGCCCCGCCGGGTCCCGATCGCGTCCGGGCCGCGGCCCCGGGGCTCAGCCAAAGCCGCGGGCGTCCTGCTTGAGGGCGGTGTCGACGGTCAGGGCCGTGGCGACGACCAGGCTCAGCAGCGGGTCGGGCAGCTGATGGTGGATCTGCAGGACGTAGTTGTCCGCGGTCGTGAACATCGTCTTGGCCAGGCCCTCCCAGGTCTTGGTGATCCGGGCGACCTCGGTCTCGGCGTGGTCCACGATCGCGAAGTTCCAGGCGCGCCAGTTCTCGGCCTTGATGGCGCCGATCTGCTGGCCGTTGACCATCATCGCGAAGTTGATCTTCCCGATGGCGTTCTGCTGCACGATCTCGCCCACCGGCGAGCCGTCCGGACGCTCGACGATCACCTTGGACTTGATGAACTTCGCGGGCCGGGTCAGCACCAGCTGCGGCTGGCCGTAGCCGTCCCGGATCTCCAGCTTGTGGGTCATGTACTGATCGAGGCTGGAGACGACCCGCAGGACCTTCTTGGCCGTGCTCTGGCCGACCTGGACGACCGTGCCGATGGTGTTGCCGTGCTGGTCGAAGACGCTGTACTCGTTGGTGACCTCGATCAGCTTGGCCTTCTGGTTGACCACCAGCACCGGCTCGGTGAACAGCGTGCCGCCGCCCGGACCGCTGGGCGCCACCCCGGCCTGCTGCTGTACCTGCTGCTGCACGGCGCCCGGGTGCGCGCCCTGCGCTCCCGGCATCGGCTGCTGACCGTAGGGCTGCTGCGCCGGCATGCCGGGCGCCTGCTGGCCCGGCATCTGCTGGGGGTGGCCGTGGCCCTGCTGGCCGTACGGCGCGCCGCCCTGCTGCTGACCCGGATACGGGGCGGCCTGCGCCGCCGGCTGCTGCTGCGGCGCGAACTGCGCGGGCGCCTGCTGCCCGGCCGGCTGCTGCTGCGCGGGCTGCTGGGGGCCGGGCTGAGCGGCCTGGGCCTGGGCCGGGGCGGCGGCCTGCTGCCCCGGGTGTGTGTGCTCCGTCCACTGGGACCCGTCCCACCAGCGAAGTTGGTGGGGGGTGCCCTGCGGGTCGGCGTACCAACCCGCAGGGATGTTCGCATTCGTCATGCGGGGCACACTATCGTCGCCCACTGTCAGGGCAGCCTCCAGTCGACGGGCTGTGCGCCCTGTCGGGCCAGCAGGTCGTTCACCCGGCTGAACGGCCGCGAGCCGAAGAAGCCCCGGTCGGCCGACATGGGGGAGGGGTGCGCGGACTCGACGGCCGGCAGATCGCCCAGGAGCGGCCGCAGATTGCGCGCATCGCGCCCCCACAGCACCGACACCAGCGGACGGCCGCGGGCGACCAGCGCCCGGATGGCCTGCTCGGTGACCTCCTCCCAGCCCTTGCCGCGGTGTGCGGCGGGCTTGCGGGGCGCGGTGGTCAGCGCTCTGTTCAGCAGCAGTACGCCCTGGCGGGTCCAGGGGGTCAGATCGCCGTTCGACGGCCGGGGCAGGCCGAGGTCGGAGTGCAGCTCGCGGAAGATGTTCTCCAGGCTTCCGGGCAGCGGGCGGACGTCGGGTGCCACCGAGAAGCTGAGCCCGACCGCATGCCCCGGTGTGGGGTAGGGGTCCTGTCCGACGATCAGCACCCGCACCTCGTCGAAGGGCTGTTGGAAGGCGCGTAGCACGTTGTTGCCGGCCGGCAGATAGGTCCGTCCCGCGGCGATCTCCGCCCGCAGGAAGTCGCCCATCGAGGCGATCCGGTCGGCTACGGGCTCAAGTGCCTTGGCCCAGCCTGGTTCGACGATGTCTTGGAGAGGTCGCGCAGCCACGGGATCACCCTACTGGCCGAGGGCCGCTCCCCCTTAATCGATGGCCTGTGCTTGCGCAGGGCGGGCCGCGGAACTCCTCTGCCGCCCGGCCGCGTTCTCCGTTCATGCGACGACTGCCGCCCGCACGCACAGCACATCCGGCAGATGGGCGGCGAGCTGCTGCCAGCTGTCGCCGTCGTCCGCGCTGGCGTACACCTCGCCGTTGCGATTGCCGAAATACACTCCCGCGGGGTCGTTGTCGTCGACCGACAGCGCGTCCCTGAGCACCGTGCCGTAATGCTCCTGGGCCGGCAGGCCCTCGCTGAGGGGCTCCCAGCTCCGGCCGGCGTCGGTCGTGCGGAAGACCCGGCAGCGGTGCTGGGCCGGCACCCGGTCGATGTCCGCGGTGATCGGGAAGAGGTAGGCGACATCGCCTCGGTGCGGATGCGCGGCCACGGCGAAGCCGAAGTCCGAGGGCAGCCCGCCGCCGATGTCCGTCCACCGGGCGCCGGCGTCATCGCTGCGGTAGACGCCCCAGTGGTTCTGCAGATACAGGCGGTCGCGGTTCACCGGGTCCTGCGCGATCTTGTGCACGCACTGGCCGAACTCGGGGTGGTGGTCCGGCAGGAAGACCGCCTGGACGCCCTTGTTCGACGGCGCCCAGCTGGCGCCGCCGTCGAGGGTGCGGAAGACGCCGGCCGCGGAGACCGCGACCGTCACCGCGTCGGCGTCCCGCGGGTCGGTGACCACCGTGTGGACCGCCAGGCCACCGCCGCCGGGCACCCATCTCCCGCGGCTGGGGTGGTCCCACAGCGCCCGGACGAGCTCGAAGGTCTCGCCGCCGTCCTCGGAGCGGAACAGGCCGCCGGGCTCGGTGCCCGCGTACACCACGTCGGGGGCGGCCGGGCCCGCCGGATGCAGCTGCCACACCCGCTCCAGTGAAGTGCCGGTGTGCCGGGGGTACTTGATCGCCGGGCGGGAGGGCTCCTGCCAGGTGTCGCCCAGGTCGTCGGAGTGGAAGACGGACGGGCCCCAATGGGCGCTGTCGGCGCCGGCCAGCAGCCGGGGCGTCGCACGGCGGCTGTCGATCCCGAGGGAGTACACCGCCTGTGAGGGGAAGAGGGGGCCGCTGAATTCCCAGTCGCCGTGCCGCCGCCGGCCGGTGAAGAGCCCTTTGCGGGTGCCCACCGCGAGTAGTACGTCGGTCATTGCCGGAACACCTCCGGGACGCCGTTGTCTCAGACAGTGGCAAGTCTGCACCCGGCCACTGACAACGGCGTCCCGGCGGCTGTTCGCGCAGGTCACACGGAGCGGTGCGGTATCCGCTCACACGGTGCGGTGCGGCATCGGCCGCGCCGCGGCGCCCCCCCGCCCGCACCGTCCCCGCGCCCCGTCAGACGGCGCGGTGGTACTGCTGCGGAACCCGTATCTCCGCGCCCAGCTCCCGCGCCGCGTGCTGCGCGAAGCTGGGGGTGCGCAGCAGTTCGCGGCCCAGTAGTACGGCGTCGGCCTGGCCGTCCGCGACGATCTTCTCGGCCTGCCGCGCCTCGGTGATCAGCCCCACGGCGCCCACGGCCAGACCGGCCTCCTTCTTGACCCGCTCGGCGAACGGCACCTGGTAGCCCGGCCCCGTGGTGATCTTCGCGTCCGGTGTGTTGCCGCCCGTGGAGGTGTCCAGCAGGTCGACGCCGTGCTCCTTGAGGTCGCGGGCGAAGCGCACGGTGTCGTCGGCGGTCCACCCCTCGCGGTCGTCGCTCTCGTCCTCGGTGAGCCAGTCGGTCGCCGAGATCCGGAAGAAGACCGGCAGCTCGTCGGACCAGACCTCGCGCACCGCGTCCACGACCTCCAGCGCGAACCGCGTCCGGTTCTCGTAGGAGCCGCCGTACTCGTCGGTGCGCCGGTTGGTGAACGGCGAGAGGAACTGGTTGATCAAGTAGCCGTGGGCGCCGTGGATCTCGGCCACCTCGAAGCCGGCGTCCAGCGCCCGCCGGGCCGTCGCCCCGAACCGCGCGACGAGCTCGCGGATCTGCTCCACGGACAGCGCGGAAGGAGTGGCGAACCCCTCGCCGAACGGCAGCGGGCTCGGCCCGACCGGCTCCCAGCCGTGTCGCCGGCCGGGAAGGAGCGGGCCGCCGCGGTCCACCCAGGTGCGCTCGGTGGAGGCCTTGCGGCCGGCGTGGGCGATCTGGATTCCCGGGACGGTCCCCTGCGCCTTGAGGAAGGCGGTGATGCGGCGGAAGGCCTCGGTCTGGGCGTCGTTCCACAGCCCGAGGTCGTACGGGCTGATCCGCCCCTCGGGGCTCACCGCGGTCGCCTCCGTGAGGATCAGGCCCGTCCCGCCCGCGGCCCGTGCCGCCAGGTGCTGGAAGTGCCAGTCGCCGGGCACGCCCTGCGCCGGGCCCTCGGGATCCGCGGAGTACTGGCACATGGGCGCCATCCAGAGGCGGTTCGGGATGGTCAGCGAGCGAAGGGTGAGGGGTTCGAACAGTGCGCTCACGGCAGGCTCCTGTGCGTGGGGAGGAGCGGGCTCCGGTCGGGCCCGCACTCATACGATAAGCGTCGTACTACGGTGGATGTCAAACTACGATGCTTCTCGTACAATGAGCGGGCGGACGATGAACGCACGGGGGAGGGCGCCGCGCCGATCCGAGTCCCGCAGACCAGTCAGGAGCCGTCATGCCGACCGATACGACGCCGACGGGCGCCCCGCCGGGCGCTCGTTCGCTGGAGCACCCGGCCCGCGAGGACATCAGGCTCACCGACGTCCTGCACGCCCTCGCCGACCCGATGCGGCTGCGCATCGTGTGCACCCTGGCCGCCGCCGACGGCGAGCTGAACTGCGCGGACATCGAGCTCCCGGTGAGCAAGTCGACCTGCACCCACCACTACCGGGTGCTGCGCGAGCACGGCGTCATCCAGCAGCTCTACCGCGGCACCGCCAAGATGAACCGGCTGCGCGAGGCCGACCTGGAGGCGCTCTTCCCCGGCCTGCTCGACGGCGTCCTGCGGGCGGCGGAACTGCAGTCCCGCCGCCTCGGCGAGCCGTAGCCGCCCGCCGACCGCCGGCCGGAACGGTCAGCCGGTCACGTCCGCCGAGTGGGCGGCCTCCAGCAGCCCTTGCCAGTCCGGCAGTTTGACGGTGCCGCGCCCCAGGCCGCGTCCCCACTCGGCCTCCGCGGCCTCGATGGCCAGCCAGCCCGGCCACGGGACCGGCCGCTGTCCGGCCCGGGTCAGTGCGGCCATCGGATCCTCGGCCGTGGCGCGCTCCGCCAGCGTCGCGGCGTCGGCCAGGAGCGACAGCGCGGTCTCCTTCGCGCACGGCCGGTTGGTGCCGATCACCCCCGTGGGGCCCCGCTTGATCCAGCCCGCCACATACACGCCGGGCAGCGGTGTCCCGTTGCGCAGCACCCGGCCCTCCTTGTGCGGCACCGTTCCGGTCGCCTCGTCGAACGGCAGGCCCGGCTGCGGCGTTCCCCGATAGCCGACCGAGCGCAGCACCAACTGGGCCTCGATCTCCTCGAATTCACCGGTCCCCGTGACGCCGCCGTGGCCGTCGGGCGCGGTCCGCTCGAACCGCACCGCGCGCACCCCGGTGGCGTCCCCGAGCACCTCCACGGGGCGCAGGAAGAACCGCAGATGGATCCGCCGCCCGTGCTCCTGCGCGGGGGCCGGGTCCGCCGGGCGCTCGGCCCAGCCGCGCAGCACCTCGACGTTGCGCCGGCCCACCGCGGGTAGCTCCGCGGGGTCGCGGTACGCCGGGTCCAGCGCCAGTTCGTCGGGCCGGACGAGCACCTGCGTGCCCGGAAGCGAGCCCAGCTCCCGCAGCTCCTTGGTGGTGAACTTGGCCTGCGAGGGCCCGCGTCTGCCGATCATCCAGACGTCCTCGACGCGGCTGTCCGCGAGCGCGCCGAGCGGCCCCTGCGGCATGTCGGTGGCCGCGAGTTCGGCGGCCCGGCGCGAGAGCATGCGGGCCACGTCCACCGCCACGTTCCCCACGCCGATCACGATGGCGGACCGTGCCGCGAGGGCGAAGCGGGTCGAGGCCGCGTCCGGATGCGCGCTGTACCAGGCGACGAACTCGGTGGCCGGATGGCTGCCGGGCAGGTCCTCACCGGGGATGCCCAGGTGCCGGTCGGTGGCGGCGCCCACGCAGAACACCACCGCGTCGAAGATCTCCCGCAGCTCCTGGACGCCCAGTCCCGGTGCCCCGACCTCCACATTGCCCAGGAAGTGCACCCCGGGGTGCTCCAACACCGTACGCAGATTGTTCTGCAGCGATTTGATCTTCTCGTGGTCCGGTGCGACGCCGTAGCGCACCAGACCGTACGGGCAGGGCAGCCGGTCCAGGACGTACACCTCGATGTCCGGTACGGTCTGCTGCTCGATCAGGGACTGGGCGGTGTAGACACCGCTGGGCCCGGAACCGATCACTGCGACACGAAGCACGAGTGGCCCCTTCCGCGGGTTACCCCCAGGATCGCACCGGCGGGCGCGCGGCGGGAGATGCGCTATCGGGGTTGCTCCCGTTGGGATGAGCGTGCCGCGCCACTGGCCCGGGTGGGCTGGAGGCTAGGTTTTCAAATGTGTCGGAAAGTGACTTTTATACCGTTAATCACCGATATGAAGCCCAGGGCGCGCCACAGGAGTGGCCCACGTGGGAGCTGCGGGGGCATGGCACGGCCGCGCCCGTTCCCGGACCCGCCGCCCCGGACGAGGCGACCGGAACCGACGGCCGCGGGTGCCCGCCGCCCCGGCTCGATCCCCTGGGCCCCTGGTGCAGCGCCCGGCTGACCTTCGCCGACGGCGCGCGGATCGATGTCCTTGTGACGGTCTCCGACGACCACATCACCGTCGAGGACGTACGGGCCGACCCGCCGCTGACCCCGGACGGCCTCGCCGACCTGGCCCGCTGGATCGAGGGCCCCCTCGACGACGCCTTCCGGACGGCTACCGGACGGCCGCGGAAGACCCGGCCCGCGCCCCGGCAGCCCGGTCCGGCGGCCACCTCGCCGGAGCGGGCCGGCGGGACGACGGCCGGATCCGCGGACGAGCCGGCGGCCGGTCCGGCGCGCGCGACGGTGACGGGCGTGGCACACGGGGCGGTGACCGGCGGCCCGGCGCCGGAGCCGCCGAACGGGGCGGCGCCGCGGGAGGAGCCGGCGGAGCCGCTGCCGGAGGCGGCGCGGGAGCCGGCGGGCGAGTCGGCGTACGGGCCGGCCCCGGAGCCGGCGGGCGCCGGAGCCGAGGTGGCGCAGGGGGCGGCCGCGGAGGGCGCGGTGCAGCCGGCGGCCGAGGCGCCGGGGCCGGGGGAGGGGCCCGAGGAGCATGCCCGCTCCGCCCTGCTCGCCCGCTCGCGGGCCGCCGAGCGCCGCAGGCTCGCCGCGGACGCCTACCGCCAGGCCCAGCGGGAGGGGCGCGATCCGGTGCTGGCGGTCATGCTGGCCACCGGCCGCAACCGCCGAAGATCGCTGCGACTGATCGCCGGCGCCCGCGACGAAGGCCTGCTGACGCCACGTCACAACAAGCGCTGAACAACAAGCGCTGACCCGCGCATCCACCCGCACGGACGTTCCGACACGCCGCGTCCCGACCGCGCGGCCCGCCCCGCGTCCGTCGCGACGCCGCCCGCCACCGGCCGCAGCCGGCCGTCCCCGCCGCGCCTACCGCGGCGCCGCCCGCATCCGCTCCATCCGTCCGATCTCGGCGCTCTGCTGCGCGATGACATCGTTGGCCATCTCTTCGACGAGCGTGTTCCGGCCCCCGGAGAGCACCTCGGTGGCCATGGTGACCGCGCCCCGGTGGTGGGCGATCATCAACGTCAGGAAGAGCGCGTCGAACTTCGCTCCGCGCGCCGCCCGCAGTCGTTCGAGCTGAGCGGCACCGGCCATTCCGGGCATGTCCCCGTGGTGGTGGCCGGCCTCCGTGCGCGGCCCGCCATGGCCGCTCAGCCAGCCCTTCATCGCGCCGATCTCTGGCCCCTGGGCGGCCGCGATCCGCGCCGCCAGCCGCTCGACCCGCGCATCGGCGGCGTACCGCTCGGCCAGGGCCGTCATCACCAGCGCCTGCTGATGGTGCGGGATCATCATCTGGACGTAGTCGAAGTCGGCGGAGTTGGGGGCGTCGTCGCCGCGTGCCTTCCTGGCCTCGTCGGCGGTGAGCACCTTCGCCGGCTCCCCCGGTCTGCCCGGTGCCACCACCTGGGGGCCACGGCTCCGGCTCGCCCTGGTGGCGCCGCCCTCGGACGAACAGCCGCTCAGTACAAGGCAGACGGCCAGCGCCGAGCCGGCCGCGGCGAGGCCGGGCACTCTCCTGGGGCGCTCTCTCCTGGGACGCGTCAACGCACACACTCCTGTCCGTCGGACCATCCAAAGGGCCCTGGCCGCCCCGCCCTTGCCGGGAGAGCCACCGGCCCCACTAGGGCGTTACATGTTCGTTGCCTTCTATTGATATGTACATGAGCAGCGCGATACTGCCGGGGCCAAGAACCGTTCACATCGGAACGGACTCCAAGGGAGGACCCTGTGACGTCGTTGCACAGACCCCGCGTGCGGCGCAGATCCCTCGGCGCGGCGGCCGCGGCCCTCGGGCTCGTGGCCGCCCTCTTCATGGCCCAACCCGCGGCCGCGACCCCCGACCCGGGGGACCACCCCGCCGCGGCCAAGGAGGTCGGCCCCGACCAGGCGGCGGACACCCGGGCCGCGATCAGGAACGGCGAGATCCCCGGCAAGGACGAGGTCGTGCACAGCGACAACGTCCGCCATCTGGCCAACATCCCCAAGCAGGCGCTCCTGGGCACCAATTCCGACCTCGCCTTCCAGGGGAAGTACGCCTTCGCCGGCAACTACGACGGCTTCGTCGTCTACGACATCTCCCGCCCCGAGGCGCCCAGGACCGTGAGCCAGGTGCTCTGCCCCGGATCGCAGAACGACATCTCGGTCTCCGGGGACCTGCTCTTCCTGTCCACGGACTCCTCGCGCACCGACGACTCCTGCAGCAGCACGCCGCAGCCCGCGACGGAGAAGTCCTCCTGGGAGGGCATGAAGGTCTTCGACATCAGCGACAAGGCGCACCCCAGGTACGTCGCCGCCGTCGAGACCTCCTGCGGTTCGCACACCCACACGCTGGTCCCCGAGCGCCGGAACGTCTACCTCTACGTCTCGTCGTACGCGCCCAGCGCGACCTTCCCCGACTGCCGGCCGCCGCACGACGGGATCTCCGTCATCAAGGTGCCGCGCGCCGCCCCCGAAAAGGCCGCCGTCGTCGACTTCCCCGTCCTCTTCCCGGACGGCGGCAACCCCGGCGGGCCGACCAACCCCGGCGTGGTGCAGACCACCGGCTGCCACGACATCACCGCCTTCCCGAAGCTGAAGCTGGCAGCGGGCGCCTGCATGGGCGACGGTGTGCTCATCGACATCGCGGACCCGGCCGCGCCCAAGGTCATCGACCGGGTCCAGGACAACGTCAACTTCTCCTTCTGGCACTCGGCCACCTTCAACGAGCGGGGAAGCAAGGTGGTGTTCACCGACGAGCTGGGCGGCGGCGGCGCGGCCACCTGCAACGACCGGGTCGGTCCGGACCGAGGTGCCGACGGCATCTACGACATCACCGGCAAGGGCACCCACCGCAAGCTGGCCTTCAAGAGCTACTACAAGATCCCGCGCCACCAGGCCGACACCGAGAACTGCGTGGCCCACAACGGTTCGCTGATCCCCGCCAAGGGCCGCGACATCATGGTCCAGGCGTGGTACCAAGGCGGCGTCTCCGTCTGGGACTTCACCGACTCCGCCCACCCCAGGGAGATCGGCTACTTCGAACGCGGCCCGATCTCCACCGACTCACTCGTCTCCGGCGGCGCGTGGTCCGCGTACTACTACAACGGCCACATCTACTCCAACGACATGGCCAAGGGCTTCGACGTCCTCGCGATCGACGACCGCCTGACGGACAGCGCCAAGTCGGTCCGCATGAGGGAGCTCAACGTCCAGACCCAGCCCGACTACCGCTGACGCGTCAAGGCACCGCGTCCGCGTCCCGCCGGGCGGCTCAGTCGTCCGGCGGGAAGCCCGACTCCCGGTCCAGCCCGTAGCGCTGGAACAGCTCGGCCCGCAACCGGGCCCGCGGCATCGGTGCCCCCGGCAGCAGCATCGGCACCACCGAACCCATCAGCAGCGCCCGCAGCAGCGGATAGTCGGCGTCGGGATCCGTCGATCCGTACGCCACGACCGTCTCGCGCAGCAACTGGGCCAGCCGCTGCTGCTCGGGGCACTGGATGAACCCCTCGGCCGTCAGTATCCCCGCCATGTGCGTACGCATCAGCAGCGGGCGATCGTGCGCGAGCCCCAGGATCGCGTCGATGGCCCGTGCCAGCAGCTCCCGTCCCGCGTCCGGCCCGCTCGGCCGGGGCTCGCGCTCCAGCGCGGCCTGCAGGGTCAGATGCATCAGCCGGTGCACGGCGGACTGCAGCAGCTGGCGCTTACCGGGGAAGTAGTACGAGGCCAGCCCACGTGCCGTCCCGGCCCGCTGTGCGATGTCCCCGAGCGTGGTCGCCTCGTACCCGCGTTCCCCGACCAACTCGACCGCCGCCTGCAGCAGACGCTCGCGGGAGCGCCGCCGCAATTCTTCATTGACCGATGCGCTGCGGGGGGACATCCTGTAACTCCTGCGTTGACTGGCTGGGAGCCAATATACTCAGCGCGGCTCCGGATGTCCGTTCTCGGGCGGATTCCGGTCAGACTGCCTGATTCGGGCGAAACGGGGGATCGTCCGAATCGGGCTGCATCAGCCGGTCTACCTGGTGTTATGCGTCAGGCAGGCCGGCTGAGCGCACATCCGGGGCGCATCCGGCGCACTTCCGAGAACGTCCTCTCGGCCTCGCGGTGCCCTGATCTTCGTCCGGAAACGGATACGCGTGCGCATCCATCGCGACCTCGACGGTGTCGCCGAGACGTGCGGCCATGGCCTTGGGCCCGGCCTGGTGTACGAGGAGCACGCTCGCGGAGGCGTGCCGCAAGGTGTGCATGCCGGTCTTCTTCGGCGGTGCCGCTTTCCTGACGGCCTTGGCCACAGGACCTTGGCGAACATGGGTCGGTACTGCGTCGAACGCCGCGTCGCGGTAAACGACTGCGCCCCGGTGTCAAAAAACTCATCACGCGTATAGCGGCAGTGTCGAGCGTGCCGCCGGAAGCAGCAGTGTCCCAACGCTCAACGCCCGCAGGCGAAGCCGAAGTGACCGAACTGCCGATACCAAACCTCTGTGTTGCTGATCGGCGCCACGAGTTCCGTGTCCGCCGCCCGGAACGCGACCGTCATAGCGCCCTCCCGCCGCGCGTTGGGCCTCTGTATGGGCCAAGTGGCGCCGGCTTCGAGGCCGAGAGACCATGGTCGTTGGGGGATTCACATGCCCTTGACCATGGGAGCGTAGCCATGAAAGCAAAGCCCGCCTGCGGGCCGGAACGCGACCCCGAGTTTTTCGAAGAACTCGACAAATTGTTGGCCCGGCACCCCGAAGCCGCTCGTAGGTATGGGGTGTCTTGTATGAGGGCTGAGCTCGACATACTGAAGATCGACTTCGATAAGCAAGTAGGGGTGTCACGTATCGAGGACGGTCGGATCGTCACGGAGTTCTACGATCGGGACGACGACATCGTGCGTAGCGCACATCACGCCTGCTGTAAGTGGGTTGACCACAAGTGCGTGTGGATATGCCCGGAGTGAACCTCCGCGTTCGACGCTTGGGAGCGTGGTCATCAAAGCAAAGCCCGCCTGCGGGCCGGAATGCGACCCCGAGTTTTTCCGTGAAATCGACAAGAGGCTGACGTCTAAAGGAGCCGCACCGGCCCATCAACGTACGGCAGTTGGTGGTTGACGACGCCGCGACTCTGCAAAGGGGGCGCTGCCCCCTGTCGGACGGAGTGGCGTCCGGGACGCGATCGATGTAGAGGTAAGGTAACCCTAAGTCGATCGCTCATGGTTCGGAGTCCGCCCGTATGTCAGCACCCGTGCCGCCCCAGGGCACCCCACGCCATCCACCTCGGCTGGCGCGTCCCCACGCGCTTGCGCGCCTCGCGCGGCCCGGTTTCCTGCCGGCCTCGCCGGGGGAGGTCGAGGAGTTCTGGGCCGGCGTCCGCCGCCGTGGCACCCCGCTCGTCACGCCCGACCCCGCGGGCAGCGAAGAGCACGCGGCCGTGACGTACCTGTGGCGCGGCACGCCCGCCACCCGCCGGGTGCAGGTGATGCCGAACAAGCTGGCCGATCCCCGGGTGCCCGAGGGCAATCTCATGGAGCGCCTCCCGGGCACCGACGTCTGGCACTGGACGGTCCGGCTGCGCCGCGACTGGCGCGGCACCTACGACCTCCATGTCGACGAAGGCGGCGGTCCCGACCCGGGCGACCCCGCCTACTGGCAGTGGCTGCGCACCCAGATCCGCGCCGATCCGTACAACTCCCGTACGCTGCCGCGCCGTTGGAGCGGTGATCCGGTCGCGTACGCCGAGCTTCCGGGTGCGCCGGACGCGCTGGACTGGGCGCCGAGGAAGGGCGTGGCCCGTGGCACGGTGCGGGACTTCCAGGTGCCGAGCCGGCACCTGGGCGGGGAGCGTCGGGTGTGGTTGTACCGGCCGGCGCTCGAAGCGCCCCAGCCGCCGGAGCTGCCCGTCCTCGTGCTGCTCGACGGTGAGCACTGGCAGCCGCGGCTCGGTGTCGCGCACCTCCTGGACAACCTCATCGCCGACGGCCGGATCCCACCGCTCGCCGCCGTCCTGCCGGAGTCCGTGGACGCGTCCGCCCGCTGGGCGGAGCTGACCTGCCGTCCGGAGTTCGTGGCCTTCCTCGCGGACGAACTGCTGCCCTGGGCGGCCGCGCGGCTGCCGATCACCCAGGACCCCGCGCGGACGGTGGTCGCCGGGCAGAGCCTGGGTGGGCTCACCGCCGCCTACGCGGCGTTCACGGCCCCGCACCGCTTCGGCAACGCCCTCGCCCAGTCCGGCTCGTTCTGGTGGCCCGACGGCCCGGAAGCGGAGTGGCTGACCGGCCGCCTCGCCGACTCGCCGCGGCTGCCCGTGCGCTTCTGGCTCTCCTTCGGCGAGCAGGAATGGGTGGCCCTGCCCGCCGCCCGGCGGCTGCGGGACACCCTCGCCGCCGCCGGCTACGAGGACGCCGTCTACCGCGAGTTCAACGGCGGTCACGACTACCTGTGCTGGCGCACCGAGCTGGCCGACGGCCTGGTCGGGCTGCTGTCCGGCAAGAGTTGAGTGGGCCCGTGGCGGGGGGGGGCTGTACGGCCGCCCCCCGCCACGGCGCCCGTGGTTATCCCGTGTCGCGGCCTTCGGGCCCCGGGCCGAACGGAGCCGGGCGACCGGACCGCGACGTCATGCGTCGAGCTCCTTCAGACGAGCCGCCAGCACGGCGCCGATCTCGTCGAGCTGCCGGTCCTGCATCAGCTGCGGATGGGTGCAGTCCAGATCCCGGTTGGTGATCGTGCCGCTCACATGCGGCCGCCACGCCTCGCAGGTCAGCCAGTCCTCGGCGCGCGGCGCGGCGGCCGTGAAGAACAGCAGGTCGCCCCGGTAGGCACGGTGGCGGTGCGCGCGCATCATGCGCGCGTGGTTCGGCACGATGTCGACGATCTTCGCGAGGGTGTGGTCGGTGAGCCCGGCGAGCGGACTGCCCGCCCGGCGCAGGGTGGCCAGCACATCGTCGCGGGTGCGCTCGTCGGTACGGTCGAAGCCCGCCATCCGCAGCACCGCGGTGAGCGCGTCGCCCTCCTCGGGTGCGGGCCGCTCGCGCCACTGCTCGGCCGGGAACGCGTCGAGCAGCGCGAGCAGGGCGACCTCCTCCCCGGCCTCCTGGAGCAGCACGGCGACGGTGTGCGCGAGGACGCCGCCGACGGACCAGCCCAGGAGGCGGTACGGGCCGTGCGGCTGGACGGTGCGCAGATGCCGCACATAGTCGGCGGCCTGCTCCTCCAGGGCGACCGGCAGCGGCTCGTCACGGACCAGACCGCGCGCCTGGACGCCGTAGAAGGGCTGGTCCGGGCCGAGGCGGGCGGACAGGCCCGCGTAGCACCAGGCGATGCCGCCGGCGGGGTGGAAGGCGAACAGCGGGGGCCGCTCGCCCGCACCGCGCAGCGGCAGCAGCACATCCAGGGCGTCCTCGGCCGCCGGACCCGAGCCGTCGAGCCGGGCGGCGAGCGCGGCCGGCGTCGGCGCCTCGAAGAGCGAGCCGATCGTCAGCTCGGTGCCCAGCGCCTCACGAACCCGCGCCACCAGCCGCACGGCGAGCAGGGACGTGCCGCCCAGGTCGAAGAACGCGTCGTCGGGACCGGCCCGTTCGACCCCGAGCACCTCGGCGAAGAGACGCGTCAGGGCCTCCTCGCGCGGACCCGACGGGCGCCGCGCGCCCGCGCCGCCGGTGAAGACCGGGGCGGGCAGCGCGCGGCGGTCCAGCTTGCCGTTGGGGCTCAGCGGGAAGGCGTCGAGGGCGACGACGGCCGCCGGAACCATGTGCTCGGGCAGGAAGCGGGCCAGCCCGGCCCGTACGGCCGCGGGGTCCGCGCCGCCGGTCACATAGCCCACGAGCCGCGGGCCGGCCGATCCGCTCCCGTCCCCGTCGTCCTCGCGCACCAGCGCACAGGCGCCGTCCACACCCTCCTGCGCCGCCAGCGCGGCCTCGATCTCGCCGAGTTCGATGCGCTGGCCGCGCAGCTTCACCTGGTCGTCGGTGCGGCCGAGGTACTCGACCTCGCCCTGCTCCGTCCAGCGCGCCAGGTCGCCGGTGCGGTACATCCGTCCGCCGGGCGGCCCGAACGGGTCGGCGACGAACCGGGAGGCGGTCAGCTCGGGACGGTGCAGATAGCCGTCGGCGAGCTGCCGCCCGGCCAGGTACAGCTCGCCGGGGACACCCGGCGGACAGGGCCGCAGCGCCGCGTCGAGCACGTACAGGCGGGTGTTCCACACCGGCTTGCCGATCGGCACCGGACCGTCGCCGTGCGGCGCGCACGTGTGGTGGGTGACGTCGACGGCGGCCTCCGTCGGCCCGTAGAGGTTGTGCAGCGCGACACCGGGCAGCGCGCGGGCGAAGGCGTTCGCGGTCTCGCGGGGCAGGGCCTCGCCGCTGGCGAAGACCCGGCGCAGCCCCCGGCACCCGGCCGCGTCCGGCCCGGCCAGGAAGGCCTGGAGCATCGACGGCACGAAGTGGCAGGTGGTGACGGCCTGTTCGCGGATGAGGCGGGCCAGGTACACCGGGTCCCGGTGGCCCCCGGGCTCGGCGACGACCAGCGCCGCGCCCTCGCGCAGCGGCCAGAAGAACTCCCACACCGACACGTCGAACGACGACGGCGTCTTCTGCAGCACCCGGTCGGCGGCCGTCAGACCGTACTCGGCCTGCATCCACCGCAGGCGGTTGTCGATCGCGCCGTGCGGGACGACCACGCCCTTGGGACGGCCGGTCGAACCGGAGGTGTAGATGACGTACGCGGGGTGCGCGGGCGTCAGCGGGCGCCCCGGGGTGATGGCGAGGTACCCGCTCAGATCGAGCCCCTCCAGGGCGACCAGCGGAGTTCCGGGGCGCTCGGGAAGCCGTCCGGGGCGGTCGGTGACGGCGCACACGGGCGCGGCGTCGTCGAGCATGTACGCCAGCCGCTCCGCCGGATAGTCCGGGTCGAGCGGCAGGTACGCGGCACCGGCCTTCAGCACGGCGAGCAGGGCGACGACCAGTTCCACCGAGCGCGGCAGCGACACCGCCACCACCGCACCGGGCCGGGCACCGAGGGTCTGCAGGTGCCGGGCCAGGCGGTTGGCGCGGGCGTCGAGCTGCCCGTAGGTGAGCGAGGTCGCCCCGTACACCAGGGCGGTCGCGCCGGGGGTGCGGGCGGCCCGCGCCTCGATGGGCCCGATCAGGGTCGTCGGCGGCAGCTGCCGGTCGGTGCGGTTGAACTCCTCGACGACCAGGGCGTGTTCGGCGGGCGTGGCGATCCCGTGCGCGGTCAGCGGCAGGTGCGGATCGGCGGTGGCGAGCCGGTCCAGCAGATGCAGGAACCGCTCCTGGTGGGCGGCGAGTCCGGCGTCCTCGTACAGCGCCGGATTGCCGTCGTGATCGATGCGCAGGCCGCGTCCGTCGGCGCGGTCGTAGATGTTGACGGTCAGGTCGTCGACGGGCCCGGCGGACAGGTTCCCCGCCCGCGCCGGCGCGCCGGCGAACTCCACGCCGTAGTCGAAGGGCATGACGTTGACGAGCGGGCCGACCAGGGCGCGGCCCTCACCGAGCAGTCCCAGGTCGCGGCGGATGTCCTCGTAGCGGTAGCGCTGGTGGCGACGGACCTGCCGGATGCCGAGCACGACCTGCCGGACGAGTTCGGCGAAGGTGGCGTCGGGGGAGACGGTCAGCCGCAGCGGCAGGATGTTCATGACCATGCCGGGCACGCGCAGCGCGGCCGAGCCCAGCCGCCCCATCATCGGCAGCCCCAGTACGACGTCGGACCGGTCGGTCGCCCGGGAGGTGTAGAGGGCCTGCGCGGCGATCAGGACGTCCGGCCAGGTCGCGCGGAGCCGGGTGGCCAGTTCCCGGACGCCCTCGGTGGTCGCCGCGGGCAGGTGGGCGGTGCGGCGGCGGAACGTCCGCGCGGGCGCCGCGCCGCGGCCGGCCAGCCGTGGCACCTCGGGCCGGTCGGCGAAGGCGGCGGACCAGTGGGCGCGGTCGGCCGCGAAGTCCGCCGAGGAGCGGTACTCCCGGTCCTGGGCGACGAGGTCCGCCAGGGTGCCGAAGGGGCTCGGGCCCGGCTCCTGACCGCGCGCCAGCGCGCCGTACACCTCGGCGGTGCGGCGGACCAGGAGCGAGTAGCCGAAGCCGTCCATGACGAGATGGTGGATGCACTGGTACCACAGCCACCGTTCCTCGCCGACGCGGAACAGGGCGTGCCGGAACAGCGGGCCGTCCGACAGATCGAACGGTACGGCGAGGTCGGCGCGCAGCCATGCCCCGGCCGCTTCCTCGGCATCGTCCGCGGTGCGCAGATCGCGTACGGTCAGCGGCGGTTCGACCTCGTCCAGGACGTACTGGCGCGGCCCCTCCGGCGTGTCCTCGACGCGCACCACCCGCAAGGCGTCGGCCTCGGCGGTGACGCGGCGCAGGGCCCGGGCGAAGAGGTCCGGATCGAGCGGTCCGTCGATCTCCAGGCACTCCGCGGTGTTCTGTGCGGGACTGAGCGGATCGAGGGCCTGGGCGTACCACATGCCCGACTGGGCCGCCGTCAGCGGCAGCACGGTGCCCGCGGCGCCGGCCGGCTTCGGCCGGGCGCCGCCGGTGAGCAGGGCCGTCACGAGGTGACCCCCAGCAGCGGTGCCCAGGCGTCGATGGCGGGGCGCTCGGCGAGGTCCACGAACCCCGCCTCGACGCCGTGTTCACGACGCCAGCGCTCGACCAGCGACATGATCCTTATGGAGTCCAGCCCGTAGTCCACGAGGTTCTCGTCCAGGGGGATGTCGGCGGGCTCCTCGCCGAGGCAGTCGGCGACGTCCCTGCGGATCCGGTCCAAAGTCAGGGCCATGGCGGCTCAGACCTCCTTGAAGAGCGCGTCGGTGGTGGTGACGACCGCGCAGCGGCCGGCGGCCCAGCGCAGTGCCATGTCGTGGTCGTCGCGGGAGAAGTCGGCGACGGCGTCGGCGACGACGAACGCCTGGATGTCGCGCATCCACGCGTCGCAGGCGCTCATCAGCACCCCGATGTGCGCGTAGACGCCGACGATCACGAGCTGGTCGCGGCCGGTGTCGCGCAGCAGTGCTTCCAGTTCGGTGCGGACGAACGCGCTGTACTTCCACTTGGTCAGGACGGTGTCACCCGGCTCGGGCGCGATGGCCTCGGGCATGGCGAGGGCGTGCGGGTCGTCCGCGACGCCGGGGCCCCAGAAGTCGAGCTGCAGACCGCGTTCCTCGGGCGTCTGGCCGCCCCGCTGCGCCGAGTAGACGACGGGCACGCCGCGGCGGCGGCACTCCCGCGCCAGGCGCGCCGCGTTGTCGAGCATCCCGGTCACCGGCTGCTCGCCGGCCGGGAAGGCGTCGACGAAGTGGTGCTGCAGGTCGTGGACGAGCAGCACGGCGCGCGCGGGGTCCACGGTCCAGGCGACGCGGTTCGCGGGCAGCTCGTCCGCGGTCGGCAGCGGATAGGGGGCGATCGTGGGAAGCGCCATGGAAGAGGGGGCCTTTCGGTGCTGCTGGGCGGTGGCCGCGGTGGACCGCAGGCCCTTCTTGCTGACCTTGCCGATCCCGGTCTGCGGGAAGGCGTCGACGAACTCGACGAGGTCGGGGACCTTGAAGTCGGCGATCCCGCGCTCGCGTACGAAGCGCCTGACGGCGGCGGGCCGCAGCGGTTCGGCGCCCTCGCGCAGGATGACGTAGGCGAGGGTGCGCTCGCCGAGGTAGTCGTCGGCCACGGCGACGACGGACACGTCGTGCACGGACGGGTGGCCGAGGATGAGGTTCTCGACCTCCTCCGGCGCGACCTTCTCCCCGCCCCGGTTGATCTGGTCCTTGGCCCGGCCCTCGACGACGAGGTGCCCGGTCGGGGTGCGGCGCACGATGTCCCCCGTGCGGTAGAACCCGTCGTCGGTGAAGGCCGTCGCGTTGTGCTCGGGCGCGCGCCAGTAGCCGCGGATGGTGTAGGGGCCGCGGGTGAGCAGATGCCCGAACGCGCCCTCGGGGACCTCGCGGCCGGCGTCGTTGACGATGCGTATCTCGTCGTCCGGGGAGATCGGCCGCCCCTGGGTCGACACGGTCGTCTCGGGGTCGTCGTCGAGGCGGGTGTAGTTGACCAGCCCCTCGGCCATGCCGAAGACCTGCATCAGCCGGCAGCCCAGCGCGGGCTCAAGCCGGCGGGCCGCCTCCTGGCTGTACTTGGCCCCGCCCACGAGCACCAGCTCCAGGCTCGACAGGTCGTGCTCCGCCTTCGGGCCGGCCTCCGTCCACACCAGGGCGAGCGGCGGCACCAGCCCCGTCATGGTGATCCGCTCCTGTTCGACGAGCGGGAAGGCGGTCGCCGGGTCGGGCCGGGGGCACAGCACCGCGGTGCCCCCGGCGTGCAGCACGCCGAGCCAACCGGGCGAACTCATCGGGAAGTTGTGTGCCGCGGGCAGTACGACGAGGAAGCGGGTGTCGGCGTCCACGCCGCAGATCTCGTTGGAGCCCCACAGCGAGTACAGATAGTCGTCGTGGGTGCGCGGGATGAGCTTGGGCACCCCCGTCGTCCCGCCCGACAACTGCAGGAACGCCAGCTCGTGCGGCTCCGGACCGTCGAGCGGCCGAACCGGGTCGCAGGGCACGTCGGACAGCGCGGTGTGCTCACCGGGGTCGCCGACGACGAAGACATGACGCAGGCTCGGCGTGCGGGCCTTGATCTTCGACGCCAGCGCGCGGTGGTCGAAGCCCGCGTGCCGGTCGGGGACGACGTACGCGCTGGCCTCGGTGAAGGAGCAGAAGTAGCCGATCTCCGTCTCGCGGTGCGCGGGCAGCGCGTAGACCGGCAGCGCGCCGATCCGGAACAGCGCGAAGACCACTTCGATGAACTCACCGATGTTGGGCAGTTGCACCACGACCCGGTCGCCCTTGGCGATCCCGCGCGCCGCGAAGCCGGCGGCCAGCCGGTCGGCGCGCTCGTCGAGCTCCCGGTAGGTCCAGGTGCGGCGCTCGGGCGCGGGGTCGACGAGGGCGGTCCGGTCGGGGTGCGCGGCGGCCCGCTCGCGCAGCATCCGCCCGAAGGTCTCCCCGCGCCAGTACCCGGCGGCGCGGTAGCGCTCGGCGAACTCGGCGGGCCAGGTGGGGGCGTCCAGGCCCGGGGTGGTGGCCAGGGCGCGTGCTTCGGTGCTCACAGGGAGGCTCCCACTGCGCTGAGGAAGGTACGGAACTTGGCCGCGGTCTCGGCGGTCTCGGCCTGCGGTGTGGAGGCGGCCACCACGCCGGCGCCCGCGAACAGCCGCAGTGTGCGGCCCTCGGCCTCGGCGCAGCGGATCGTCACGACCCACTCGCCGTCGCCGTCCGCGTCCTGCCAGCCGACCATGCCGGTGTACGGGCCGCGGTCGAAGGGCTCCGACGCGGCGATGACGCTCCGCGCCAGGTCGGTCGGCGCACCGCAGACGGCCGGTGTCGGATGCAGGGCGGCCGCCAACTCCAGGGCCGTCGCGGCGGGATCGGCCAGCTCGCCGGTCACGGTCGTCGACAGGTGCCACATGGTGGCGGTACGCACCAGCGTCGGCCGCGCCGGCACCTCCAGGCGGGTGCAGTACGGCGCGAGCGCCTCGCGTACGGCGTCGACGACGACCGCGTGCTCATGGAGGTCCTTGGACGACTCCAGCAGCGCGGCCGCGGCGCGCACGTCCTCGGCCAGGTCGGTGCTGCGCGGCACCGAGCCGGCCAGCGGGTTGGCGGTGAGCCGGCCGCCCTGGCGGGCGACCAGCAGTTCGGGGCTGGCGCCGATCAGCGTGCGGCCCGGACCGCTGGGGACGGCGAAGGTGTAGCCGCCCGGGTCGCGGCCGGCCAGGTGCCGCAGCATCGCCGACAGGTCGGGTTCGCGCTCCGCGGTCAGCTCCAGGGTGCGGGCGAGGACGACCTTGTCCAGCTCACCGGCCCGCATCCGCGCGACCGCGGCGGCGACCGCCTCGCCGTACCGCGCGGACGACGGCACTTCGCGCACCTGCCAGTGCGCGGCGGCGGGCACCGCGGTCAGCGGGCCCCGGCCCGCGGCGGCGGGGAGTGCGAGGAGCGGGTCCTCGTGCAGCGGCGGTGCCCACCGCACGGACTCGGGGACGGCGAGCGCGGGCGGCGCGTCCGGGGCGAAGGGCAGTGAGCCGATGACGATCGGCGCCGGCTCGCCCGCGTGTCGGCGGGCGTCGAGGGCCTGTTGCACCCGTCTGGTCAACGGCCGTTCGTCGTGGGGGATCTCGGCGGCGGTCCCCTGGGCGAGCAGGGTGTGCCGGGGAGTGGCGAGGAAGCGGTCCTCCCCGGGGCGGCAGGCGCTGAGCAGGGCGGTCGCCGCGCCGGGGGAGAGCATCGAGGACAGGGTGGGGTCCGGGGCGGGGGAGGTGGGTTCGCACAGTGAGGCGGACATGGGTGTCTCCAGTGGGAAGGGCACGGGCCGGAGTCGGAAGGGGGCGGCGGGGTGCGGCCGGTTCAGGCCCGCAGGGTCGCGCCGCCGTCGACGTACAGGTCGTGCAGGGTGATGTGCCGGGCGCGGTCGGAGACGAGGAAGGCGACGGCCTCGGCGATGTCGGCCGGGTCGGCGATCCGGCCGAGCGGGATACCGGTGCGGTACGCCGCCGGGTCCCCTTCGATGACGCGCCGTACGGCGGCCGCCTCGTCGTCCGCGCCGGAGGACGCCCACATCTCGCGCTGCATCTCGGTGCGGGTCGAACCGGGGGAGACGGTGTTGCAGCGGACGCCCCGCGCGGCCACCTCCAGGCCCAGGCACTTGGTGAACATGACGGCCGCGGCCTTCGAGGCGGCGTAGGCGGACATGCCCGCGCGGGGGATGCCGGCCGCGTTGGAGGCGACGGTGACGATGCTGCCGGAGCCGCGCTCGGCCATCCGGCGGGCGGCGGCCCGCGAGACGTGGAAGACGCCGTCGGTGTTGACGGCGAAGGTGGCCGCCCAGTCCTCGTCGGCCAGGTCCACCGCGGGTGAACTCCGCAGGATGCCCGCGACGTTGACCGCGATGTCCAGTGGGCCGAGCGTGTCCTCGGCCTCGGCGACGAGGGCCTCCACGGCCGTGGCGTCGGTGACGTCCAGAGGCCGGGCGGTGACCTGGCCGGTGTACTGCCCGGCGAGCCGCTCGGCGCCCTCGGGCACCAGGTCGGTGGCCAGGACGCGGGCGCCGCGCTCGACGAGCGCCCGGACCACCGCCTCGCCGATGCCCCGGCCCGCACCCGTCACGAGGGCGAGCCGCCCGGTGAGTTCCCCCTCGGCGCTCACTTGACCATGGCCTTCCGGATGTCGTCGAGCACCGACAGCGCGGCCTCGGCGCCGCCCAGACTCGTCCACTTGGAGCCGTCGACGGTGGTGACGTGCCGGTTGTGCACGGCCTTCAGCTGCCGGTAGGCGGGCTTCTTGGTGAGCTGGTCCAACAGGTCCGCGTCGGGGCCGGAGGCGGCGAGGGTGCCGATGAACAGCCAGTCGCCGTCCACCTCCTTGAGGTTCTCGTCGCTGATCGGCGTCGAGTGCCCCTCGCCCCTGTCGTTCTGCACGCCCGGCCGGCGGAAGCCCAGGTCCTTGAGCACATCGCTGATGAACACGCCCTGCTGCATGACGGCCGTGCCCTTCGCCGAGTAGCGGGCCACGGACACCTGCGCGCCGGCCTGCGCGCCGAGGTCCTTCTTGAGGGCGGCGGCCTTGGTGTCGTAGTCGGCGAGGAACTTCTCGGCCGCGTTGGCCTTGCCGAGTACCTTGCCGGTGAGTTGGAGGGACTTCTTCCAGTCCTTGCCGCCGTCGATCGTCACGACGGTCGGGGCGACGTCCCGCAGTTGCTTGAGGATCTGGGCGTCGGCCGTCTGCCCGGCCAGGATGACATCGGGTCTGGCCCGTATGACCTTCTCGATGTCGGGGCCGGTCACCGCGCCCACGACCGGGATGCCCTTGGCCCGTTCGGCGAGGTAGCCGGGGGCGCCCTGCTGGCCGCGGCCCGCGGCCAGGCCCACCGGCTTCACGCCGAGCGCGAGCGCCGAGTCCAGGTCCATCTCGCTGAGCGCCACGACGCGCCGGGGTGCGGCCGGCACCTGGACCTTCGCGCCGGTCGCGTCGGTGATCCGGACCGTGCGGCTCCCGCTGCCGGAGCCGGCGTCCGATCCGCCGGATCCGCAGGCGCTCAGGGCCGGCGCACAGGCGGCGAGGAGGGCGGCCGCGACGACGGGGCGGGCCACGCCGCGGGAAGAGAGGGACATCATGACCTGAAATCTCCGTTGTTCGATGGGGGGTTGGTCCCGGAAGAGCGCATTCCGGCGCTGTTACCGGGGAGGTGGACACCACGAAAAATGAGGTCATTCCGGGCATTTAGCTGCGCTGTGCAGTACCCGTACCGGCCAACTGGACTTAGGTTAGGCTAACCATATGTCAATAACGCAACGAGAGCGGCCGAATACGACCGGATACGGTCGTCGCGAGCGCCCGCCGACTCCGGCGCGCCCTCCCCTCGGGGCGGCCGCCGCACTCGCCGTCCTCCTGCTGGGCCTGGCGCTGCTCTCGCTGCTCATCGGCACCGGATCCAGCTCGCCCGCCCGCGCCTGGGACTACCTCGTGGGCGAGCCCGCCGCCCGCGCCGACGCCCAACTCCGGCTAGCCGTCCTGGACGTACGCCTGCCGCGCACGCTCGCCGCCGTGCTCGTCGGCGTCTGCCTCGGCACGGCCGGCTGTCTGCTGCAGACCGCGACCCGCAACCCGCTCGCCGAGACCGGACTGCTCGGCGTCAACTCCGGCGCCGCCTTCGCCGTCGTCGTCGGTCTGACCTTCTTCGGCGCCGCATCCTCCTTCGCCCTGCTGCTGTGGGCCCTGCTCGGCGGGATGGCCGCCAGCGCGGTCGTGCTGCTGCTCGCCGGTTCCGGACGCGCCGCCGGCTCCCCGCTGCGGCTCGTCCTCGCCGGCTCCGCGCTCGGCGCGACCTTCCACGGCATGACCTCGTATGTGCTGCTGGGCACCCAGGTGACCTTCGACACCTACCGCTACTGGACGATCGGCTCCCTCGCCGGGGTGGAGACCTCCGACCTCGTGCCGCTGCTGCCGCTGGTCGCCGTCGGCCTGCTCACCGCGTTCGGCTGCGCCCGCCCGCTGTCGGCACTCGGCCTCGGCGACGACGGCGCCCGCTCGCTCGGGCACCATCCCGGCCGGATCCGGCTCGTGGTCGCGGCGGCCGTCTCGCTGCTGGCCGGCTGCGCGGTCGCGGTGGCCGGGCCCATCGCCTTCCTCGGCCTGCTCGCCCCCTATGCCGCCCGGACGCTGGCCGGGGCGCGGACGACCGCCCAACTCGCCCTGTCCGCACTGATCGCGGCCGATGTCATGATCCTCGCCGACATCCTCGCGCGGATCGTCATCCGGCCCTGGGAGACGCCGGTCAGCGTGCTGCTCGCGTTCGTGGGCGGCCCGCTGCTGGTGTGGATCGCCCGTTCGTCCCGCCTGTCGACCGCAGGAGCCTCGGCATGACCCCTCCCGGCAGGGAACCCGACGTCACCCCGCCCGACAGCACGGTCCTGCGCACCACCACCTTCTCCTGGCTCTTCCCCCGCCGCAGCGCGCTCGCCGCGGCGCTCCTCGTGCCGCTGCTCCTCGTCCTCATCGCCCTCGCCGTCATGGCGAGTTCGACCGGGATGAGTCCGGCGCAGACCCTCTCGGGGCTGCTCGGCACCGGAGACCCCGGGAGCGTCATGATCGTGCGGGACTTCCGGCTGCCCCGCGTCCTCGTCGGCCTCATGGTCGGTGCCGCCCTCGGCGTCTCCGGCTGCCTCACCCAGACCCTCGCCGGCAACCGCCTCGCCACGCCCGACCTGCTCGGCGTCAACGAGGGGGCCACCGCCGCGGTCGTCGCCTCCGCGGCCGGCTCCGCGACCGGCATGGTCGGCGACTGGTGGCTCGGCCCGCTCGGCGCCGTCGCCGCGGCGGCGCTCGTCGTGCTGTGCGCGGGGGGCGCGGGCCACCGCGGCTACCGCGTCCTCGTCGTCGGCATCGGCGTCTCCACCTTCATCGGCGCGGTCGGCGACCTCGTCATGTCCCGCCAGAACGACAACACCGCGGGCGGCGTGTTCCTCTGGGCCGTCGGCAGCCTCAACGGGCGGGACGGGAGCGTCGGTACGCCGCTGCTGATCGCCCTGCTGTTCCTGCTGCCGCTCTCGCTCGCCGCCGGATACCGCCTCCAACTCCTGCGCTTCGACGACGACATGGCCGCGAGCATCGGCGTCGACCTGCGACGCCTACGGGCCGCCGCACTCGCCTTGGCCGTGGCGCTCGCCGGGATCGCGGTCGGCGTCGGCGGCCCCATCGCCTTCGTCGCCCTCGCCGCCCCGGTCCTCGCCCAGCGGCTCAGCGGCCCCACCCGCGTCCCGGTGCTCGGCTCCGCGCTGACCGGTGCCGCGCTCATCGTCGCGGCCGACGCGCTGGGACGCGTCGCCGCGCCCGTCGAACTCCCGGTCGGCGTCGTCACCAGCGTCCTGGGCGGGCCCTTCCTCCTCTGGGTCCTCTTCCGCTCGGACCGGACCACCAGAAAGGCATGACCAGCATGAGCGCCACTCCCGGGCTCGAAGTACGCGCGCTGAGCGCCGGATACCCCGGCCGCACCGTCGTCAGGGACGTCGAATTCGCCGTTCCCGCGGGGCAGGTCGCCGCGATCGTCGGCCCCAACGGCTGCGGCAAGTCCACCCTGTTGCGGACCCTCGCCCGGCTGCACCGTCCGGAGTCCGGCACGGTCCGTGCGGACGGCACCGACGTATGGCGCATGAGCCAGCGCCAGGCAGCGCGCCGTATCGCCCTGCTGCCGCAGTCGCCGCGCGCCCCCGAGGCCGTGACCGTCGCCGGGCTCGTCCGCTACGGCCGCCACCCCCACCAGGGCCTGCTGCGCCAGTGGTCGCGCGAGGACGAGGCGGCCGTGCGCGAGGCGCTGGCGGCCACCGGCACCACCGAGCTGGCGGCCGAGCGACTCGACCGCCTCTCCGGCGGCCAGCGCCAGCGCTGCTGGCTCGCGATGGTCCTCGCGCAGCACACCCCCGTCGTCCTGCTCGACGAGCCCACCAGCGCCCTCGACCTCGGCCATGTCGTCGAGGTCCTCGAACTCGTCCGCGAGGTGGCCGCCACCGGCCGCACCGTCGTCATGGTCCAGCACGACCTGGCCGCCGCGGCCCGCTACGCCGACACCGTCATCGCCATGAAGGACGGCCGCGTGATCGCGGAGGGCGCCCCCCGCGAGACGGTCGACGAGGTCCTGGTCAAGGAGCTCTACGCGCTGGACGCCGACATCCTGCGGGCACCCGGCGACGGCTCGCCGGTCGTCGTCCCCCGGGCCCTCGTCGCCGACTGACGGTGCGCCGGGCGGACGGTGGGCGGGCGGACGGTGGGCGGGCGGAGGGGTGGCCGGGCGCCCGTCCGCGGTCGCCGGCGCCGCTGTGCCGCCGTGCCTCGCCGTATCCTTATTGCGAAGAGGTTGCAATTGCGGTGTAGAGGCGAAAGAGGTGGCGGTGTGGGCTCTCCGGTAGTGCTCGGCATCGAGTCGTCGTGCGACGAGACCGGCGCGGGGCTGGTGCGCGAGGGGCGGCTACTGGGGCACGCGGTGGCGTCGAGCATGGACGAGCACGCCCGCTTCGGCGGGGTGGTCCCCGAGATCGCCGCCCGCGCCCATGTCCACTCCTTCACGCCGGTGGTCCACCGGGCACTGGACGAGGCGGGGCTGCGCATGGCGGACGTCGGTGCGGTCGCCGTCACCACCGGCCCCGGCCTGTCGGGGGCGCTCCAGGTGGGCCTGGCCGGGGCCAAGTCCCTGGCGTATGCGCTGGATGTGCCGCTGTACGGCGTCCACCACCTCGCCGGGCACGTCGCCGCCGACACCTTGGAGCACGGTCCGCTGCCCGACCCCTGCATGGTGCTGATCGTCTCCGGCGGGCACACCTCGCTGCTGCTGGTGCGGGACCTGGCGCGTGATCCGATCGTGCACCTCGGCGACACCGTGGACGACGCGGCCGGGGAGTGCTTCGACAAGGTCGCCCGGGTGTTCGGCCTGCCCTACCCGGGCGGTCCCGCCATCGACCGTACGGCCCGGGACGGCGATCCGCGCGCCGTCGCGTTTCCCCGCCCGCTGACCGGGCCGCGGGACGCCCGCCATGCCTTCTCCTTCTCGGGGCTGAAGACGGCCGCGGCCCGCTGGGCGGAGCGGCACCGTCTCCAGGGCGAGGAGCTGCCACTGGCCGACGGGGCCGCCTCGCTTCAGGAGGCGGTGGCCGATGTCCTCACCCGCAAGGCCGTCGCGGCCTGCCGCGAGCACCGGGTGGGCACCTTGGTGGTGGTCGGCGGGGTGGCCGCGAACTCCCGGGTGCGGGCCCTGGCCGAGGAGCGCTGCCGGGCGGCCGGTATCGCGCTGCGCGTGCCGTCGCCGAAGCTGTGCACGGACAACGGCGCGATGATCGCGGCCGTCGGGGATCTGCTGGTCCGGGCTGGTGCCGAACCCGCCCCGCTGGAGGTGTCCGTCGACCCGTCGGCACCACTGGAGCGCGCCGTACTGCACCCCAAAGGCGATTGCCGGGTCGGCAAAGGAGGAGAGGCGGCTTCCTGCCTCGCGCCCTAGCGTGAAGAGAGGGCCGAATTTTCGCCGCAACGGAGCAGAGGGTGATGCGCGATGACCGAAACCTCCCAGCAAGGGCAGCGGAACGCGGGGAACCTCGGGCGGACGACCATCGCCGACGGCGTGGTCGCGAAGATCGCATATCTGGCGGCCGGGGATGTGGCGGGGGTGCACGCCCTGGGCAGCGGCCTGTCCCGGTCGGTCGGGGAGCTGCGCAAGCGCGTACCCGGGGGAGGCACGACCGTGACGCACGGCGTCAAGGTCGAAGTCGGTGAGCGGCAGGCGGCGGTCGACCTGGACATCGTCGCCGAGTACGGCGAAGTCATCCCGGACGTGGCCAGGGCGGTGCGCGAGGACGTGATAGCCGCCGTGGAGCGGATGACCGGGCTCGAAGTCGTCGAGGTCAACATCGCGGTGAGCGATGTGAAACTCCCCGAGGAGGAAGAGGAGACCGAGGAACGGGTGCGGTGACCACCGGTACCACCGGTACCGGGAGCGGGCGGCGGCGCGGGGCGTCCCGCGGCCCCGGACAGCGCTGCGCCGGGGCATCGGCGAACAGCACGCAGTGGGCGACGACTTCGGCACCGGTGCGGCCGGTGCCGACGACCATGAACGGGCCCTGACCACCGTGAGCGGGGCCCGGAAGCGGGTTGAATCCTTTTTTCGATTTGTTTCGTATACGTGGTTGATGGTGGTTCTGAAGGGCCCACAAGGAAGGGATGAGCATGGGAGTCCTGGAAAACCTGGCTCCCGCGCTGGGCCGCAGCCGTCGTGACCGCTCGACGACGGGCAGGCGCAGGGACACCAGCTCACACGACCATGACCGCCGTCGGCGCCGGCGTCGGCGCCACGGCCGGAACCATGGCCACAGCAGGGGCCATGGAGGGAGGTACTGAGCACTCGATGTGTCTGTCTGCGGCCGGGCCTACCGCCCGGCCGCATCAGTGGGTGAGACGGCATGAGCAGCGCGCGGCCAGACGCTCCCACCCGCGCCGGCCCCCCGGGCGAAGGCGCGGGCAGGGGGACGACGCGCCCCGCCGCGACGCGCCGCCTGATCTGGAGCGTGCGGCGGCTGCTGTCCGTCGCCGAGGACCCCGACGGCGCGGCCGGCATCGTCGAGGCCGCTCCGCCGGTGGCCCTGCGCGAGGTCTTCCGGCGCTTCTGGCCCTACACGCGGGGCGGCCGACGCTGGCTGGTGGTGATCTGGGCCTTCGTCGTGCTCGGACCGGTCGTCGACGCGGCCGAGATCTGGCTGTTCAAGATCGTCATCGACGACATGCTGGTCCCGCGCGATCTGCACCTCCTGCTGCCGATCGCGCTCGCCTACCTGGCGCTGACATTCGTCGCCGGAGTCCTCGACTTCGCCGACGAGGTGACCTCCACCTGGGTCAGTGAACGGTTCCTGCTGGCTCTGCGGTCCGATCTGTTCCGCCATGTCGAGGGGCTGTCGCTCGGCTTCTTCGAACGGCGGCGGCTCGGCGATGTGCTCTCCCGGGTGACCGGTGACGTCGACGCGGTCGAGACGTTCCTGCTCTCCGGGATCGTGGACGCGATCGCACAGGTCATGCGGCTGGGCGTCTTCCTCGGCGTGCTGTTCTACCTGCGGTGGGACCTGACGCTGCTCGCCCTCGTCATCGCGCCGATGTTCTGGTGCACCGCCCGCCGCTTCGCCCGGCGGGTCAAGGCCGCGTCGCGGGAGCGGCGGCGCCGCAGCGGCTCGATCAGCGCGCTCACCGAGGAGGCCCTGGGCAACATCGCCCTCGTGCAGGCGTACAACCGGCAGCGGTGGGAGCACCGGAGGTTCGAGCGCGAGAACCTCGGCCGGTTCCGGGCCGCCATGGCCTCCGCGCGCATCGGTGCGGTGTACGCCACGGTCGTCGACCTCATCGAGCTGGCCGGCGCGCTGCTCGTGATCGGCCTGGGCACCTGGCAACTGACCCAGGGCCACCTCACCCTGGGCGGCCTGATGGTCTTCCTCACCCTGCTGAGCAGGCTCTACAGCCCCCTCCGCGGTATCTCCGGGCTCAGCAACACCTTCTACTCGGCGTCCGCCGCCGCGGAGCGGATCATCGAACTGCTCGACCAGCGCCCGCAGGTCCTCCAGGCCCCGGCTCCCCGCACGCTCGGCCGTACCCGCGGTGACATCGAGTTCGACGACGTCTCCTTCACCTATCCCGGGACCGCCCGGCCGGCCCTGTCGGGGGTCTCGTTCCGTGTGGCGCCCGGCGAGACGCTGGCACTGGTCGGGGCCAGCGGCGCCGGGAAGTCCACCGCCGCCAAGCTGCTGCTGCGCTTCTACGACCCGGACCACGGCAGCATCCGCCTCGACGGGAACGACCTTCGTGAGCTGTGCCTGGACGACCTGCGGGACAACGTCGCCGTGCTGCTCCAGGAGACCCTGGTCCTGCACGGCACGGTGCGCGACAACATCGCCTACGGCCGCCCCGGCGCGAGCGACGAGGACATCGTCGCGGCCGCCCGCACCGCGGACGCGCACCGCTTCATCAGCCAACTCCCGCACGGCTACGAGACCGTGGTGGGTCAGCGCGGCCGGCTGCTCTCCGGCGGACAACGACAGCGCCTGGCCATCGCCCGCGCGGTGATCCGCGATGCGCCCGTACTCCTCCTCGACGAGCCGACCACCGGCCTGGACGCGGAATCCGGCTGGCACGTCCTGCAGCCGCTGCGCCGGTTGATGAGCGGACGCACCACGATCCTCATCTCCCACAACCTGCTCACCGTCCGCGACGCCACCCAGATCCTGCTGCTCGAACACGGCCGCGTCACCGACCGCGGCACCCACCAGCAGTTGCTCCGCCGCAGTGCGACCTACGCACGGCTCCACCGGCTGCACGGGCCCGGCGACACGGCGAAGGCCGAGGTCGTGCCATGAGCCGCGGACCGGACCCCGAGGCGCCGCCGCTGGCGGCCGGAACGACGGTGGCCCCGCGCTACGAGGTCCTCGCCCACCTGTGCCGCACCGGCTGGCTGGACCTGTACGACGCCTGGAGCCAGGAGCGGGAGTGCCGCTGCGTCGTGAAGGTGCTGCGCCCGGACCGGCGAGACGAGCGGCGGCTGCGCGAACGGCTGCTGCAAGAGGGCCGCTGGCTCCAGACGTTCACACACCCGCACCTGGTCCGGGCCTACGAGACGGGCGAGACCCCGCAACCCTTCGTGGTGCTGGAGACCCTCACCGGGGAGACCCTTGCACACCTCATCGACCGCCGCCGGCGCCGGCTGGCCGCCGTCGACCTCGCCCTGCTCGGCCTGCACCTGTGCTCGGCGCTGCACTACCTGCACGGCCACGGCCTGCTGCACCTCGACCTGAAGCCGTCCAACGTCGTGGTCGGCTGCCGGCGCGCGAAGCTGCTCGACCTGAGCGTCGCCCGCCCGCCAGGCCCCGCCCCGCCGGGCATCGGCACCCTGTGCTACCTCGCTCCCGAGCAGGCGCGCGGCGGGCTGCTCACCCCCGCGGCCGACGTCTGGGGACTGGGCAGCACCCTGTACGAGGCCGCCACCGGCGAGGTGCCCTTCGACGACGGCGGGACGTGGGACGGCAGCGGAGCGGCGACCCCGGACACCGGCAGCGCATCGCAGGAGGAATCAGACACCGGCAGCGCATCACAGGAGGGGTCGGACACCGGGCGGTACCGGTACCCGCAGCTCGACCGGCCCGCCCCGTCCGTCGGCACGCGCCGGCGCCTTCCGCACACCCTCGGCGTGGCGATCGACCGCTGCCTCGCCCCCGACCCGGCCGCCCGGCCGACCCTCACCCGACTCGCGGCGGAACTCGACGGGTTGCTGCCGCACGGCCGGCGTGCGGCAGCGGCCGGCTGAACACCGCGCTCGCGCACGGACGACCCTCGTCGCCGCCCACCACGGAGACGATCATGAACCATTCGCCGGGCCCACTACGTACCCCAGACAGATCCGACCCGGCGAACTCCAGGAGGTGCCCGATGTCCGTTCGTCCGGCCGAGGCTTCGCTGAGGGGCGTTGCCGGTGTCTGCGCGCTCCTCAGCGCCGTGGTCCATCTCCTGCTCGTCCCCGAACACCTTGAGGAGGTGCCGTACATGGGAGTGCTGTTCCTGGTCGGCGGTGTGGCGCTCCTGGTCGCCGCCGCGGGCCTGGCGCGGCCGCACCCCGTGCCGGCGTGGCTGCTGGGCACGGCGGTCAGCGGCGCGATGGTGCTCGGCTTCGCGCTGTCGCGCACCGTCGGGCTGCCGTCGTACCAGGAAGAGGGCTGGGACCCGCCGTACGGAGTCCTGTCCATGGTGGCCGAAATGGCGTTCGTCGTTGCCTTCGCCCTGTGGTGCGGCGTGGAGCGGACACGCACCGCGTCCACCGCGGTCACCCGGCCCGCCGCGTCCGCGCACGTCCGGTAGCCCCGCCGTGAGCACCGCGGCGTCCCCGGTCCCGATGCCCGTGTGCCGGTGCCCGCCGACCCCCGTCGAGGCGCCGGCACCGAGGGAGAATGGGGGCGTGGTCTTCCGTAACCGCCAGGCAATCCCCTGGCCGGGGCGGACCGTAGACAAGGGTATGCAGAGGTTGCAGCTCCCGGTCGGACGCATCCCGGACGAGGCGCTGCTGGCTGGTCTGGCCACGGGCGACCCGGAGCTCGCCGTCACGTTCGTACGGCGCTTCCAGCACACGGTCTTCGGCGTGGCCATCGCGGTCACCCGCGATGCGCAGCTCGCCGAGGACATCGCCCAGCAGACGTTCGAACGTGCCTGGCGGCACGCCCAGATCTACGACTCCCGCCGCGGATCGGTGACGGCCTGGCTGACGACCATCGCGCACAACCTCGCCATCGACGCCGTCCGGTCGCGGCGGCCGGAGCCGGTGGCCCCCGAGGACCTCGACGCGCTCCTGGACGCGGTGACCGACACCCCCGAGGACCGGGCGCTCGCCGACGAGGCGTCGTCCGCCCTGCGAGCCGCGGTGGCGCGGCTGCCGGGCGAACAGGGCCGCGCACTGGTCATGGCGGGCATCTACGGGATGACGGCCCAGCAGGTCGCCGACTGGGAGCACATCCCCCTGGGCACCGCCAAGACGCGGATCAGGGCCGCGATGGCGAAGCTGCGGGCCACGCTCACCGCGCCGGATCCCACGCAACCCCGCCCCGTGTCGGCGCACCCCACGCGCCCGCGACCCGGGGCCCCCGAGCGAGGCGGCCATGACTAGGGACCTGACCTGCGAACAGCTGCACGAGACCGGTGCCGAGCTGGCCCTGGGCGTGCTCTCGGGCCGGGAGCGGGCCGAGGCGGCCGCCCATCTGGACCGCTGCGCGGACTGCCGGGAGTACATCGAGCAGCTCGCCCTCGTAGGCGACGGACTGCTCGGCCTGCTGCCCCGCAGCGAACCGCCGGCCGGATTCGAGACCAGGGTGGCGCGGCGGCTGACCCAGGCCCAGGCCGAGCGCGACGGACTCGAGACCGCCCGTGGCCGCGGGCGCCGGCGCGCGGGGTTCCGCGGCGGCGTACGGCTGCGGATCGCGTCCGCAGCGGCCGTGCTGGCGCTCGGCTTCGGGTTCGGCGGCTGGGCCCTCGGCACGGCCATCGAGAACATGGCGGCCGGTCCCGCGCGGCCCGTCCAGGCCGGGACGAACGTGCTGTGGGCCCAGCTGACCGGAGCCGGCGCGGGGCATCGCCTGCCGGCCGGCGACCTCTACGCCCATCCCGGGGCGCAGGGCTGGGTGTTCATGTCCGTCGACCTCGCCGACGCCGGAATTCCGTACAACGGAAAGGTCACCTGCGTGCTGGAGCGCACGGACGGCAGCACCGTCCGACTCGGCACCTTCGAGCTGCACGACGGCGACGGCTACTGGGGCGCCCCGGCACCGGTGGACCCCGCCACGCTCTCCGGTGTCCGGCTGACCTCGGCCGACGGCCGCGTCCTGGCCACCGCGCACTTCACCGCACGGTGATCGCGGGCCGCCACCAAGATCGGCGGCCGCACCGGGCCATCGGCGGCCGCACCGGGCCCGGGCGGCCGCCGGGGAAAACGCCGCCTACCCGGGAAGGTCCTCGTCGCGGGCGATGTGCACCGCGGCCTCCTCCGCCGACGCCGCACCGCCGTCGATGCCGACGTCCCGGGCGGAGACGTCGTTGCTGCCACCGCGCCAGAACCCCTCGTCGGCGCCCACGAGCCGCCCGGCCCGCTCGTCGCCGCACTCGACGTCCACCGGCTCGCCCACCCCGCCCGGCAGATCGCCGATCCCGTCACCGTCGGGCGCGCACACCTCCGGGACCTCCAGGGCCAGCCGGTGTTCGAGGGTGTCGCCCTCGTGCAGCTCCCGTGCGGTGGTCCCGGCGTGATTGACCACATACGGCCGTTCGGGGGGCGAGTAGCCGGTGTCCAGCGTCTCGTCGAGCCCCGGCTCGTCGAGGGCGTCCTCCATGTCCAGGTCGTTGGGGTTGTCCTGGGGATCGGTTCGGGGCGGCTGGTAGACCTCGTCGCCCATCGCGTCGTCGGACATGACCGCCCTCCCTCTTCCCATCCGCTCGCCCCGCCGCGGACCGCGGCAGGTGCCGGTACCACCAATTGTCCGCCTCCCGGCGCCGCCCGGCAGCGCCAGGACGGACCGGGCCGGTGCCGTCAGGCCCGACGGTGCTCCGTGTGGAGCCCGACGGCCTCGGCGATGCTCTGCACATTGCCGAAGCGCTCGTGCGCGGGCAGCCGCTCGGCCATGCCGACCAGCCGGTCCGGTGCGTTGTTGCGCCGCAGCGTCTCGATGATGGTGTTCTTGTCGGCCGGGTAGAGGCTCCGGCCGAGGTGCTGGGCCAGTTCCGAGCGCAGCCCGACGTCCTGCTCGGTCATACCGGTCGGTGTGCCGCCCCTGAAGTCGCTCTCGGGGGACCACGCCGCCCGGGGCTGGTCCTCGCCCGCCGGCTCGAGCTCGTGCTCCTCGTCCGCGCGCAGCGAGCGCACCGTGGTGAACTGCCCGCGCAGCTGCTTCTTCATCACGTCGTCCCGTGCGGGTCCGGTCTTGTCCGTTCCGTGTTCCATGACCATCGCTGCCTCCGGCTCTACCTGTCGTACCGACCCGACGCGTCTCTCCCAGTTTCCCCGGTCCTTTCGCCCTAACAACCGGAAGGCGCCGCCGGCGCGGTTTTCCCCACTGCGCACGGAATGGGTGCAGTCACCTACGGACGGTGACCGGGGCGTTTCCCCGCAGACGCATATGCCCGCAATGCATAGGCCATTTCCGGAAGGGGAATCCGTAGGGGAGCCAACCGCGTCTCGCCGACGTCAATGCGTTACCGGTGGCAGCCAACCGCAAACCGGGAGAATCCGAGGAATCCGAGGAATCCAAGGAGGCAGCGCCATGCGACTCTCGCTCCTTCGACCGGTCATCGATCGGCCAGGCCCCTGGGCAACCGTTTACGCCGATATCTCGCACGGCACCGAGGACGTCGAAAAACAACAGGAGTTGCTGGCGAGCGCCACCACGGCCCAGCTCTTCGCGCTCGGCGCGGACGAGGCCACCTGCGGGGCGGTGCACGAGGCCCTGATCGCGCCGCGCGACAGCGCACCGGGAGCGCACACCGGCCGGGTGCTCTTCGCCCACGACGGTGTGGTCGTGCTCGACACACCGCTTCCCGGCCCGCCGGCCACTCCCTTCGCCGCCTGGGGGCCGGTACCCCGGGTCACGCCCCTGCTGGCGGCGGTCGGCGACGACCCCGTCTGCCTCGTGGTCCGCCTGGACCACGACGGAGCGGACCTCGTGGTGCTGGGGGAGCGGGGCACCGACGACACCGGGCGGTCCGGCGACGCCGAACGGCCCCCGCCCCGCACCGCCCCTGCCGACTGGTCCGAACGGCATCTGCGGACCACGGCGGAGCACACCTTGGAGCAGAATGCCGGGGAGATCGCCGACGCGGTGCGCGAGGCGTTCGACAGCAGCGGCGCCGAGGCCGTCGTCCTGATCGGCGAGGCGCGCGAGCGGCATCTGGTGCACGACAAGCTGCCTGGGCGGCTGCGTGCCGTCACCTACGAGAGCGAGCACGGCGGGCGCGCGCCCGGGGCCGAGAGCGACCTGGTCGAGCGGGACATCGCCCAGGTCCGGGCCGTCCGGGAACGCGAGCACGTCGCGCAGGTGACGGACCGCTTCCGTACGGGCGCCGGGTCCGGCGGCCCGAGCGCCCCGCGGGCCGCGGCCGGCATCCCCGCCCTGGTCGAGGCGGCGCGGGCGCACCGGATCGAAACGCTGCTGGTCAGCCCGCACGGTTCGGACATCGCACGGCAGGTCTGGGTGGGCGAGGGAGTGGATCAACTGGCCGTACGGGGCACGGAGTTGCAGGCCATGGGGGAGGAGCGCCCGGCGACCGCACGCGCGGACGACGCCCTGGTGCGGTCCGCGGTCGCCAGCGGAGCCGAGATCGTGGTCGTCCGCGACCTGGAGCAGGCGCCGGAGGGCGGACTCGGCGCCATCCTGCGCAGGGCGGCGGAGGACCCGCCCGGGTGACCACCGCACCGTGTCCGGTCACCGCGTTCGTACCGCGCAAGGGGCCGCCCGCCGACCGGATGTCACCGGTGGGCGGGCGGCCCCTCGCGCCGTACGGCGTGTTCTCAGTCCTGCGTCTCGGCCGCCACCGGCTTCGGGATCAGGAAGGAGGTGCCGATGGCCGCGGCCAGGATGAGCACTCCGGCGATCATGCCGGCGGTGTAGCCGCCGGGCGACGACGGGTCCGCCGGGGCGGCGGCGGTCTTGACCGCGTAGAGGGCCGCGAAGCTCAGCCCCGCACCGAGGTTGAACGCGCCCGCGTTCAGACCGGGCAGGAAGCCCGGGTTGTCGCTGGGGGAGAGCACGATGCCCAGGCCGTTGAGGACGATGTTCGCCACGCCCGCGTAGGCGATGCCCACCAGGATGGAGGTCACCAGCAGCAGGACCTGCGAGTGGCTGTGCATCGTGAGCAGCATCAGCACCACCGTCGCCACCGAGCCGACCAGGCCGAACCGCAGGACGCGGCGGTAGCCGTAGGTGGCCGCGAGGCGACCGGCCAGCGGGCCCATGGCCAGTCCGGCCAGCGCGTACGGCGACAGCGTCCACCACGCGGACTGCTCGGCGCTCATCCCGAGGCCGGCCTGGGCGTCCTGCGCGAAGGCGGGTATCAGCCCGTTCATCACGGCGAAGACGCCGGTCATGGTGAGCACGGTGGTCAGCAGGGTGGCCCAGGTGGCGCGCTGCTTGAGATGCCGGGTGGCGACCAGCGGGTGGGCGCTGCGGTTCTCGGTGCGCCAGAACAGGGCGAAGGCGGCCGCGGCCACGACGACCAGTACGGCGATCAGCGTCCAGTCGGCCGCGGCGAGCTTGCCCGCCTCGTTGAGCGCGGTCAGCAGCGAGCCGACCGAGACGACGAGCAGGGCGACCCCGGGCCAGTCCATCCGGCGGGCGGGTGACCCCTGGGCGCCGGGGTTCCCGGTCGCGTCCGGGACGGGTGCCGTGGACTCCGGGGTGAGGGTGGCGACCAGGACGGCGGCGAGGGCGGCCACGACCGCCATCGCCCAGAAGACCGAACCGAAGCCGTGGTGGTCGGCGAGGTAGCCGCCGGCGAGCGAGTCGACTCCGGCGATGCCGCCGTTGACCGCGGTGATCACGCCGAGCAGGGTGCCGTACCGCTTGGGCTCCGGCACCTCGACCCGCAGCATGATCAGGCACAGCGGGACGACCGGACCGCACACGCCCTGCACGACCCGGCCCGCGAACAGCATCGGCACATTGGTCGCCAGCGCGGCGATCACACAGCCGACGACCATCAGGCCGAGCATGCCGGCCAGCACCCGGCGACGGCCGATGACATCGCCCAGCCTCGGCAGGAACAGGGAGAACAGGGCCGCCGAGGTGAAGAACGCGGTCTGGGTGAGGCCGATCTCGGCGGAGCTGGCGCCGAGGGTGTCCTCGATGTTCTTCAGCGCGGGGCTGAGCATGCTGGCGTTGAGCTGGAAGGCGAAGCACGCCGCGAGCAGGGCGGTGAGCAGGACGCCGGTGCGGACGCCGGATCCGGTGCCGCCCGCCGGTGCGAGCGGGCGCTGGTTGGTGGAGACGCTCATGCCGTGACGTCACCGATCCGCTCGAGCGCGTCCACGACGAGGTTCCAGAACCGCTCGTGGTCGAGCTCGACCGCGACCTGGGTGGTGCAGTCCGCCGGCGCGGGCGCACGGAAGTCCGCCACGGTCATGCCGAGGGTCAGCGTCCCCTGCAGTTCGATGTCCACCGGGGCCCTGCGCACCGTCATGACGTCCGGATCGATGACGTACGCCACCGCGCACGGGTCGTGCACCGGCGGGTGGTCGAAGCCCTGGTTCTCCCGGTAGGCCTCACGGAAGAACTCCAGCAGCTCCAGTACGAAGGTGGCCGGCTTGGTGCCGACGGCGGCGATCTTCCGCTCGACCTCGGGGGTGGCCAGCGCCTGGTGCGTGAGGTCCAGGCCGACCATCGTGACCAGCCACCTCTCGTTGAAGACGATATGGGCGGCCTCAGGGTCGATCTTGATGTTGAACTCGGCGACCGCGCTCCAGTTGCCCTCGTGGTAGCCGCCGCCCATCAGCACGACCTCGCGCACCCGCTCCGCGATCCGCGGTTCCTTGCGCACGGCCAGGGCGATGTTGGTCAGGCCCGCGGTCGGCACGAGGGTGATCTCACCGGGCTCGTGGGCCATCACCGTGTCGATGATCAGGTCCACCGCGTGCCGGCGGTCCAGCTCGATGGCGGGCTCGGGCAGTTCCGGCCCGTCGAGACCGGTCTCGCCGTGGATGTCCGGCGCGGTCTCGATGTCCCGTACGAGCGGGCGCGGGCAACCGGCCGCGAAGGGGACGCCGGTGATCCCGGCGATCCGCGCCACGGACAGGGCGTTGCGGGTCACCTTCTCCAGCGTCTGGTTCCCGACCACGGTCGTCACGGCGACCAGCTCCACGTCGGGGTTCCCATGCGCCAGGAGCATGGCGATCGCGTCGTCATGCCCCGGGTCGCAGTCGAGGATGATCTTTCTGGCCAACGGAAGAGCCCCTTTGCTCTGCGGAACGGTGGTGCGGGGGGTGCGGGGTGAAGTCTCTGGGAGCGCCGCAGGGGGCTGCTGCCGCTGGAAAACGTTCTCCGAGAATTTGGCTCATTCCGCTGCCTGATGTCAACGGAATGTGAGCCATCCGACCGGTTCACGCATATTGATCCGCCCTGGTGGCACGGTGTGTGAGCGGTGATAACGTTTGCCGCCGCCATCCGGTACGGTGGCCGCCCTCATGCCGGTACGGCTCGACCCGAAGGGCACACCACCGTGGCCGAAGTCACCTTGAAGGACGTCGCACTGGCGTCGGGCTGCTCCATCGCCACGGTGTCCCGCGTGCTGGCCGGCACCCGCCCGGTCGGCGCCGAGACCGCCCGCACCGTACGCGAGGCGGCCGAGCGGCTGGGCTACCGCCCCAACCACGTGGCCAGGGCCCTGCGCAGCCGTTCCACCGGAACCGTCGGTCTCGTCCTGCCGCAGATCACCAACCCCTTCTTCCCCACCCTGGTCCGGGAGCTGGAGCACGCCCTGCACGCCGAGGGGCGGGCGGTGCTCCTCGCCGACTGCGACGACGACCCGGTGACCGAGGCGGCCCGGATCGCGGCCCTGCTGAGCCGGCGGGTCGATGCCCTGCTGCTGATACCCGTCGACGAACTGCGCAGCCGGGAGGCGGTGGCCGCAGCCGCCGCCCAGGTCCCGCTGGTGCTGCTGGACCGTGGCTGCGGCCACGGCGTCGCCGACTCCGTCGCCGTCGACAACGCGGCGGGCATGGCCCTCGTACTGGAGCATCTGGCCGCCACCGGGCGCCGTCGCCCGTGCTTCATCGGTGCGGCCGGAACCGCGTCGGCGGCCGTCGAGCGCCATGCGGCGTACGAGGCGGGCGCCGCGGCCCTGGACCCGGAGGCGCCCGGGCGCAGCGCGCTCGGCGACTTCTCGGTGGAGTGGGGCCGGGCCGCCGTCGACCGCCTCTGGCCGTCCCGGCCGGACGCCGTGATCTGCGCCAACGACCTCATCGCGGCCGGTGCGTCGCAGCGGTTGCGGCAGCTGGGCGCGGACGTCCCGGGCGAGGTCGCCGTCACCGGCTTCGACGACATCCCGCTCGCCGGCCTCGCCGACCCCGCGCTGACCACCGTCCGCCAGCCGGTCGGCGAACTGGCCGCCGAGGCCGCCCGGTTGCTGGCCCGTCGGCCCGCCGGGGGAGACCCGGGTCCGCGGCGTACGGTCCGGCTCGCCCCCGAGCTCGTCGTCCGTGCCTCCAGCGCGCCGGGCCCGCAACCTCTTGACCGTACGCGGTCAGCGAGTAAAGTCTAGACCAATCACCTCGCCCTCGCGCTCTTCACCCCCCCTCGCGAAAGGGTTGACATGGACAGGAAAAGAAGGCTGGCCCTCGCCATCGGTGCGGGAATCGCCCCGCTGCTCGTCGTCACCATGCCGGTGAGCCCGGCAAGCGCCCACGGATATGTCTCCTCACCCCCCAGCAGGCAGGCGCAGTGCGCCGCCGGCACCATCGAATGCGGGCCGATCAAATGGGAGCCGCAGAGCGTCGAAGGCCCCAAGGGGCTGACCAGTTGCAGCGGTGGCAACAGCCAGTTCGCCGATCTCGACGATGACTCCAAGGGCTGGAAGGTCACCCCGATCGGCAGCTCCCAGGCCTTCAGCTGGAAGTTGACGGCACGTCACTCCACCAGCACCTGGCAGTACTTCGTCGGCGGGAACAAGGTCGCGGAGTTCAACGACGGCGGTGCCCGGCCGCCCGAGACCGTCACCCACACCGTCAACTTCGGCGGTATCACCGGCAAGCAGAAGATCCTCGCGGTCTGGAACGTCGCGGACACCGCGAACGCGTTCTACGCCTGCATCGACGTCAACATCGGCGGCTGAGGGAGCCCCTCCCCCTTCGGGCGCACCCTTTGACGTCCCCCATCCCTCGTCGTCCGGGACATCCCCCGAGCCGGTCCGTGCGGTGAGCGGCAGTCAGCGGGCGACGAGGGCGGCGGGCACACCCGTTACGATCGGCCCATTCATGGCCGATGTGGGTGGCCGCTGCCGGGAGGAAGAGATGGGCCTGTTCCGCCGAGGACCGAAGCGGGATTCCCGCGACCTGGCACGCGACGGGGAGTTCGGCTTCTTCTCCGAGCGTGAGGGCGGCGTCTTCAGATCACAGGTCCGGCAGGCGTTCGCGGAACAGGGCCTCGAAGTGACCGCGTACGCGGGCCTGGTCACCGATTCCGCGGGCCGTCAGTTCGGCCTCGGCAACCTCGCCGCGGTGTGCCATCGCGACCGGCGCGGCGAGCGGAGCTGGCCCGCGCTGATCCGGGACCACGTCGGAAAGGTGCTGCGGACGATGGACGGTCCGCAGCCGCTGGAGATCCTCAGCGAGGACGAGATCCGGGCCTGCCTCTACCCCCGGGTCGTCGCCCAGGAGACGCTGCCGGCCTCGGACTCCTTCCGCTACGGCCGGGAGCCGGCTCCGGGGTTGCGCGAGGTGCTCGCCCTCGACCTGCCGGAGGCGGTGCAGATGCTGAGCGAGGACTCGCTGACCGATCTCGGGGACGTGGCCGAGCTGCGCATCCGGGCGATGAACAATCTGCGGGCGCTGCCCGTCGAGGGGCATGAGACCGTGCGACGCGGCGACGGCTCGGCGTTCGAGGTGCTGCTCGGCGACTCCTTCTTCACCGCGAGCCGGGTCCTGGTGCTCGACGAGCTGGTGCAGCGGATCATGGGCACCGGGCTCACCGCGGACGGCGCGCTGGTCGCCCTGCCCTTCCGGCACCAGCTGGCGTTCCACCGCATCCACGACGCCCAGGTCATCCCGGCGTTGCAGGCCATGGCGCAGTTCGCGGCGGCCGGTCACGAGGACGCGGCGGGCGCGATCAGCCCCAAGGTGTTCTGGTGGCGCCGGGGCGTGATGACCCCGCTGAGCGAGCCGGACGGGGACGGGCTGCGCATCGTGGTGAGCGGGGACTTCCAGGAGCTGCTGGACCGGTTGGTGCAGGACGAGGCCTGACCGTCGAAAGGGGGCCCGACCCCCGGACGAGGCCCCGACCGGAGGACGGGCCACGGCCGCCGCGCACACTCCGTACAAGATTTTCTTGCCGAATCCCCACCATCGGGGAACCGATGCCCCCCGATGCCCGTTTGTCTAAGTGAGGCCCCACGCTCTCCCCCGTGCGTGGGGCCTCACCACTGCCCCGCGGCCGCCGCTTCAGTCCCCGAGCCGGGCCCGCTCCTCGTCGCTGAAGAGCCGCGAACGGATCAGGAAGCGAACACCCTCGGGTGCCTCCAGGGAGAAGCCGCTGCCCCGCCCCGGTACGACGTCCACGGTCAGATGGGTGTGCCGCCAGCGCTCGAACTGGTCCGCCGACATCCAGAACCCCACCGGCTCCGGCACCCCCGCCACGCTCAGCCGGGCCAGCAGCACATCCGACGATCCCGTACGGAACTCCCCGGCGGGGTAGCACATGGGCGCGCTGCCGTCGCAGCACCCACCGGACTGGTGGAACATCAGCGGCCCGTGCTGATCGCGCAGCAGCCGCAGCAGTTCGCTCGCCGCCGCGCTGAGCGCGATACGCGAGGCGCCCTCGGCCACCCCGGCCCTGGGGGCGGCCGCCTCCCACCCGTCGCCGCCGCCCATCAGAACCGGCCCGGCGTCGTGCCGAAGCAGCTGACCTGCGGGTTCCTCGTCTCACAGCGGTGCATGTACCTCTCCTGTCCTGACCGGCCGGATCATGACCACCGGGCCGCCGATGCGCCCCGCCCAGTTAACCCCCGGCAAGGTTGCGAGGTGGTTGCACGCCACCCGCACCGGTGTGCCGGGGCCGTGCGGCCGGGTGAGCCGTGTCTCACCCGGGCGGTGCCCCTTGTCTATGCAACGAGTTGCATAGAAGGATCGGGGTATGGCGCTCGATCACGCGATCCTCGTCTCCCTGCTGGAGAAGCCGGGCTCGGGCTATGAGCTGTCCCGGCGGTTCGAGCGGTCCATCGGCTACTTCTGGACCGCCACCCATCAGCAGATCTACCGCGTCCTGAAGCGGATGGAGAGCGACGGCTGGATCGATGTCCGCGAGGTGCCCCAACAGGGCCGGCCGGACAAGAAGGAGTACTCCGTCGCGGCCCTGGGCCGGGTCGCCCTCTCCCAGTGGCTGCACGAGCCGATCGAGCCCGAGAGCGTCCGGCACGAGCTCGCGGTGAAGATCCGCGGCGCGGCCTTCGACGACCCGGCCGCGCTGATCCGCGAGGTCGAGCGGCACCACCAGGCGCACACCGACCGCCTCGCGCACTACCTCGCGGGGGAGCGGCGCGACTTCACCGGCCCCGAGGCCCCCCGACCGCTCGACGCCGGACAGGAGCTCCAGCACGTCGTGCTGCGCGGCGGCATCGCCTACGAGCGGATGACGCTCGCCTGGCTCGACGACGTCCTCGCCACGCTCCGCCGGCTCGGCCCCGAGCGCTGACCCGGCGCCCACCCCCGCCCCACTCGACTTCCCAGCCTCCGTTTCCCAGTCCCACTCCCGAGCCGGAAAGGCGAACACCCATGGCCGACCCGCTGCTGTTCAACCCGAGCACCTACGACCCGGCGCACTTCGACCCCGAGACCCGCAGGCTGCTGCGCGCCACCGTCGACTGGTTCGAGGAGCGCGGCAAGCGCAAGCTGATCGAGGACTACCGCTCGCGCGCCTGGCTGGCGGACTTCCTGGCGTTCTCCGCCAAGGAAGGGCTGTTCGCCACGTTCCTGACGCCCGCCTCCGCCGCCGAGGGGCAGCAGGACAAGCGCTGGGACACCGCCCGGATCGCCGCCCTCAACGAGATCTTCGGCTTCTACGGGCTCGACTACTGGTACGCCTGGCAGGTCACCATCCTCGGCCTCGGCCCGGTCTGGCAGAGCGACAACGCCGCCGCCCGCAGCCGAGCGGCCGAACTCCTCGACCAGGGCGAGGTGTTCGCCTTCGGCCTGTCCGAGAAGACCCACGGCGCGGACATCTACTCCACCGACATGCTGCTGGAGCCCGACGGCGACGGCGGCTTCCTGGCCAGCGGCTCCAAGTACTACATAGGCAACGGCAACGCCGCCGGGCTCGTCTCCGTCTTCGGCCGCCGCACCGACGTCGAGGGCCCGGACGGCTATGTCTTCTTCGCCGCCGACAGCCGCCACGAGGCGTACCACCTGGTCAAGAACGTCGTCGACTCCTCGAAGTACGTCAGCGAGTTCCGCCTGGAGGGCTACCCGGTCCGGCCGGACGACATCCTGCACACCGGCCGCGCGGCCTTCGACGCCGCCCTCAACACCGTCAACGTCGGCAAGTTCAATCTCTGCACCGCCTCGATCGGCATCTGCGAACACGCGATGTACGAGGCCGTCACCCACGCGCACCAGCGCATTCTCTACGGCCGCCCGGTCACCGCCTTCCCGCACGTGCGCCGCGAGCTGACCGACGCCTATGTCCGCCTCGTCGGGATGAAGCTGTTCAGCGACCGGGCCGTGGACTACTTCCGCTCCGCCGGCCCCGACGACCGCCGCTACCTGCTCTTCAACCCGATGACGAAGATGAAGGTGACCACCGAGGGCGAGAAGGTCATCGACCTGATGTGGGACGTGATCGCCGCCAAGGGCTTCGAGAAGGACACCTACTTCGCCCAGGCGGCCACCGAGATCCGGGGGCTGCCGAAGCTGGAGGGCACGGTCCACGTCAACCTGGCGCTGATCTTGAAGTTCATGGGCAACCACCTGCTGGCCCCGACCGAGTACGCGCCCGTCGGGACCCGGCTGGACGCGGCCGACGACGCGTTCCTCTTCCAGCAGGGACCGGCCCGCGGGCTGGGCGCCATCCGCTTCCACGACTGGCGCGCCGCCTACGACGCCTACGCCGAGGTGCCCAACGTCGCCCGCTTCCGGGAACAGGCCGACGCCCTGTGCGAGTTCGTCACCACCGCCGCCCCCGACGAGGAGCAGAGCCGCGACCTCGATCTGCTGCTCGCCGTCGGCCAGCTGTTCGCGCTGGTCGTGCACGGCCAGCTGATCCTGGAGCAGGCCCGCCTGACCGGCCTGCCGCAGGACGTGCTCGACGAGCTGTTCGCCGTCCTCGTACGGGACTTCTCCGCGCACGCCGTCGAGCTGCACGGCAAGGACTCCGCCACCGCCGAACAGCAGCGCTGGGCACTGGGCGCGGTCCGCCGCCCGGTCGTCGACGACGCCCGCTCGCAGCGCGTCTGGGAGCGCGTCGAGGCGCTGGCCGGGGCGTACGAGATGGCGCCGTAGCCGCCCACCGAGGTCGCCGCGCGAGCGGCGGCACCGAACGGGGGCCGGACCGACCGAGCACTTCGGCGATCCGGCCCCCGGAACCGATCAGAACAGACCCTGTGTCAGCGCGACCGAGTCCGGAACGGCGACCTCCTCCGGCGCGCTCAGGGGCATGATGCCCAGGATCTGCTGGGTGACGTAGTGGGCGGACATCATGGCGCCCTCCTGCCATCCGGGCAGCGGCGAGATCTGGTCACCGGTGACGAAGAACGTATCGGTGCCCTCGGGCTGCAGCAGTTGCCGGTACGCCTTCTTGTGCGTCGCCTCGTGCGGCTTCCAGGCCGCCCAACCGCCCAGCTGGTAGGGCACCTTGTGCCAGGCGATGGAGACGGCCTGCTCATCGGGGACGAGCTTTCTGTCCCCGAATTCCGGATGCAGCTGGACGGCACCCTGGCGGGCCAGCTCCAGACGTTTGTCCGGTGAGCGCTTGCCGAGGTCCTCGGCGGCCTTGCCGAAGTTGTAGGCGCCGGTCAGGGTTCCCTTGTCCGAGAAGTAGTCGTTGGACGGATACCACAGCTGGGTGATGTTGTGCCCGGTCCAGCTGATGCCGCCGTAGATCCCCTCGCTGTCGTCGCAGCTGTCGAGGTCCCCTTCCCAGAAGCGGCGGTTCGCCTGCCAGCCGACCTTGCAGGTCTTCTCGAACTCCACGAGCTTGATCGCCTTCGTGAAGGGATCCGAGAAGCGGGTCAGCTTGATCTTGCGGAGCACCGGGATCGGGATGTTGCTGACGCAGTACCGGGCGCTGTCATGGAACTCGCCCTCGCCCTTGCGGTAGATGAGGGCAACCCCCAGGCCGCGCGGGTCGATCTCGATCTCCCGGACCTCGGCGCCCAGCACGATCTTCGCGCCGGCCCGCTTGGCCTCCCGCGCCAGTGCCTTGACGATGTGGTCCATGCCGCCGACCGGCTGGAACATCGTGGCCTGCCACAGATAGTCGACGGGCTGGTAGAAACGGGCCTTCCAGAAGCCCGAGTGCACCAGGTCCTCGAACGACAGCGGAGGCGCCGGTGTGGGCCACTCCTCGATGCCGGGCCGGTCCAGGTAACCGGAGCGGGTGGAGCCGCGGTACTTGCCGTTCGTGTCGAGCGCGCCGAACACCCGCAGCAGGTCCCGCAGTTCACCGGTGAAGGTGTCGGTGCTCACCAGCGTCTCGGCGAGCTTCGCCGCGAGGTGGCCGCGGGTGTCGTTGGCCACCCGCCGGTTGGGCCAGGTCACCTCGGCACCCGGCGGGCGGACGCGGTTCGCCGTGGTCTCCATGACGTACGGCTCCAGCTCCACACCGAAGTCCCGGCAGTACTTGAGCACCCGGCGGTGGTGGTACGGGATGCGGCCGGGCCCGAGGTTGAGGTACAGGCCCTCGTCGAACGCGCAGGTGTGCGTGTGGGTGACGTTGCCCTTCTCGTCGAGCTCATAGAGCTCGTCGCCCCGGCGCGCGGTGCGGTTGCGCCCGCCGACGCGGTCCTGCGCTTCCAGGACGGTGACCTGGTAGCCGAGCATGCTCAGCTCGTAGGCGGCGGTCAGCCCCGCGACACCGGCGCCCAGGATCAGTACCTTCTCGCCCTCGCCGGGGCATCCGGCGGGCCGTACGGTCCCCGTCCAGCCGGTGGCCTCCGGACCGGACAGACCGCTCATGGCGTGCCGGAGCGCCCTCGCGGAGTCGTCGACGGCGGTGCCCGCCGCGCCCCCTCGCTGTGTGTTCGGGCCGGTCATGCCGCGCTCCCTTCGGACGGTGCGCCGCCGGGCGGCGGACAGTTCTCGGCGATCTTGTACTTGAGCGCCTCGGGATAGTCCCGGCGCGCGAACTGCACCCGTACGACGACCGGGCCCTGGTTGATCGCGTCGGTGGGCTCGGCGATCTGCCGCAGCAGGGATTCGAGCTGTTCGTGCGTACGGACGGCGAACCCGTGCATGGGGTGCTTGGTCGAGCCGAAGACGTCCGCGAACTTCTCGTACTGCCACGGGTGCAGTTCGTTGTAGAAGTCGGCGCCGTCGGACGGCGGGGTCGGCGTCTCCTCCTTGTAGTAGCAGGGGTGGACGAGCATCTGCTCGATCCCGTAGAAGCCCTCGTTGTCCAGGACGAACACCACCGGCCGCAGACCGTGCCGCACGTGGGTGGACATCTCCTGGCAGGTCTCCTGGAACGAGCCGTCGCCGACGAAGACCATCGGCCGCTTGCCCGCGTGCTGCCGGCCGAGCGCCACCCCGGTGGCCGCGCCGACCGAGTAGCCGATGGACAGCCAGCTGTTCTGCGCCACGTACGAGGCGCGCTCCGCCATCCGCAGGTTCATCGAGCCGATCAGCGCGAACGCGGCGTCCGACACCACCGTGAACGGATTGCCGAGCTCCTCCGGAGGATCGCTGGTCTGCGACTCCAGGAAGGCGTTGATGTGCCGGAAGAAGCTGTCGTACGTCACGCTCTCCGGGTACACCCCGCCGATCTGGGAGTCCAGGAAGGCGGCGGTGGTCGCGGGGACGTCGAGACCGTCCTTGCGCGCGAGGGCGAAGTGGTCCGCCTCGAACGCGCCGGTGCCGAAGTCGAGGACCAGGCGCCGGCGCAGCGCGGGGATGAACTCGGCGAGCTGCACATCGGGGAAGTACGAGGCGCCGACATGCACCCCCTCATGGGCGGCGACCGCCCAGTCGTCCCCGATCGACCGCTTGCCGCCGAGGTTCTTCGAGGTCGCCCAGGTGCCCAGCCCGATGCGGCAGCCCGCGTTGTGGAACACCTCGGCCACGTCCGGGTTGCTGGCCTTGCCGTTGTAGACGCCGGAGAAACCCGGGGTGTACTCCGAGACCACGGACTTGGCACCGACGGTGGTGCAGAACGGGATGCGGGTCTCGTGTACCAGCTTCTCGAACTCGTCGGACAACCGGAAGCGGTCGATCTCCTCGCCGGCCCACAGGATCGGGGGCTTCTCGTGCTGCCGGATCAGGTCCACGCAGGCCGTGACCGCCCGGTCGAGCATCTGCGCGTTCTGCGCGGTGACCGGCCGCTGCTGCCGCGTCAGACGGCCGTGCGGCGCGGCGCACCGCGCCTCCCAGACGTCCTCCATGACCTCCAGGTAGACCGGTCTGCGGTGCGAGAGGCAGGCGGTGATCGCGCCGTCGATCTGGGTGGGGGCCAGGCCCGGGTGGGAGATGGCCTGGGCGTCCACCGTCACCTGGCGGTAGACGTCCAGGTTGCTCTCCGGGCGCTGGGACATGTGCGAGGTGAGCAGGCCGATCGCCCGCTGGTTGAGCCACTGCTCGTAGGTGGGCGCGGCGTTGATCGCGATCAGCGGCACATACTCGGCGAAGCCGCCGCCGATCGCGTTGAGCAGGTTGAACGCGCCCACGCTGTAGGTGACCGCCACCGCGCCGATGCCCTGCTCGCCGAGCGAGATCTCGGCATCGGCGACCTTCACCCGCGCATAGGCGTCCGCGGCCTGTCCCGCGCCGCCCTCGGTGGGGGTGCCCACCCAGCGCACCTTGGTCTTGGCGTGCAGGGTCGACAGGAACGGGCCCAGGTGGTTGCCCGGGACACCGAACAGATGGGTGATGCCGAGCTGTTCCAGCCGGATGGCCAGGTACTCGGCCACCGTGCAGGTCTGCGACGTGGTCATGACGTCAGCACCTCCTCGCGCGACCGGTCCGCAGTCGCGGCGGACCGCCGCTCGCGGGGCGCCGCGGCCAGCCCGGCGACGATTTCCTCGGCCGCGTTGGCCTCGTTGACGGCGATCGCGGCGCGCACCGCCGACTCCACCGCACCCTCGATCCAGGCGTGCTTGAGCGACACATGCTCACCGGCGAAGTGCACCGGCCCCTCGGCCCGTACCGCGTCGAGGTGGAAGCTGGTCATCTGGTGCGGGGTGTAGACGGCGGCCTCACCGCAGGCGTACGGGTCGCGCAGCCAGCTCTGGGTCTGGCCGGCGCCGGTGTAGAAGACCTCGATACGGCGGCCGTGCACGGACTGGAGGTTCTGCAGGGCGTAGCCGTAGCGCTCGTGGTCGTCGAAGGAATCCCAGCGGGCGGCGTCGTCCGACCAGGAGTAGCCGGCCAGCACCACGCCTCCGGGGCTCCCGGGGACGGGGTGGGAGGGGTAGTACATGAAGCGGTTGGGGTTGTCGGTGGTGGAACCGCCGCCGTAGGCGTTGGTGGCCGGCCGTACGCCGCCGCGCAGCGAGGAGTTCTGGTGGTACTCCACCTGCTTGCGGCTGATCCGCTTCTCGTCGACGCTCGGATGCGCACCGAGCAGTCCGGTGGGCAGATCGCGCAGGCTCTTCGGCACCGCCACCGCGGCCTCGGCGTCGTCCTCGCCCCACCGCTGGTAGTACTCGTACAGACCGGGCGCGATGGCGTCCAGCTCCCGCTTCCAGTCCGCCTCGGTGAACTCCCACCAGCGGCGCGAGAACTCCAGCAGCACCTTGGTGGCCTGGTCGTAGTGCGTCTCGATGATGGCCCGGCGCTTCTTGTAGGAGAAGGGCGGCGAGACGGTGGTGAACCGCAGGCTGGAGAAGGGGACGGTGACGATCGCCAGGTCACCGGTCCAAGTCTGGACCTCTCCGTACGGGTCGCCCTCGGGCACGGTCTGGATGGCGACGGCGGGGCCGCCCGGCCCGGTGAGCCCGCCCTGGTGGCCGTTGCGGCCCGCGTCGTAGTACTCCAGCCGGACCATCCGCTGGCCCATCACGATCTCGTCCCGCAGATCCTTGGCGAGCGCCTCCGGAAGCTTGCGGCTGCCGCCCTCGATCTCCCAGTACGTGGCGGTGGGGTCGATGTCGCTGCGGCCCAGGAAGCTGTGGAAGAACGCCAGGTGCAGCCGCGACGTCATGTTCTCGATCGTCCCGACCGCCTCGACGGCCTCGTCGCTGAACCCGGCGTACTCGCGCAGGAAGCGGCCCATCGAATAGCCGTCGAAGTCGCGGATGACCGAGGCCCAGCCGTCCAGCCACTCCTTGAAGGGCTTGTTGACCCGCGTGCCGTCGCTCTGCCGTACGGAGTAGTAGTCGCGCACCGGCTCCAGGGCCTGGTTGACCATGTCGGCGACGGTCAGCCGGGATTCGCAGCCGGTGAGGTGGAAGCCCTCGTTGATCTGGGACGGGTCCTTGGCGTACTGGGCGCGGCGGGCCTGGGAGCGGTTGGTGCGGATCCAGGTGTGGTTGCGCTTGTCCGGCTCCCGGAACTCGGGACTGGGCGCGCCGTTCGTCCAGAGCTTGCCGTCCTTGAAGGACTTGTAGACCACCGGGGGTACGGGCGCGGTCTGATTGCCCGTCGACGGATCGATGTCGACGTTGAAGAACAGCCGCCGCTTGAGCCCCAGCCGGTCGACCAGCGCCAGGGTCAGCGGGTGGAAGCTGGGCAGCCGCATCGCCCCGGCCTCCGCGTACTGCGCGGGGTCGGTGAAGGGCGCCGGTTGGCCCTTCTTGGCGTGGAAGGTCTTGATCCGGCCGCCGACCCGGTTGGCGTTCGCCTCCAGGATCGTCACATCGTGCCCGGCGCGGGTCAGCAGATCGCCGGCGACCAGGCCGGCGATGCCGGCGCCGACGATCAGGATGCGTTTGGGTGCGACGGGGCGTTCCAGCCCCTTGTCGATCAGGACGTCGAGGTAGCGCAGCTTGAGGTCCTCGTTGGCCGGATCGGGGCCGACCAGCAGCAGTTCGCGGGCCAGCTGCTGGTAGGTCTTGTCGTTGGCGCGATCGACGCCGGTGCGCTCGTCGCGGAGGTCCTGGCGGTTCTTGGACATGGCGGCTCAGGCTTTCTCGTGCAGGGACTGGTTCGCGGCGAGCCGCCGCAAAGTGGAGAGGGAGGGCGTGAAGGCGTACACGGCGCCGGTGGTCTGCACGAAGCGGTTCATCGACACGGTGCCTTCCTGGCCGTCGGCCAGCACGATGTGGGCGTCGGGGCTGCCGGAAGCGCCCTGCTTGAGGGTGCCGGTCACCTTGTCGATGCCGTTGGGCGCGCCCTCCGTGCCGGGGACGAAACCGGGATTGTTCGACCAGGCACGCTGGACGAACTCGAACTGCCGCTCCAGCGAGGTGCCGTAGCACACGAACATCAGACCGCGGTCCGTCGTGTCATGACCTCCCGTGTACGCGGGACCGTAGGGAATGCCGCGGCGCATGATGCGGTGTCGCTGGGTGGTCTCGAAGTGACGGGGGTGGGTTCTGCGGATGTGCGCGGCGCACGGGGTGTGTTTCCCCGCCCCGTCGTTCTCGTAGGTGAAATCGTTGCCGCCCGGCCCGACCCCGGTCACCGGGTTCTGGCCCTGCGCGAGGGGCGTACCGTCCTTCTTGCGGCCGACTAGGCAGGCGCCCAGCAGATCCGGCGAGATGGCGTGCGGCTGGAATTTACCCGCCTCGCGCACCACGGCCTCGTTCCAGCCGGCGACGTCCTGCCGCAGCCGGCGCACCACCTGAAGGGAACCGTTGTCCATCCACGAAGGCGCCTCGGGCGGGCTTCCGCTCTCGCTCTTGTGCCCGAAGACGAACTCCCCGGGTTCGACCAGAGTGGCTCCCGGACGGTTCTCCCGGAAGCCGGGACGGTCCCGGTCCTCGCGGTGGAATTCCTTGACGCCCGGCTGGGAGATGCCGTCCTTGTACCCGAAGTGCTCGTGCCCGCGCAGATCGCCGGTCAGGGTGCGGCCGTCGTCCTGATGGACCAGCGTCACACCGTGCGCCACGTCCGCGGCAGCGATGTTGGCGAGCTTGTCGTCGAGCGCGGACTCGGTGTCCGCGGCCACGATCAGTACGGCGTGCACATCTGATCCGTCCGCACCGAAATGCCAGTTCTCGGGGGCGCTCGTACCGTGATCGCCGAGGTCCGCCGCCCGTGCGGCCGCGCCCTTCACGAAGGAACCGAAGGGTGCCAGGTCCTGCTTCACCCTTTCCGGCTCGCGGACGACCCGGAGCAGGCCCTGGAACGTTAACGAGACCCCGACCCAGGTGGCGGTGAGGGACGGGTCCTGGCCCCATGCCCGGCGGGAGAGGGAGAACTCCTCGTTGAAATCCTCGACCGCGGCGGTCACCGCGACCGTGTTCAGCATGACGGACAGCCAGCCGCGGCCGCCCGCGCCGTCGTCGTCCGGGAAGCGCATATAACGGAAAGCCGTGTAGTCCTTGTTGAACGCGGCCAGGATATTGCCCTGGATTTCCCTGGACCGGCGCAACGGTGGTTCCGGAAGCTGCTCGATATCAGGCGCGGCCGTAGGGCGCGCTGAAATAGTGGTCACTGCTCTCCTCTGGAAATTCGGCTGCCCAGGGCGCGCGGGAGGGGATTCGCGCGCACACGCATCCGGCTCCCGGCACCCTTGACGGCGAATGGGATGCGGAAGAAGCACAAGGGCACACCAAAGCCAGCCGGTGCACGGCTTGTGGCGCCAGCCCAGCACCGAATCGACCACCCCGCAGAAGCACCGGCGCCAACCGGAGCACAGGACCACCCGTCCCGGTGACCGGCCCCGACCACGGGCGGCAGCACCATCGGCGACGTCCGTGCGCATCACACTCGGCGGCGACAGGTCCAGCGGTCCATCCGGGCATTCATCGAGATATGTCCGGAGTGCGAGCGCCGCCGGCAGCGAATCTCCACGGAAGCATCACAACCTCTACCTGCGGTCTTCTGCGGGTGCCGTTAGCGTTGCTGGCCGCTCGATCCCGCGTGCGAACGTGAAAACAGGTCGCCGGCGTCCCTGGCGGCGCAGCACAGAAAGCTCGCAGATGGACTACTGCTCGTCGTGCCGTCGAAACCTCAATGGGGCTCTCGTATGCCCGGGATGCGGTGATTACGCCCCGGACATAGCCCCGACCACCCACCGCGACGGCTCGGTGGCCGCCGGCGCGACGACGTGGGACGCCTGGGAGGCGTGGCAGGCCGAGGTGGCCGCGGTCCCCGGGGCCGGGGCCGGTGGGCTCGACTCCGGTGCCGCGCCGGTCGGCGGTGGTGTGTCCGAGGAGACCGCGCGGATGGACGCCCCGGGTGCCGACCCGGAGAGAGGCCCCGCGCCCGCCGCCACCGGTCAGGGCCGGGCGGCCCGGCGCCGGCAGCTCGCACGCTGGAAGAAGCACAAGCGCCGCGCCGTGGCGGCGACGGCGTTCGCCCTGGCCGGCGGCGCCCTGACCGTGGCTCTGCTGCCGGACAAGGCGTCCAACGGCCAGACGCACGCGTCCGCGGCGCCGGACCCGGAGAGCGCGGCCAAGTCCCACCCCGTGGCCACCGACGGGTCGGAGCAGCCGGACGACCGGGCCTCGCGGCACCCCGGCGGACGTCCGCCCATGACCTCCAGCCGCCATCACGACACCGCCACCGCCACGCCTCCGCCGGCCGCGACGCACCGGCAGCCCGACGGCGGATTCACCGCCCAGCCCTCCGCGCCTGCGAGTGCGGCGCCGCACAGCGCGCCCGCGCCGGCCGCGAGCACACACTCCGACAACTCGGGCAACACGGCCGGCGGTGGCAACGAGGGTGCCCCGGCGCCGGCGGCAGCGCCCGCCTCCGGCGAGCAGTCCGACGCCGGCTCCTCGTCCACGAACGACGAGCCGGCGACCACACCGACGGCCGAGCCGACATCGCCGTCGGCCGATCCGTCGTCGCCGTCACATGTGTGCCTGCTCGGCGTCGTGTGCGTCGGCTGACGCCCACGGGGCCGCCCGCCCGCCCGCCCGCGTGCGCCGCTCGCCGCTCGCGCTGAGCGCTGACGAAACCCACCGCGCCGGCCCCGGCGCCGCTCGGCTCCCCGGGCCGCCGGGGCGGGTCATCGTGCGCAGTGCACATCGCGCTCCGGAAGTCGGCCCGTCGAGAGGAACGCGGTGACCTCGCGATCGCCGCAGGCGTTGCCGTTGCCGAGGTAGACACCGTGGCCGCCGTGGTCGACGGTGACCAGGCGGGCCCGGTCGCCGAGGGCTCGCCGCATCTTCAGGGCGCCGAAGTACGGCGTGGAGGGGTCCCGGAGGTTCTGGATCATCAGAATGTTGGACGGCCCCTCGGCGGTGATCCGGGTCGGCCGCTCCGCCGGTGCGTCCTTCCAGAAGGCGCAGGGTGAGACGTTGGCCGGCATCCCGGCCGTGAGCGGATGCCGGACGCGGTCGGCGGCCACCGCGCGCCGGTACCCGGAGACCGAGCCCGGCCAGCGCACGTCGTTGCAGATGACCGCGACCGTGACCGCGGCGTCCTGGTCCCGCAGGGGCTGGGCCAGCGCGGCGGGCAGGACCGGCCTCTCGGCCGGGTTCCGGGCCGCCCGGACGAGCCGGGCCAGCGGGGCGAAGGAGGCGTCGTCGTAGAGGGCGCTCTGGAGCGCCTGCCGCAGGCGGTTGCCGGTCAGCGGCACACCCGCCGTCGTCGACTCCTTCGGCGCACGGTCCAACTCCGCCGCCAGTGACAGGAACAACGGCCGTATGTCCTCGGCCCGTCGGGCCAGCCGCAGACCGTCGTCCTCCCGGGCCGGATCCGACGCCCAGGCCGCGAAGTCGGGGAAGCGGTCGTCGGCGCCCGCGGCCATGTTCGCCAGCCAGCCCCGCTCGACCCGCGTCGGATCGGGGTCGCCGCTGCTGTCCAGCACCCAACGGTCGGTGCGGTGGGGGTACTTCTGCGCGTAGACGGCGCCCACATAGGTCCCGTACGAGGCGGTCCAGGCCGACAGCCTCTCCTCGCCCAGCGCCCGGCGGAAGCGGTCGATGTCGCGCACCTCGTTCGCGGTGGAGAAACTGCGCAGCACGGCGCCCCCGTGACGCGCACACGCCGCGGCGATCCGCCGCGACCGCGCGACGTTCTCCTCGATCCCGCCGTCCGGCCGCGGCCAGGACCGCAGGTGCACCAGATGCCGGTCGTCCGCGTCGAGCCCGCAGCTCGCGGTCGTGCTGGCACCCACCCCGCGCGGGTCGAGGCTGACGATGTCGTACTGGCCCGCCGTCTCCTTGCGCAGCGCGTCCCCCTTCTGCCGCAGCCACTGCACCCCCGAGCTGCCCGGTCCGCCGGGGATCATCAGCAGCGTCCCGCGCCTCGCCGCCGGCCGATCACTGCGCAGGCGGGACACGGCCACGGTCAGCCGCGGTCCCTTGGGTTCGCGGTAGTCGAGCGGCACCGGCAGTTCGGCGCACTCCTGCCCCGCGGGCCCGCCGGGCTGGGCACAGGACCGCCAGGTGAGGCCGGGGGCGGTGGCAGCCTCGGCTCGCGCCTTCGGGGGAGCGGCGGCGCTCAGCGTCATCGTGGCGGCCGTGGCGGAGAGGGTGAGGAGCAGCGGCAGCGGACGGAGGAAGCGGAAGGCGCGTCCGCGGAGGCAAGTCGTCATGAGAAAAGGGTCGTTGAGCGGCCCATGCCCTGCCCATGCGGCAGGCCCGACAGCAGTGGTGGGGTTAGCCCCCGCATGCGTTTGGGTGAGTGTCGGACAGGCCCTGGCCGTGCAGCCAGATCCGCAGTGGACCGACCGGCTCGAAGCCGTGGCGCACGGCGGTCGCCAGGTCGTCGCCGTGCTCATAGCCGACCGCCGGCAGGGTGGGGAACAGCCGGCGCACCGCGTCCAGTACGGCGGGCCAGGCCGCGTCGGGGCCGCCGTCCCGTGCGAAGACGTTGGAGATTCCGACCACCTGGTCGCTGCGGCTCGCCACCGCTCCGGCCACCACCCGGCCACTGGTGGACCGCCCGGCGACCACGAACGTGGCCGGGTCGTCGAGCAGTTCGGGCCGGAAGAGGTCTGCGTCGCCGCCCCCGTCGTCCCAGGCGAGCGCCCAGGCGCGCAGCGTGTCCGGGTTGTCCGCCACGTCCCAGGCGAGACCCGACGGGGCGACGGGCGGACCGGCCGGGCGGTGGATCCACTGTGCCTCGAACAGCACCTGGAAGGCGGCCTGCGTCAGGTCGAGGTCGCCGAAGCTGTCCTTGACGGAGGCGCCGGGCACGGCGGTGTCGATACGGGCCACCAGCGCCGCCGGGTCGGCGCCCGGCACCAGCGTCACCGCGTCGGGGTAGTACAGCGGCGTGCGGGCCGGGGCCGCCCAGGCCCGGGCCTCGAACGCACCGGCCACACCGTGGGATCGGCTCATCGCCGCGCACCACTCGGCGTTGTTGCGGGCGGCGGCACGGACCAGGAGCTGCTGCGGCGTCGTCACAAGCGCGGATCATGGCCCGTCCCGGCTCGGCTGTCGAACGGTTTTCCGGTTCCTGTAGGGCGCACGCTCCGCGGACACGTCGTGGCGCGCGGCGCCGGTCAGTAGTGCTGGACCAGGCAGAATTCATGCTCTTCGGGATCGGCCATCACGACGACCACGCCCTCGTCGTAGTCGTGCCGTTCGCCGGTGAACCGGCCTCCGAGGGCGACGACTTGGGCGATGCCCTGATCGATGTCGTCGACCGCGACGTCGAGGTGCAGCCGTACTTTGCCGCGCTTGGGCTCGGACACGGGCTGAAAGACGAGGCGGGGCTGCGTGTCACCCCGCTGACCGAGGTAGACCCAACCGGGCCGGGACGGCCCCGGCTCGCGGTCCAGCAGTACGCTCCAGAATCCCGCCACTCGTTCCACGTCGACGCAGTCGATCGTCACTCCGACCCAGTGGTTCGCCATGCCGTCAGCACTCCTGTGTGATCGCGCGGACGCGGGCCTGAGAAGACCGGCCCGCCGGATCACCATGGTGACCCGGCGGGCGGAGCTGGCGGCGTTCGCCCCCCAGGACGTGCCCGCCCTAGCTCAGGAACACGGCGACGGCTGCCGCGAAGCGTTCGGCGTCGTCGAGCCACGGATGGTGTCCGGCCCCGGGCTGGACGACGAGTTCGGCATGCGGGAACAGCCCGGCGAACTCGGCCACCGTGGCGGGCGGGGCGCCCGGATCGACCTCCCCGGCCAGCAGGAGGACCGGGGAGTCGAAGCGGGCGAGCGCGGCGCGGGTGGCGTCCGGGTCGAACGCGCCTTCGGCGCCGAAGGCGGCTACCACCTCGCTGTTCATCCGTTCGTCCGCCGCAGCCTGATGGGCCCGCGCCGCCGCGTCCCAACGGCCGTGGGAGAACGGGGCGATGGCCTGCCACCTGTCGTCGGTGGCCTGGCCCGCCACGATCGCCTCCAGGGCCGCGAAGGCCGCCGGGAACCACGGTTCGTCCCGGCGCAGCCGCGCGGTGTCGAGCCGGAGCGCGCCGCTGATCGGAATGCCGACGGCCCGGACGCTCGGTGTGATCAACGCGAGCCGCTCGACGCGTTCCGGATGGCGGCTCGCATACAGAACGGCCGGATTCGCGCCGGCGCAGTGCCCGAGCAGGTCCATCCGGTCCAGGCCGAGGTGTTCGCGCAGGGCCTCCACGTCCGCGACGAGCCGGTCGCAGCGGTAGGAGGCGGCGTCGTCCGGGGTCGCCGACCGGCCGGTGCCCCGGAGGTCCAGCCGGATCAACCGGCGGTGTGCGGCGAGGCCACCGAGGTCGCCGAGGTATGCGGAGTCCGTCGGCCCTCCGGGCAGGCAGACCACGGGTCGGCCGTTGCCGAGGACGTGGTAGGCGAGTTCGGTTCCGTCGTACGCGGAGAAGGTGGACACGCCGGTGATGCCGTCGAGGGGGAAGGGGCGTCGCGAGACGCCGTTCGAGGTCGTCTGAGAGGTGAAACGCACAGGTGTGGGCCTTTCGGGATGCCTGCGGGCGCTCCCGGGGCCACCTACGTCAGAGGGACCGCACAGCCATGTGGGAGGAGAGCACCCGGCCTGATACAGCGGTAACGGGTCTCACCTCCTCGGTCGGTCATGTGGACGGTGACGCTATCAGGTCGTTGCCCCGCACCCCGTCACCGGTGCACCCTGAAAGTCCTATGAAGACAGACATGTTGACCGTGCCCGAGGCCGAGATCTACTACGAAGTGCGCGGATCGGGCCCGCCGCTGCTGCTCGTCAACGGTGGTGACGCGGACGCGGCCATGTTCGCACCGCTGGCCGGCCTCCTGGCGGACGACTACACCGTCGTCACCTTCGACCTGCGCGGCAACTCCCGCAGTCGCCTCACCGGCCCGCCCCGGGCACAGCGGATCGAGGAGCACGGCCATGACGCCCACCTCCTGCTCGGCGCGGTCGCCGGTGACGAGCCGGCGTATGTCTTCGGCACCAGTTACGGCGGCATGATCGGCATGGACCTCCTGGCCCGGCACCCCGGTCAGGTGCGGGCGCTGGTGGCACACGAGCCGTTCGTCATCGACCTGTTGCCCGACGCCCCTCACTGGCACGACCTGTTCCAGGAGGTGTACGAGCTGTACCAGCGCGAGGGCCTCGACCCCGCGATGCGCAGGTTCAGTACGGCGATCGGCGTGGACGGACCGCCGCGGGCGGCGCAGAACCTGCCCGTACCGGTGCAGCAGATGTTGGCACGCATCCGCGCCAACATGGAGACCTGTCTGACGTACGAGCTGCGCTCGTTCGTCCGCTTCCGGCCGGACGTCGACGCGCTGCGCGCCGGGCCGTTCGCCCTGGTGGTCGGCGGCGAGGGGCCCCAGACGCTCGTGCACCGTACGGCGCGGGCCCTGGAGGAGCGGGTCGGCACCGGGATCGTGGAGTTCCCCGGCGGACACGTGGGCTTCCTGTCACACCCGGCGGACTTCGCCGCGGCGCTGCGCGCGGCCTTCGGGGACATCGAGGCCATCGTCGACTGAGCCCAGCTCCAACTTGTGGCGCCGGCCCTCGTCGTGTGGCCGAGAACAGACGGATCGCGGCCCCCTCGCCGAACACCCGATCCCTATGCTGACGGCATGATCGATGTACCGCTTTCAGCGTTGGAAGTCGCGATGGTCCAAACCGGGACCCGAGCCGAGAAGACCCTGCGCGACACCACCGCCTTCGCGCAGGCAATGGAGCGGCTGGGCTACCACCGGGTCTGGTACGCCGAGCACCACCACTCGCCCGCCATCGGCGCTTTTCCGCCAGTCGTGCTGACCGCGCACTCCGCCGCCTCGACCTCGACCATCCGCTTCGGTTCGGGCGGCGTACTGGCCCCCAACCACGCCCCCCTCGCGCTGGCGGAGCAGTTCGGAACGCTGGCCGCCCTGCACCAGGGCCGCATCGACCTGGGTATCGGCCGTGGCCCGGGCACCTTCGACGAGACCACCGCACGGGCCCTGCGCCGCGGAGCCGGACCGACGACGGACGCGGAGTACCACGACGACGTGGCCGCGATCCTGTCGTACCTGGTCGACGAGGTCGCACTCGAACCGCTGCCCGAGCCGTGGCTGCTGGCCTCCAGCACCGCGGGCGCCGCTCTCGCGGCGAGCCTCGGCCTGCCGATCGCCCTCGCCCACCACATCCGTCCGGACAACACCCGAGCGGCGCTGGAGCGTTACCGTGCCGACTTCGTCCCGTCCCGTTGGTGCGAGCGACCTCGGGTCCTGCTATGCGTCGAGACGGTGTGCGCAGAGACGGAGGAAGAGGCCGCATGGCGGGGCGGACCGATGAACGTGATCAAGGCCGGCCTCCTCAAGGGCCTCAGCGAGACCCCCTTCCCCACGCCGGAGGACGCGGCAGCGCACCCCTTCACGGCGGAGGAGCGGCAGGCACTGGCCGCCTTCCGCGCGCAGCAGGCCGTCGGGACACCCGAGACCGTCGTGACCCGGCTCGCGGAACTGGCCGGTGCGACCGGAGCGGACGAACTGATGCTGACCACCCCCGTCTACGACCTCGACGACCGCATCCGCTCCTACGAACTCGTCAGGAAGCACATCGAGGCCGCACCGGCGCCGTAGGAACGCTGTGCGCCGCCGTCGCTACTTGGGCGTCAGCGCGAAGCGGAGCGCGGTGTGGTCGATGGTGCGGGGCAGCGGGGCCGGTGGGACGAGGGGGCGCCGGGGGAGCAGCAGGAGAGCCCTGTGGTCGCGCAGGAGGGCGGCGAGGAACGTCGCGGCGGTGAAGAGGGCGAGGTCCTGCGCCGGGCACTGCGCGGGGCCGCGGCCGAAGGGAGCCAGCGCCCAGTTGTCCTGGTTGCGGCCGTCGAGCCAGGCGTCGGGCTCGAACTGGTCGGCGTACGGCAGATGTCGGGCGTCACGGTGGAAGAAGGAGCTGTAGAAGACGACACCGGTGCCGGCCGGGGTGGTGGTGCCGTTGTGCCAGGTCGTCTCCGCGGTGGTCTCGCGGAGGATGGCCGGCGAAGTGGGCCACAGCCGCAGCGACTCCAGGACGCAGGCGCGCAGCAGGGGCAGTGCGTCGGCGGTCGCCGACCGGTCGGGTTCGGCGCCGTCGATCTCGGTGTGCACGCGCTCGGCGTGTTCCGGATGGCTGGCCAGGAGGGCGAGGGCGCAGTACGTGGCGATGGCGGCGGCATCGTAGGCGAAGAGCCAGTACGGGATCTGCCCTGCGGGTTCGGCCCCTTCGGTGCACGGCGTGCCGGCGACGAGGGCGGCCAGGCTGTCGGGCTCGGCACGGTCCACATACGCGCGCACGCCGGCGAGGAACGCCTCGCGGGTCCGCTCCTTCGGCCGGCGCAGACTCAGCCAGCCGGCGTCGGCGCGCAGTGCGGCCAGCAGGTCGGTGATGCGGTGGTCGTCGCGGGCGGCGTCCCCGAGCACGACACGGCGGATGATGCGCCAGAAGGCCGCGGAGAAGTCGTCCCAGTCCAGGGGCCGGCCCGAACCACGGTGGAGGTCGAGGAGGGCCTGGGCCTCGGCACGGATACGGGGGGTGAGGGCCGGGAAGAGCCGGTGCGCGGGGGCGCCCCAGTCGAGGACGGCCTCGTTGAACGCGCGGCGCTCGGCGCGGACTTCACCGGCGGAGACCAGCACTCCGTCGGGTTCGAAGTGGCGCAGGCCGCGGGCCTTCTCCCGGGCGGTGGGGGTGAGGGTGGCGGGCGTGGCGGTGAACATGCGGCGGGCGTCTTCAGGGGAGAGCAGCAGGAGTACCCGCCGCCCGGGGACGGCGACCGAGACCGGCCCCGCGCCGTGCCGTCGGCGCAGGCGCGCCAGGGTGCGATGGGCGCTGCGGTTGGTGTCGAATCTGGCGGCGAGGCGGACCACGCGGGGGCGGCGCAGGATCGCCCCCTGGGCCAGGGTGGGGATCAGGACGGTGACGCCCAGCACCACCGTCTCCAGGACCGACGCTCGTGCGGATGGCCGCTGTTGCATATCGCTGTCCCTCTCTCTCAGGCTCGCGGTACGGGCGGTGCGGGAGGCCCGGGAGTGACGGACCGCCGGGCGGGCAGCTCGGGAGCGGGAATGCCGGCGGCGCGGAAGGCTCTGCCGCTCTTCCCGCCTCAAAGGCGCGCCCTCGCAGACGCAGACGCAGACGCAGGCGAAGACGCAGACGAAGCCGAAGCCGGGATGTGGAGAGGGACACGGATACCTGCGCGGCTCGGCATCGCCGCTGCCCAGTGGTGCCGACACCGCAATGGTCCAAGAAGCCCAGGCGCGACACGAGGGGGCAGAACTCCGTAGCGGCCGCGCCGGCACCTGCCGCGTGACGTCGCATCAACGCACTGAACAGGGCTTTCTGTTGGTCCGGTGAGGCGGCTGGGCGGCGAGAGCCGGCAGCAAGTTCACCGTTGTGGGGGACCGTTGCCCAGGCGATCACCTGTCGCCTCGACCGGCCCTGGTGCTGCCCGGCGGTCAGGCCGGCAGATGGTGTGCGTGGGACAGGCGGCGTGCCGTGGCCAGGAGGGCGTGGATCTGGGGGCCGGACTGGTCGATGTCGCTCACCGGGGTCTTGAACGGCAGCCGGACGTCGTGGTGGGTGTCGGGGTATTCGAGGCGCAGGGTCACGCCGTAGCGGTCCATCGCCACCGGGAGGGCGCGCAGCATGCCGCTGTCCGGGCGAGGGCGGACGAGGCGCAGCAGCAGGGGGACGAGTTCGCTGTGGCCGTCCACGAGGTGGGTCAGCATGCGCGCCTCGCTGGTCGCGATCGGGTCGAGTTCGGTCACCTCCAGGGAGTGGAGGTCGACGTAGGTGCGCCCCTGGGCGTCTTCGAGGACCGCCTGGCCGAACTCCATGCAGGTGCTCTCGGCGGCCTGCGCACTGTACGGGGCGGCCAGGAGTCCGGTCACCGTGACACGGGCGCGCACCCGGTCGCGTACGGGAGTGGGGGCGATGTCGGTGAGCTCCAACCGGACGGGGATGCGCGTTGCCGTCTGGGCGTCGGGGTCCTCGCCCGGCGCGTGCAGATGGAAGTGGCCCATCGCCCCCGCGCCGTCGAGACGGCGCACTTCGGTGTGCAGCCCGTCGCTCACCACGGTCATCGAATGGGCGGCGGCCAGGATCGACCGAACGCGCTCGGCGGCGGTCGGCGTGGCGGCGCGGGCGGGGAAGAGACGCATCCGGGTGCTCCAGGCGAGGGTAGGGAGACGTGACCAATGACGACTACTTAGGTAAGCCTAACCTAATTGCGAGTGTCCCGTCCTCGGTGGAACCGTGCTCACGGTCCGCCCCCGGGCGCGCTGTCTGCCGCGCTGTCTGCCGCGATGAACCGACCTGATTTCGCGGCCAGTTGGCGCTGCAGATACTCCGCTGCGTCGTCGGGTCGCATACGCGCGAGGGTGACCAGACCGGTAATGACCACGTCCGCGACCTCGGCGTGCACGTCCTGCCAGGTGTGGCTGTCGCCCTTGCGGGGATTGGTCCCGCGCGCACCGATGACGGCCTGCGAGGCCTCGCCCGTCTCCTCGGCGATCTTCAGCACCTGCAGCGTCCACTGCTGCGCGTGATCCAGCCCGCGCTCGTCGTCATGCGCGGTGAAGTGACGGGCCAGGGCCCCAATGGTGTCCCAGACGTATCCGTCCAGGGGGAAGTGCCCTTCCGAGGGCGGCGATGCCGGCTTCGGCGACCTGGCCGTCTGCTGTGTTCGGTCGCCGGCGGGGCTGCCGTCGATCGGGTAGCTGCGCACTGGTGACAGGCCGGGCAGGACACCCGGCCACACCGCTTCCAGTGCCTGGGCGGACGGCACGAAGACCGGCCCGAGGGCGGCGAGCGAGTGCGGGTCGTGCCACTCCCAACGCTGGAACCGGTGCGGTTCGGGCAGGCCGAGAGTGCCCGACCACGCGGTGACATGGACCACCGCGGACAGGCGCCTGACGTCCTCCCGGTCGTCGTGGAGGATCGTCAGCAAGTGCGCGTCGCCCACCTCGGCCGTCAGCCCGGTCTCCTCCGCCAGCTCCCGCACGGCCGCCGCGGTGACGTGCTCTCCCGGCTCCACGCGCCCACCGGGAAGCTCCCACATCCCGCTGGTGGACCGGCCCAGAAGTACCCGCCCCGAGCTGTCGGTGACCACCACACACGCGCCGAGGACCGCCTGCGGCCTGGGGCGCCCCTTCTCCACCGCGCTGAAGGACGCCTTCGGGCCGTCCGCCGTGCTCTCCGTCATGACCATCCCATCTCGGTGTAGTGACGGCCTTCGAGGATCGCCTCGATGGCCGCACGGGTGTAGGGCACGATCGGCTCCGGAAGCGCCTCCGGACGCCACCAGCTCCAGTTCAGGCATTTGTCGGGCTCGCGAATCGCCGGCACGCCCGCCCAGCGCCGGGCGCGGAAGACCATCTGCATGCGCGGCCGGGTCCCGGGTGCATCGACGAGGTGGACCGCGTGCGCATACTCGACGTCGCACGGGTCGATCACCAGGCCCGCTTCTTCCTGGGCTTCGCGGACGAGGCAGGCGACGGCGGATTCCTGCTCGCAGTGGCCGGCCAGGAAGTGCCATGTGGAGCCCGCGTAGGCGGAGTCGGGGTGGCGCAGCCCGAGCAGCACCTCGCCTTCGCTGTTCTCCAGGTAGAGGTGGACGCCGATGACATGGGGCACGGCTCGCCCACCCGGGGCCGGAGCGAGCCCGCGCGGGTGGGGAGGCCGGCGGGCGGCGGGATGACTCTCGGCGTGGCGGCGGATCAGATCGCGGGTCGGCGGGGCCATCCGCAGGCGCGGCATGACCTCTGGCCGAAACCAGTGCAGCATGACGCCCTCGGTCAGCGGCAGCGTCGCCGGGTCGCCGGCCCATCGGCCTGTGAAGAGGTGGATCGGGACGACGGTGCCGTCGCTGCGGTGGGCTTCCTCCACGGCGAAGGGGGCAAGGTCGAGGTCGAGACCGGCCTCTTCCCGTAGTTCGCGGCGGACCGTCTCTTCCGGTGACCGGTCGCCTGGTTCACGGCAGCCGCCGAGCAGGGACCAGGACCCCGGCGCCCAGATCCCGGGAAGCTCGTCCCGCAGGTGCAGCAGGTACGCGCCGGCCCCGTCGTGGATCAGTGCCGACGCGTTCGCCCACCCATGCTCCGGCGGCGAGGCCGAGCCGAGTGGTGAGTTGTCCTCTGTCACGGGTGTGCCGTCCTGGAGTCGGTGGTGGGGGCGCGGCCGCAGGGCCGATATTCGAACGCGGCGGGTCCCGCCACAGGGACGGATAAGGGATGCAGGGTTCCTCCAGGGGGAGCGATGAGTACAGGTGCTCTAAGAACGGCCCGGATCGCGACCCGTAACGGGTGCGTCGGGGGCAGATGGTGAACGCCTGTTCGGATCGCCGTGGAGGGTGCCGCGCTTGGCGCTTGGGGTGCGGCTTTCGAACGGCTCGGATCGCTACGAGCCGCGGCCACGGGCAGCGAGCCGCGCCTACGGCGTGAGTGCCACCGCTCGCGGCAGCAACCGGGCGAACGGCCACTGCGGGCGGTAGCAGAAGTACTCGCCGCGTGCCTCGATCTCCGCGGCGGCCGAGGCGCTGGTATCCCGGGCCTCGTCATGGGCGCCCGCGGTGTGCAGTGCGTCGGCGAGCAGTCCGACGTGGAGGGTGCGGCGCAGTACGGCAGCAGCGCCAGCAGAGCCCGCTGCTTCGGCGTACCGAGATCCACCTTCTCCGCACCGCAACTCACGCTCAACGGGCCGAGGATCTCGAATCGAAGGCCAGGGGAACGTACTTCGTCTTTCATCGTGCATCCCGACTGGAGAGATTGACGGAAGTGTGGTGAACGCAAAGGGGGAGGACGGGGTCTGGGTTGCTCGCCGAGACGTGCGCTCTCCGTGTTCCCGGCGATGTCCGAGTCCGAGCGTGCGGGGGCGGTCGACCGCACGGCAACGCATCCGGGCCGATGCAGAAGGGTGGAATGCCGGTACGGCTCCGACCTGCGGAATCACCCTTTGCCCGGAACGCCTTCCTGGGACGCCGTCAGTTCCGCGCGCCGGCCAGCGCGGTGCGGAACCAGTCGAGTGTGGCGTCGAGCGTCGCCTCCAGCGGTGTCGGACGGAGGCCGAAGGACCGCTCGAACGCCGAGGAGTCCACGATCTGCGGCTCGGTGTGCTGGTAGAACATCTCCGCGTACTCGTCCATGAAGGTCGCGTCGAACGGCCCGAAGGGGCGCGGCTCGGTGAGCACCACCCGCCGCAGCGGGCGGTCCACCCGTTGCTCGATCATCGAGTGGATCTCGCGGGTGGTACGGGCGGGCGCGGTGGGCAGATGCCACACCCGGCCGTCGCCTTCCGGGTCCTCGCCGAGGGCGGCCAGCCCCTTCGCCACGTCCTGGATGGCCGTGTAGCTGTGCGGGAGGTCGAGGTCGCCCAGCGCGAGGACCTCGCCGCCGGTCAGTGCGGGCGGGAACACCGCGCCGCCGAGCGTGGAGTTGAGCACGCCGGGACCGACGAAGTCGGCCGACCGGCCGAGGACGACACGCGCCCGCCCCGCACGGTGGGCGGCGAGATACGCCTCGTCCAGCTGCGCCCGCATCACCCCCTTGCGGCTCGTCGCCCGCCAGGGAGTGTCCTCCGTCATCACCTCACCGCGCGTCGGGCCGTACGGATACAGCGTGTCCAGGACGACCAGCCGTGCCCCGGTGGCCTCGACGGCGCTCAGCACCGCCTGCTGGACCCGGGGCATGACCTCGGTCTGCTGGTGATAGGCGACGTTCACGCAGTGGTACACGACATCGGCGCCCTCGACGGCGGCCAGCGCCCCGTCGTACGTGCTCACATCGGCGGCGCGGCGCTGCACTCCGTCGGGGGCGCCGTCCGGCGCCGAGCGGCTGACCAGCCGTACGTCCTTGCCCTGGCGGGCGAGTTCGGCGGCGAGCGTGGTGCCGGCCGGGCCGGCACCCAGAACGGCATGGAGGCGGCGTGCTGCAACAGACATGGCGATTCCTTCTCTCCGGGAGGGCGGTGGATCGGTTCAGCGGCGGGCGAGGGCGGCGGAGCGGGAGAGGCCCCGCGCTTCGCATCATCACTTCTGTTAGAGACCATAACTCTTGCGATGGGCCATCGCAAGAGAAGTGGTGGTTACGATGAGCGAGGACCGCTCACACATGCCGTCCGCCGCCCCGCGACGCAGGAGGAGAACATGGCCGCCGAGGTACGAAGCCCCCGGGCGCGCTACCGCGAGCAGAACCGTGCGGAGATCAAGGCGGCCGCGCTGCAGCAGCTCGCCGAGGGCGGCGTCCAGGCCGTCGCGCTCACCCGGATCGCCAAGGACATGGGGCTCTCCGGGCCGGCCCTCTACCGCTACTTCGCGGGCCGGGACGATCTACTGGGCGAGCTGATCCGGGACGCCTACGACGACGTGGCGCAGGCCATCACACAGGCCGTCGGCGGCCCGGCAGGGGACGCGCGGTCCACCCTGCACGCCCTCGCCGGCGCCTACCGGAGCTGGGCCGTCGCGCAGCCGCACCGCTATCTGCTGATCCAGGGAACGCCGCTCCCCGGATACGCGGCTCCGGCTGACACGCTCCAGCGCGCGAGGGCCGTCCTGGGGCCGTTCCTGAAGGTGTTCGCCGCCGGTGCGACCGCCGAGGCGCTACGGCCGGTCGTCGCCGAGATGGACGCCTGGGTGCGCGAGGACGACGGCGTCGCCGACTGGGTGGCGCAGCACACCGGGCTGCCGCCGCACGGCAAGGCGGCGGGCACCGCCCTCGCCGGCACGGTGCTGGCCTGGTCGCAGCTGCACGGCACGGTCGGCCTGGAGGTATCCGGCCACTACGCCGGGATGGGGCACCACGCGTCGACCCTGCTCACCGCGCAGATCGACACTCTGGCCGACTCCTTCGGGCTGTGAGGGCCTGTCCGGCCCCATCCGGCCGTGCGGCTGGGAGTCAGGCCCCGGGCGTCACAGGGAAGCAAGCACGCGGCGGCGCAGCCCGGCGGTGCCGGGCGCCTCGCGGGCTTCCCGCTGCCGGGGGTGCGGGACGTCCAGGACCTCGCCGGACGTGAGCAGGGCGATCCGGTCGCCCAGGTAGAGGGCCTCGTCCACGTCATGGGTGACGAAGACGACGGTCGCACCGGTGCCGCGCAGGATCTCCACGAGCAGGTCCTGCATCTCGGCGCGGGTGTGCGGGTCGAGCGCGCCGAACGGCTCGTCCATGAGGACCGCCCGGGGCCGCCCGGCCAGCGCGCGGGCCAGCTGGACGCGCTGCCGCTGCCCGCCGGAGAGTTGGTGCGGCAGCTTGCGGGCGTGGCCGGCGAGGCCGACCCGCCGCAGCCAGTCGTCGGCGACCCGCCGTCGCTCGGCCCTGGCCACCCGGCGGATGGCCAGCGGCAGTTCGACGTTGGCGCGGACGCTCCGCCACGGCATCAGGGCGTCCTCCTGGAAGACCAGCGCCCGGTCGGCGGCGGGCCCGGCGATCGACGCCCCGTCCTGGGTGACCCGGCCGCCCAACGGGGGCAGCAGCCCGGCGAGGGTGCGCAGCAGCGTGGACTTGCCGCAGCCGGACGGGCCGAGCACGGCCACGAGTTCGCCCGGCGCGATCCGCAGCCGCACGGTGCCCGGCAGGGCCTGATCCGCCCGATGGCCGAGCAGTACGTCGTCCAGGGCGAGCTCGGTGCCCTGCCGGACGGGCGCGGTGCTCGTGGTCGTGGGACGCGCAGGACTCATGGGACGGGCTCCTTGTCGAGGGCCGGAGCGGGGGACGGGACGGCCGGGGGAGCGGCGCGCAGGGCGCGGCGTGCCGCACGGGACGGGGCGCGCTCGGCCGGGCGCGGTAGCCAGGAGGTGGCGCGGCGGCCGAGGAACTCCACCGCGGTGGAGGTCAGCCAGCCGAGGGCGCCGATGGTGGCCATGCCGACGAAGACGCCCGGATAGTCGACGACCGTGTAGTCCTGCCAGGTGCGGTAGCCGACTCCGTACTCGCCGGAGATCATCTCGGCGGAGATCACACAGATCCACGCGACGCCGATGCCCACCGAGAGCCCGCCGAAGATACCCGGCAGCGCGCCGGGCAGCACCACCGAGAACAGCACCCGCAGTCGGCCGCCGCCCATCGTGAGCACGGCCTCCTCCCATACGGGCGTGAGTGCCCGCACCGCGTGCCGGGTCGACACCAGGACCGGGAAGAACGCCGCGGTGAAGGTGATGAACACGATGCCCTGCTCGTTGGTGGGCAGCAGCAGGATCGCGACCGGGACCAGGGCGATCGCCGGGACCGGCCGCGCCACTTCCACCAGCGGGCCGAGCAGGTCGGCGGCCCACCGCGACCGGGCGATCGCCGTGCCCGCGGCCACCCCGAGGACCGCGGCGAGCAGGAAGCCGAGCACGATGCGGCGCAGGCTGTGGCCGAGGTCCTGCCAGTACGGGCCGGTGGCGAGCCGGTCGCCGAAGGCGGATGCCACCTCGCCGACCGTGGGGAACTGGCCGAACCGCAGCCAGAGTTCGACGTCCAGGGAGGTCAGCAGCTGCCAGAGGCCGAGGGCCGCGGCGAGCGAGGCGGCCCGGACCACCCAGCGGCCCACGCTCATGACGCCCGCCCCACGGCGTCCGCGTAGCTGACGACCCGGGCCCCGGCGTGCCGCCCGATGTACGTCTTCGCATGGGCCGGGGTGACGAAGGCGCGCAGGTCGGAGCCGTCCGCGACCCACACCGCCCGGTCGGCGAACCACAGCGTGCCGGTCAGCGCGTCCGGTACGTACGCGGCCCGCACCTCGGCGCCCTTCGCCGCCTTCAGCAGCTGCTTGGGGCTGTCGAAGGTACGCGTGGTGGACCGGCCCTTCAGCCACAGCTCGGCCTTGGCGGCGCCCGCCTTGGGGTAGGAGGCGGCGCGCGCGGCCCGCCGCAGCGGTGCCGGGTCGACGAAGGAGTCCACGTCGACGCCGCCCACCAGCTTGGCCGTCTTCAGGATCGGGACGTCCTTCTTCAGCGCGCCGATCAACTCCGGGCGCAACGCCGGGTCGAAGGTGGCGATGCCGTGGGCGCCGTTGTAGAGGTAGACCACCTCGGCGGGGAGCCCGGTCTCCTTGGCCACCGACTCGGCGGCGGCGACCGGGCGGGTGCGCAGATAGTCGGTGGCCCGTCGCTGCGCCCGGAGGAAGTCGTCCAGGACCCCGGTGCGCTCCTTGGCGAACTTCTCCCGGACGGTGACGCCGTGGAAGGTCGGCAGGTTCAGGTCGGCCCCGTCGTACAGGGCCCTCGCCTTGCCCTGGTAGGCCAACTGGCCAGGCCAGGCCACGAATTGGGACAGCGCGTCGACGCTGCCCCCGGCCAGGGCGGACGCGCCCACGCTGGGCTGCTGGTTCAGCTTCTCGATGCCCCGCTCCGGGTCGATCCCGGCCTGCTTCAGAGCTCGGACCAGGGTGCCGTCGGCGGCCGAGCCGACGCTGGTGGAGACCTTCCTGCCGCGCAGGTCGGCCAGCGAGCGCAGGGGCGAACCGGGCGCCGTGACCACGGTGTTGAGGCCGCCGCGCAGGTTGTAGCCGGTGACCGAGACGAGCCGTGTCGGCTGCCCCAACTGCCGGCCGCGGGCCGCGTTGATCAGCAGCGGGAAGTCACCCATCGACCCGATGTCGATCTTCCCGGCGGTCATCTGGGAGGTGATCGGGGCGCCCGTCGCGTAGTCCTGCCACTTCACCTGGTAGGTGATGCCGTCCTTCTTGCCGCGGGCCGCGAGTTCGTCCTCGAAGTAGCCGAGGGAGCGCAGCAGCGTTCCGGCGGTGACGGTGTTGATGGTCTTCGACTGGTATCCGACGGTCACGGTGACGGTCTTGGAGTCCTGGGCCCCGGCCGCGTCACCGCACGCCGTGGCCAGCGGCAGCAGCAGGGCGAGCGGCAGGAGCCGGGTGAGCGGCAGAAGCCGGGGGTTCGGGACAACAGGCATGGCTGTCTCCAGGGAGGGCGGTAGCGGGCAGGCGCGGGAGGAACGGGGAGGTGGGGCGGGGCGGACGGGTCAGACGGAGCGGTGCAGGACGCCGCTCATGGTGATGCGGTCGCCGCGGAAGCGGATGAACTCCAGGTCCACGGGCCGCCCGTCGGGCAGATGCGTCAGCCGCTCCAGCATCAGTACGGCACTTCCGCGCGGGGCCTGCAGCACCGCGGCGGAGTGCGCGTCGGCGTTCACGGCTTCGAGAGTGATCTCGGCATGCCCCAGGGGGCCGCCGGTCAGCGTCTCCAGGAGCCGGAACACGTCCGTGGACTCCAGGTCGCAGCCGAGCAGTTCACCGCCCACGTCCATGGGCAGATAGGACAGGTCCAGGGAGAGCGGCAGTCCGTTGAGGCGGCGCAGCCGCTCGATACACAGCACGTCGGTGTGGTCGGGCAGGCCGAGCCGGTGCGCCACCGGGCCGGGGGCGCTGACCGGTCCGACGGTGCGGACCTCGTTGGTGACCCGGCCGTGCTCGTGCAGGGTCTCGGCCAGGCCCTGGAGCCGGTCGAGGCCGTGTGCGTACTTCTCGCAGACCACGACGGTGCCGACGCCGGCCTTCCGCTCCACGAGCTGCTCACCGCGCAGCAGGTCCAGGGCCAGCCGGACGGTGTTGCGGCTGGCCCGGTAGTCGGCGGCGATGACGTTCTCCAAGGGCAGGACGCCGCGCGGGAAGCCGCCCGCCAGGATTTGATGGCGCAGCAGGTCGGCGAGTTGCCGGGCCCGGTCCGCACGCAGCCGCCGACGGCGCGCGGCGGCGACCGGAAGCGAGGCGGGGATGCGTTCTGCTGGCATGGCAGGAAACGTACCGGCGCGGCGGCTCCGATGGTGTTGCGGCAGTATTGCGCCACCTCGCGCCACCGACCGCACCGCTCTGACCTGCGACATCGACAGCCAAGGGCGAAGATCCGCCACCCCGGTGCCCACAACGTGGACGGCCATGGCGCACCGCGCCACCTACCCAGCTCGCCCGAACGCAGCGAAACCGGCGCAATGCGCTCAGAGCGAGGGTCCCGACCTCTCTCGGGTCGGGACCCTCGCTCTTGTGCCGGGCGCCGGCTCACGCCGGCACCGCTGCTCCTACCAGGCGACCGGCAGCCGCTCGGGGATGCGCTTCATGAAGCGGGTGCGCCACACGAGCTGGTCGACGGGGACGGCCAGGTGCAGGCCGGGCATACGGGTGGTGAGGGCCTCGATCGCGATCTCGATGTGCTTCTTCCCGAGCGGTACGGCGGGGCAGTAGTGCCCGCCGTAGCCGAACGAGAGGTGAGCGGCCGCGTTGGGCCGGTCGATGTCGATGGTGTGCGGGTCGGGAAACACGCTCTCGTCGGTGTTGGCGGCCTCCACCAGGACGAGGACGAGTTCGCCCTTCTTGATCTCCGTGTCGCCGAGCCGCATGTCGTCCATGGCCAGACGGGGCAGTCCGTCGGCGATGGACAGGTTCACGCGCAGCAGCTCGTCCACGGCGGCCGGTATCCTCCCGGGCTCCGCGCACAGCCGCGCCCACACCTCGGGGTTCTGCAGGAGCGTGAACACGGCCATGGTCAGGGCGCCCATGGTGGAGATGACTCCGGCGCCGAACATGGTGACGCCGACGGTGGCGAGCATCTCGTCGGTGAGGTGCGCATAGTCGGGGTCACCGCGCAGGGCGGCGAGTTCGGCCATGAGCCCGTCGGTGGCGGGGTCGTTGAGCCGCCCGGTCATATAGGCGATGTCCCGGTCCCAGTTCAGGCGCGCCCCGGTGATGGGGCATGCCGAGTTCATGAACGCGATGTCGAGACTGGACGCCAGCAGCGGTGCGTCGTCGCGGGGGATGCCGAGGATGTGGCAGTGGAGGTGCTCGGCGTAGGGGTTGGCGAACTGCCCGCGCAGATCGACCGGCGGGCCGTAGGCAAGGAGGCCGTCGACCAGGTGGGCGGCGTGGTCGGTCATCCACTCCGGCAGGCCACCGGCCCGGGGATTGATCGCCTTGAGTACGGCCTTGCGGAGACCGGCGCCGGTGATGTTGCCCATGTTGTTGACCACCTCGGGCGGGATGGTCAGCGCGTACTGCCGTGGGACGCCGGGGGCGGAGGTGTCCTTGAGGCTGAAGCGGGGGTCTTCGAGCACCTGTCTGCACAGCTCGTAGGAGGAGACGAGCCACGCCTCGTCCCCGGCGATGGTGCGTACCCGTGTGACCGGGGTGGCGCGGAGCTGCTCGATCTCCGGGGGGAGGCGGTCGCCGCGGGGGGAGAACGGGAAGTCGATCAGGGTCGGGGCGGTCGTCACTGGTGGTCTCCTTCGGTGGGAGTGCCGGCGGGGGTGATCACCGCGTGGCCCTGGTTGCGTGTGGCGCGCAGGCCGTGCCCGCGCGAGTACAGGAGGTCGGCCATCGGCAGTGCCTGGTGGTAGCAGTTGAGCGACGAGGGGACGCCCATGATCGCGGGGGTGTCGATGAACAGCGGTGCTTCGGCGCAGATGTAGTCGAGGCAGACCTGGCGCTGGCGGTCGGTGGGCCGCGCTCCGTCGAGAACCTTGCTGGTCAGGAACTGGACCACGAGCTGATCGCAGACCTCGCGGAACGCCGGGTCGGTGGACAGCCGATCGTCGAGTCCCTCGCGTATGACCCGATAGGCGGGGATGTCCAGCAGCGCGGACATGGGGCGGCCGCGGAGCCTGGTGCCGTCCGGGTCGAGCGCGGCGACGGCGGCGGTCACCTTGGCCCGTACGCCGCGCAGGTTCTTCACGGCCTTGCGCTGGGCGTCGAGGGCCGGATATCCGAGCGCCTCGTACATGTCGGCGACATGCAGATCCGTGTAGATGAGATCGACCTGACGGAAGTTCTCCACGCCCCAGGCGGCGAGGCTGAGGATCCGCTGATGGGTGAAGTAGGAGTTCCCCGGAGAGATGCCGATGACAGCGTGATCACCTTCGTCGGTGATGACCTGGCAGTGCGGGGTGTACGGACGGACGTGAAAGATCTCGGTCGCTGTCGTCAAGAGACGATGCCCCTACGTGCCGCTAGTCCCTGGGAACCCCGTGTTCCCGGTGTGGCGGCGACAGCGGAAACCTACCTGACCGTCGGTTCTGGATGATGTCGAACCAGAAAGTAACTCCCAGGTCAGACCGCATAGTTGAGTTCATATCGCGTTCACAAGCGGGCCTGATGACCGCGAACGAGCCCGTCGCGAAGCTGCTCGGGCCGAACCCTCGGGGGTCGGGGACGGCGCGCGCCGTTCCCCGCCTGCCCGCGCCGGACGCTTTGCCCCGACCGCCGAACGCGCGGGCCGACCTCCGACGGCACGCGCCCGGCCTTCGCCGTCAGCCCACGCGCTCCGCCACCAGCTGCTCCTCGATCAGATCCACGGCCCGACGGGTGCCGCCCTCGGTGCGCACCTCGGCCCACAGCCATGCCGAACGCGCCGCGACCTGTGGATCACCGATGAGCTCCATCAGGGCCGTACGCAGCGCCGCCGCCGTGACGTCCGCGGTGTCGATCCGACGGGCGACGCCCAGTTCGACGAGCCGGTCGGCGTAGCGGCCCTGCTCGGCCCCGTGCGGTACCGCGATCATCGGCACACCGGCGTACAGGCCCTCACCACAGCTGCCCATACCGGTGTGCGTCACCCAGGTGTCCACCTGTCCGAGGATCGTCGACGGCGGCACCCACGGCAGCACTTCGAAGTTGGGGGGAATCCGTTCCCCCAGCCGGGCCCGATCGCTGTCGTTGTCGATCTGCAGCACCACATGCCAGCCCGGAAGGTCCGCGAAGGCCGCCACGCACTGCTGGTAGGTCTCCCGCTGTCCGAGGCGCGCCGAGCCGCCCAGCGACACCAGCAGTACCTTCTTCGCACCGGCCGGCCGCATCCAGCCGCCCGGCTTGTCGCCGGTGCCGCAGCACGGGCCGACGAACGTCACCGCCTTGGTGTCGACCCGGTCCGCATACGGCTGCATGGCGCGCGGGATCAAGGCCAGCACCCGCCGCGGCCGGCCGGTGAACTCCTCCACCTTCGTGGTCGCCGCACCGCACCGGGCCAGCCAGGCGGCGAACCGCGCGCGGTGGGCGGAGCCTCCGGGCAGCCCGGCGAACGCCGCGTCCATCTCCTCCTGGGCACCCTCCCAGGCCACATGCGTCGGTGACAGCTGGACCAGGCCGCGGCCCTGCGCCTCGGCCAGCGCACGGCCCGCGTACGCGCCGACGTCGTAGAGGTAGAGGTCGGCGGGGGTGTCGTCGTACGCGGCGTGCAGCTGCGGCAGTACGGCCATCGCCTCGTCGAGGAAGAGGGAGGCGGCGGCGATGGGATGCTGCGGCCACTCGCTTTCGGCGACCGGAAGAGTGGAGGTCAGACGGACCAGCTCGGCACCGGTGGGGGCGATCAACTCGGCGACGTGGTCGGCGTTGGCGTACGTCACGCGATGGCCGCGGGCCACCAGCTCACGGATGATCTCCAGGCTGGGCAGCACATGGCCGACCAGGGGCGTGCCGATCATAGCGATATGGGAGGGAAGGGGCATATCGGGAAACTTCCTTGGATAGAGGTCTACGCCAGGCAAACGCCGAGAGGCGCGACTGGGCAACGCGGAAGCGCGCAACAAGGCAACGCGGTGGCAGTGCCCGGGACATCGGACGGCATGTCCCCCAGGTATCCGAGGAGTCTCCACGTTTGAGTCGATCGAGTCGTTTGAGTTGATCGAGTTGGTCGAGTCGATCGACAGGGGAAGGGATTCGGACAGTGGAGAAGCCTGGTGTTCCGCGCACGAACGACGCGCGGAACACCAGGCTCTCCCGACTCAGTTCTTGCCGATGGCGGTGGCCCTGGTCAGGTCACCGGCCGCTCCGGGCCGGCAGCCGGCCGCAGTCGCCGCCGGCGCACTTGCTCAGCCAGTCGGCGAAGTCGGCGTCGTACTTGGTGCCGATGGTGTCGCGGAGCAGGCTGTAGGCCGCGTCGTACTCGCCTGCGCGGTAGTGGCCGAGCACGGTGGCCACGTCGTCGGGGTGCGACTGGAGCATGTAGCGGACGCCCAGATAGCCCCACTGGTAGATGCGGGTGGTGTCGGCGTTGTCGTAGGTGGTCCCGAAGAGCTGGCTGAGCTTGTAGGTGTTCTTGCCCGCCTCCTCGATCGCCCGGTCGTAGGTGACACCGCGGTACGAGTAGGAGACGTACTCGGCGAATCCCTCGACCCACATCACGGTCGGGGTGGTCTGCCCGGCCGCGAAGTCGCCGTACATGTCGAAGCGGCCGTCGAGGTAGTGGGTGTACTCGTGGTTGAGGTTCCAGATCTGGAAGGCGCCGTCCTGGGCCGGCTGCTCGTAGGCGATGAAGCGCGGCTGGTTGCCCTCGGCGGCCGGATCGCCCTCCAGGTACATGCCGCCGTTGTTGGTGTCGATGCCGAAGACGACACCGGCGTAGGTCTTGTAGTCGGTGCTGGAGTTGAAGGCGACGATCTCGATACTGGTGTTCTTGTCGTCCTTGACCGGGCCGTTGTCCTTCACGATGCCGTGGAAGACCGGGTCCTGCTTGAGGATGCTGTCGCAGGTGGCCGAGAGTTCGGACGCGGACAGCTCCTGCGCGAGGATCTTCGCGCTCGGACCGCAGGTGTGCTTGACCGTCAGCACGGCGTCGCGCACGCGGTTCTGCAGGTCACAGGTGTTGTACTCGGCGCAGTTCGCCTTGTCGAACTGATCGGTCATCTCGGCGAGGCCGACCCAGAGCAGGGCGGTGCGCCCGGTGATCTCGCTGCGGCCGAGCAGCTCCTTGACCAACGGCTTGACGGTGTCCTTGAGGTCGGCGTGCTGCAGGAAGCGGCCGAGTTCGCGGCCGGCGTTGCCGGCCAGGTAGGCCTTGTCGGTGCCGAGCAGGTCGTCGTGGGCGACGGCGAAGTCGCGCAGTCCGGTGAGGACGCTCGGGTCGGCCTTCACGGCCGCCACGAACTCCGGCAGCTGGTGGCCGCGGAAGAGCACGGTGTAGGTGTTGTTGACCGCCGCGAGCATCCAGTAGAACTCGTCGTAGGACGCGTTGTAGTCCTTCTGGAGACGCTTGACCACGTCGAGGTAGCGGGCGTTCTCTTCGGAGCTGTCGATCAGGGTGACCGTCTCCGCCAGGGTTTCGCCGTTCGCCTCGGAGACGTCGAAGGCGTGGGACGAACCGAAGAAGCCGTCCAGGGCGGCCTGAATGGCGCTCTTCAGCGTCGGGCCGTATTCGCCGACGTTCTCCGGCTGGTTGTACTGGATGTAGTAGCCGGCACGCAGGTACAGCACCACCTGTGTCGCGGAAGTGCTGTTGTCCCCGGGGTAGTCGGCCGCGACGTCCTTGAGGGCGTTCGCCACCGTGACCATCTGTTCCTCGCGGAAGAGGGCCTTGGAGTCCTCACCGGTCACGCTGAACAGCGTGTTGATGCACGCGGTCTCCGACTGCTTGATCTGCTCGACCAGGGCGGCACCGGTCTTCGAGGTGAAGTCGCTGACCTTGCAGTCCGCCGCGGCCTTCGCCGCGGAGCGGGCCTTCTTGCGCTCCGCGGCGTTCTGGGTGGCGGGGAGCGGAGGGCGTTGCGCGAAGTGCGCGGTGTTCGTGGCCGATCGCGCGGGGGCGGCGGCGTGTCCGGGCGCGAGATCGGTGGCGAGCACGGTGGCGGAGGCGGGCTGCGGGGCGACAGCCGACCTCGGTGCGGGCTTGGGCGCCTTGACGCCGGCCGGTGCCGCCCCGCCGTTGGGGGCGAGCATGGTGAGCCCCAGGCCGGCGGCGGCCACGGTGGGTATCAGCAGGCGGACGAGTTTGTTGAGGGTGGGGGGTCTACGCATGGCGATGGCCTCCAGGCCGGTCGGCAGCCGCGCGAGGGGCACGGCGGTGGGGGATGCGGACCGTGATGGCACGGGAAAGTCGCACACTCTCGCGGAGCTGTCATGCCCGCGGAAAGTGTGACGGTACAATTTCACAGTTCACATGGCAGTGGAAGAGAGCTACGCGTAACGAATGAAATTGATGGGCCGTCAGGCATGCGGCGGCCGGGGCGTGGAGGGTTTGGTCATCGCGGGCCTTCCGGCGAGGGAGATGCGCCGGCCTCCGCCCGGAAGCGGGCGACCTCGCCGTCGCGCAGTGCGAGGTGGGAGCCGGTGAACCGGGAACGCATGCGGCGGTCGTGGGTGACGATCACCAGGGCGCCCTGGTAGTCCGCCAGTGCCTGTTCCAGTTCCTCGACGAGGGCGGGGGACAGGTGGTTGGTCGGCTCGTCGAGGAGCAGCAGATCCGTCGGCTCGCTGACGAGCCGGGCCAGTTCGATGCGGCGCCGCTGCCCGTACGACAGGCTCCCCACCCGTTGCCGCAGCTCTGCCGGGCCGAACAGGCCGAGGGAGAGCAGCGCCTGCGTGTGTTCGTCCGCCGTGCCCGCGCGCCCGTGGGCGAATGCCTGCAGCACGGACAGTTCCGGGGCCCAGGGCGTCCCCTCCTGTCGCAGGTGCCCGACGCGGCCGGGTACGCGTACCGAGCCGCCGTCCGGCCGGAGCTCCCCTGCCAGCACCCGCAGCAGTGTGCTCTTGCCCGCCCCGTTGGGGCCGGTCACCAGCAGCCGTTGGGTGGCAGCCAGGTGCAGTGCCGGCAGGTGCAGTCGATCCTCCACCCGCAGGTCGCGGACCTCCGCCGCCGTCCGGCGCGGTTGCTCCCGCGCCCCTGGTGCCTCCCGCACTTCGCCCGGGGTCTCGTGGGGCCCGGCCGAGGTGGCGATACGGGCGGTGAAGACGAGCGGGGTGGGGGGCGGGGCGACGGGGTCGCCGGTCAGCCGTTCAAGGCGTGCCTTGGCGTTGCGGATACGGCTCATCGCGCCGTGCCCGCGGCCGCGTGCGCGGAAGGCGCCATGGCCGAAGACGGCGAAGGGCAGCTTGCGCGGCATGTCGTACAACCGCGACGCGTTGGATTCCACCAGCCGCCGGTTGCGGACCAGTTCGGTGCGCCACTCCTCGTACTCCCGCAGCCGGCGCCGGCGCTCGGCTTCCTTGGCTGCGAGATAGCCGTCGTAGCCGTCGCCGTACCGCGAGACCGTGCCGGAGCCGACTTCCAGGACGGTGGTGGTGAGCCTTTCGAGGAACACCCGGTCATGGGTGACCGCGACCACGGTGCCGCGGTGCGCGCGCAGATGCGCCTCCAGCCAGCTCACGGCCTGGTCGTCCAGGTCGTTGGTGGGCTCGTCCAGCAGGAGCAGCTCCGGCTGCGAGGCGAGCGTGGCGGCCAGCGCCAGCCGGGACCGTTCGCCGCCGGAGAGGGTGCCCAGCCGCCTGTCGCGGGCCAGACCAGGCAGTCCGAGGCCGTGCAGGGCGCTGTCCACCCGCGCCTCGGCCGCGTATCCGCCGCGCGCCTCGTAGCGCTCGACCAGTTCCGCGTATGCCGCCAAGGCGGTGTCGAGTTCGGCTCCCGCGGCCCGGAAGCTCAGGTCGGCCTCGGCCCGGCGCATCCGCGCTTCGAGGTCACGCAGGTCGGCCAGGGCGAGATCGACGGCGTCCTGGACGGTGGCGCGGGGCGGCAGCTCCAGGGTCTGCGCGAGGTAGCCGGTGCCGCCGGCCGCGCATACGGTCAACTCGCCGTTGTCAGAGTCGAGTTGACCGGCCATGAGCTTCAGAAGGGTGGACTTCCCCGACCCGTTGTCGCCGACGACGCCGACCCTCTCGCCCGGTTGGACGGAGAAGGAGACCCCGTCGAGGACGAGTTGGTCCGCGTAGCGCTTGGTGACGTCGTGGAACGCCAGCTGCGCGGTCCGCGCGGCGGGGGGAGCGGTGGTGGCGGTGGTTGAGGTGGTCGCGGTGGGCGACGGCGTGGGCGAAGGGGTGTGCATGGAGATGCTCCCTGCTCCCGGCGGCTGAGCCGGCGGGGTCGGATGAGGTCGAGGGCATGTCCGCGTGTCGGCGGGCCCGTACGGCGAATCCGGTCAACGGAGTCGGGGCCGACGGGTGCGGCGGAGGCACGCGAGGGAAGGTGGCGGTGACGGCGGAGCTCAGCTCGACGCGGTCACTCGCTCGGCGATCACAGGAACAGGGAACCCATGCGCAGCACCTTACGGGTCGTAGACCACTTTGACAAGACGAATCGTCTCGTCTCCTGGCGGGGGGAGGTTGTGTGGGAAGGTCCTCAGGTCTTCACCGGCAGCCCTCGCCTCGCCGTGGTGCGATGCGTGCCGGAAGATCGCGGTGCGCCTGGACGTTGCCTCCAGGTATGAAGATCGGCGAAGCATCCAGATCCAGCGGCGTGAGTGCGAGATCGTTGCGGCACTACGAGGACGAGGGCTTGATCGTCCCTGGCCGGTACGGCAATGGGTTCCGCGACTACTGCCAGTCCACCATCGACCGTGTGCTCGTCATCCGCTCGCTCCTGGAGTCCGGGCTACCGGTGCGGTTGATCAGGGAAGCCCTGCCCCGCATCAGTGACGGACCTGATGCCGGCGCGGATGCGGTGGGCGCGGAGTTCCTGCGCGAGGTGCAGAGCTACCGCGATCGGCTCGCTGCACGGATCGCCGTTCTCAGCGATCAGCAGGCGGCACTCGACGCCTATCTGCGAGAGGCCCGCCGTCCTGGCCCATGACCGCCACTTGACCTTGACGCAAGTGTCAGACTCCTACGTTCGGCGTATGGAGACCAACAAGCAGCAGCACACCGCTGGGCAGAGGGTACGAGCACTGGTCCAGCGGTCGCACCGAGGGCCGAGGGATCTGACCCTCACGAGCGATCACCGCACCCCCACCCCGGGGCCGGGTGAGTACCTGGTCCGCGTCGGCGCCGCCGGAGTCAACTTCGCGGACGTGATGCAGACCCATGGCGCCTACGGAGGCGGCCCGCAGGCGCCCTATGTGGCGGGCTTCGAAGCCGCCGGCGAGATCGTGGGCGTCGGCAAGGAGGTGGAGCACCCGCTCCCCGTCGGCACCCACGTCGTCGGCACTGGCCCGGGCGCCTTCGCGCAGTACATGACCATGTCGGCCGCGGCGGTGCTGCCCGTCCCTTCGGGCTGGAGCGATGCCCAAGCCCTCGGCCTGGTGCTCAACTGGGCCACCGCATTGGCGGCACTGAAGCAGTTGGGCGAGGTCAAGACCGGTGACGCGGTGCTCATCCACGCCGCGGCCGGCGGCGTGGGGCAGGCCGCCGTCCGCCTCGCCCGCCACTACGGCGCGCGGGTGATCGCCACGGCGTCACCGGACAAGCACGACACCGTCAAGGCGCTCGGCGCCGACGAGGTCCTCGACAGCCGACGCCCCGATCTGGCCGCGGAGATCACCCGTCTGACCGGCGGCGTCGACCTGGTCCTGGAATCGGTGGGACAGGCCACGTTCGAGGCCAGCCTGGCGGTCACCAAACCCTTCACCGGACGCATCGTCGTGTTCGGCGCCGCGTCCGGCGACGCCACCCTGAGCACCCACGACCTGGTCTTCACCCACCAGGTCCAACTCAAGGGCCTGCACATCGGTGCGCTGGCGGCCGCGGCCCCGTCCCTCTACCGATCGTTGCTCGTCGAGATCGAGGAACTCATCGCCCAGGGCGTGTACCTGCCCGGCACCCCCGAGGTCCACCCGCTGGCCGAGGGGCCGACGGTACTGCGGGAACTCGAAGCGGGCCGGACCCGTGGCAAGCACGCCCTCGATCCCTGGCGGTAGGAACGCCTGTGGCCCGTCGCGACGCCCCGGACGGTCCTCTTCGGTGCGGCACCGAAGAGGACGCGGTCACCTCCGCATCGCCTCCTCAGCGGTGCTGTGACCGGGAACGGGAAGGTTCGCCGGGGTGGCCGGAGGCCGCCGACCAGCCGGTCGGGAGGGTGTAGTGCCAGCCTTCCTGCCACCCGAAGGGCGCATCGACGAGGTCCTCGATCGCGGCGCCCGTCAGGAGGCAGTCGAGGGCCCACTTGTTGGCCGAGTGGGCGATGATCAGGACGCGCCGCCCGCTCCAGCCGTCGTCGAGGTCGTGGAGGAAGTCGGCGGTGGCCGCGATGACCTGACGGAAGCTCTGCCCGCCGGGGAAGGGCTCCTCGATGTGCCGGGAGCGTTCGGCTGCCAGGTCGGTGACCGGGCAGCCGTTGAGGTCGCCGTAGTCGCACTCCCGCAGGCGTGGGTCCTGGTGGATGGGGAGGCCGGTGTCGGCGAACGCGATGCGGGCGGTCTCCACCGCCCGGTGCAGGTCGGAGACGAAGACGGCCGCGAGGTCGTCGTTGCGGCGGCGCTCGCCGAGCTGGGCGGCGAGCGATCGCCCTTGTACGGAGAGCCTGCCCGGCAGCCGGCCGGTGGCGATCCCGTTCTCGTTGTCCTCGGTGAGGGAGTGGGTCTCGTAGAGGATCTCGACGGCCATACCGGCTCCGTTCGCAGGTCGTTGGTCAGGCTGCTGCGCGCGGTGGTCTGCCACCCCGGCGGATGTACCTCTTCGCCCGGCAGGAGCCCGCTAGGGCCTGTCCGACCCTGGCCCATCGGACAGGCCCTAGCCTTCGATGTCGAGCGCCGTTCCGTACAGCCGGTCCACCTTCAACCGGATGACCACCCGGCGCTCGGTGACCAACTGCTCCAGGAAGGCCTCTTCGTCCTCCGGTTTCGCGGCTGTCGGGATCATCCCGAGCAGTTCCCGTCCCACCGCGTCGCCAGGAACCGTCGTGGTCTCGGACACCTCGGCCTCGCCCTCGGCGACGGCGAACGACCATACGTCGCCGCCCTGCACATGCAGTGCCGCACGCGGGTCGCGCCGCAACTGCCTGACCTTGACGCGGTCGGCCGTCGTCGAGAGCCGCACGACGCGGGCCTCGGCGTCCCAGCTGTAGAGCATGGTGGTCAAGTGGGGGTGGCCGCTGCGCTTGACAGTGGCGAGGGTGCCGAACTGCTGCTTGCCGAGCAGGGCGGAGAGGGCTTCGTCGGACAGGGGACGCGGTGCCGGGCCTTGAGTCATGGTCTGATCAACGTCCGGCACCGCCCGGCAATTCCATCGACGCCACATGTCCAGCCGTCCACCTTTCCCGGCCGTGTGCGACGGCCTGTTGACGTGGCGTGCGTCGCCTCGGCAGAGCTCCGGGGCCACTGTCAGTGGCGGTCGGTACGGTTCCGGGCATGCCTGCACTCCGTGAAAGCTACGACTCGACCCGTCACCCCGATCTCCTGGCGTGGCTGACCGAACGACGGGCCGGTTTCGAACACTGGGCCCGCGAAGCCGGAGGCGTCGCCCTGTTCGACTTCTCCAGTGCCTCCCTGGACGCACTGGAGGACCTGGTGAGGCAGGGGTACTCCGAGACGGAGGAGATCAGCCAGCAGCGCCGCACTCCCTTCATCCAAGGCTCCGTGTGGTACATCGGCGAGGTCTTGTGCCGCCGCAACGGGTGGGTATGGAAGTTCGAGCCGGACATCACCACAGGCGAAGTACCGCCGTTCTACGGCGAGATCGAAGCACCGGGACTCCTGGACGTCCCCTGCGTGGGCGCCCCCGAGGCCGGTCCTGGTGAGCACTGGTTCCCGCTGAACATGCTTCGTCGCCTGTTCGCCGAGGACGACGAGGTGGGCAATCCGATTGATGAAGGGCTCGTCGGGATGGTCGAAGGCTGGTACGACGACGAAGATGAGGACGAAGACGAAGACGAGGACGAAGACGAGGACGAGGACGAGGGTCGGGTGTACGGCGCGGGGTGATGCCGCGCACGGTCGCGGGCGCGACCGGCCGGCCGCGCCGCGGCGCGTACGCCGGTCCGGTTCAGTCGTCCTCGTCGATCAGCCGCACGGCGTTCAGCGCCGCCGACAGGGCGCGGGTGTCGCCGTCCTCGGAGGCCGCCGCCACGTCCAGTGCGGTGTCCGCGAACTTGATCGCATGCTCGTTGCCGTTGGCGACCGCCCGCTCGAAGACCTCTTCGGGAGTGACCGAGGCGGCGTCGGGTGCCGGAAGCGGGGTGTCGGCGGCGTAGAGGGCGGTGATCGCCGACGCCGCCGCCCAGGCCGCGGCGAAGGAGTCGGCCCACAGCTCCCGGGGGAGCGCGGGCAGCGTCCGCAGCACCGCGTTCGGCGCGGTGGCGGCGTGCACCAGCATGATGCCGTCGCCATGGCCGTGGTCGGCGTAGTTGAGGGTGGCGGCCCGTACGAGTGCGGCCAGCCGCCCGCGTACGGCCTCGGGGTCGTCGGGGACGTGCAGCGACTCGGTGGTCTCCAACCATCCAGGAGTCTGCGGAAGTCGGGCGTACCCCTGCACGGGCGTCAGCCCCCGGTCGGCGACGCGGGGGAGGGCGGCCAGCGCCGCCGCCGGAGTGGCATCGCCGGCCGGCCGGACGGCGGTGGGCAGGAGCAGATGGCGGGCGGCCCAGTAGCCGAGCGCATGCGCCAACTCCGCGACGCGTAAGCCCTCCTCACCCTCCGTCAGCAGGCTGCGCACGGCGTGGCCCACGCGGATGACGGGGTGGGTGGCGGCGCCCGCGATGCCGGGCAGCAGCCGCGGCCACCACTCGGCGAGGACCTTGCGCCAGGGCCGCTCGGTGACCTGACCGCCGAAGTACGCGGTCCAGTCCGTGACCCGGCCCGTATCCCCCAGTGCCTCCCGCCAGTCGGCGTCGGTGATGGGGGCGCGGGCACGGGGTACGTCCTCCAGTTTGTGCTCGTACGTGTCGAGCCAGCGGTGGACGGTACGGGCCTGTCCGTTGCGGACCATGGCCTCGACGGCCATCGGGCCGTGATTGCTCAGAAACCCCTTGAACTCGGGACCGGAGGCGTGCAGCCGCTGCAGGGCCTCGCCGAGTGTTCCGCTCGTCGTATCCATGGCCAGAGGCTAGGTCGGTGAAACCGGGGGCGTAACGGGCCAGAGACCTAAGACGTTCGGCCTGCGCCGCACGTTTTCGGCCTTGCCGCTGTGGCGGCGGAGCGGGTGCCCGGTCCCGCGGACGCGGACGGCGGTGGCCCGGATCTCCCGAGGAGCCGGGGCACCGCCGTGCTCGGGCCGCTTCAGGCCGCTTCAGGCCGCTTCGGGGAAGTGGCACGCCACCTGTCGCGTCGTCCCCGGCACCGTGCTCTGGAGGGAGGGCGGTGCGACGCGGCAGATCTCCTGGGCCTTGGGACAGCGCGGGTGGAAGGTGCAGCCGGGTGGGGGAGCGGCCGGGCTCGGTGGATCCCCGAGCAGGGTGATCCGCTCGCGGGTCCGTTCGGCGGCCGGGTCGGGCAGCGGTACCGCCGACAGGAGCGCGCGCGTGTACGGATGGGCCGGGGTGGCGTACACCTGCTGCTTCGGGCCGATCTCGACGATCCGGCCCAGGTACATCACGGCGACCCGGTCGCACACCCGCTTGACGACCGACAGGTCGTGGGCGATGAAGAGGTAGGCCAGGCCGAGTTCGTGCTGGAGCCGCTCCATCAGGTTGACGATCTGGGCCTGGACGGAGACGTCGAGGGCGGAGACCGGTTCGTCGGCGACGACCAGGCGGGGGCCGGTGGCCAGCGCGCGGGCGATGCCGATGCGCTGTGCCTGGCCGCCGGAGAACTCGTGCGGATAGCGGTCGATGTGCTCGGGGAGCAGGCCCACCAGCTCCATCAGCTCGGCGGCCCGGGTACGGGCGTCGGCGCTCGAACCGCCCTGCGCCAGCAGCGGATCGGCGATGATCCGGGCCACCGTCTGGCGCGGGTTGAGCGAGGAGTGCGGGTCCTGGAAGACCATCTGCAAGTCCTTGCGGAGCGGCTTCAGTTCGCGCTGTGACAGATGGCTGATGTCACGTCCGTCGTAGATGACGGCGCCCGCGGTGGGTTCCAGGAGCCGGACGATCGTGCGGCCGGTGGTGGACTTGCCGCAGCCGGACTCGCCGACCAGGCCCAGCGTCTCGCCCGCCGCCACATGGAAGGTGATGCCGTCGACGGCGCGGACCGGGGCGGATCGCCGCCGTCCGGGGAACGTCGATGTCAGGTTCCGTACGGACAACAGGGGTGCGGTGGATGTCATGAGGCCATGCCTTCGTACGCCGGGAAGTGGCAGGCGGCCCGGTGCCCGGCCGGGCCGTCGAGGAGGGGGAGGTCCGTCGCACAGCGGGAGCGCTCCTGGGCGGGGGCGCCGGCGATCCGGGGGCAGCGGGGTGCGAAGGCGCAGCCGGGGGCGGGGGTGAGCAGGGACGGCGGGCTGCCGGGGATCGCGCGCAGAGGTGCGTCGTCGCGGTCGTCGAGGCGCGGCAGGGAGTCGAGCAGACCGCGGGTGTAGGGGTGGGCCGGTGCCGCGAACAGGGTGTCCACATCGGCCCGTTCGACGGCCCTGCCCCCGTACATCACCAGGACCTCGTGGGCGACACGGGCCACCACCCCCAGATCGTGCGTGATCATGATGACGGCCAGTCCCCGGTCCTGTTGGAGCCGGGCGAGGAGTTCGAGGATCTGCGCCTGGACGGTGACGTCCAGGGCGGTGGTCGGCTCGTCCGCGATGAGCAGCTCCGGTTCGCAGACCAGGGCCATGGCGATCATCACCCGCTGGCGCATACCGCCGGAGAAGCGATGCGGGTGCTCCCGTGCCCGGCGCCGTGGCTCGGGGATGCCGACCTCGGCCAGCGCCTCGACCGCCCGCTCACGGGCGGCCTTTCGACCGCTGCCGAAGTGCACGCGGTGGTGCTCGGCTATCTGCTCGCCCACGGTGTAGGACGGATGGAGGCTGGAGAGCGAGTCCTGGAAGACCATCGCCATTCGGCGGCCGCGCAGCCGGTTCAGCTCGCGCTCCGCCAGGCCGGTCAACTCCCGGCCGCCCAGGGTGATGGAGCCGGTGACCGAGGCGCCGGTGTGCAGCCCCATCACCGCCAGGGAGGTGACGGACTTGCCGGATCCGGACTCGCCGACGATGCCGAGGGTCTCTCCCCGCCGTACGTCGAAGCCGAGGCCGTCCACGGCCCGCACCGGACCGCGCTCGGTGGCGAAGGAGACCGTCAGGTCCCGTACCGAGAGCACGGGTTCGTGGGCGCTCATCAGTACCTCACTCGGGGATCGACGACGGCGTACAGCAGGTCGACGGCCAGGTTGGCGACGACGATGAAGGTGGCGGCGAAGAGCGTGACACCGAGGACGACCGGCTGGTCACCGGTGGACAGCGCGCCGTAGAAGAGCCGCCCGATGCCGGGGATCCCGAAGATCGACTCGGTGATCACCGCACCCGCGAGCAGGCCGCCCAGGTCCATCCCGAAGATGGTGAGGATGGGCGTCATACCGGCCCGCAGCCCGTGCTTGACGACCACCGTGCGGCGCGGCAGACCCTTGGCGCGAGCGGTGCGGATGAACGGCTCCGCCATCGTCTCGATCATCGAACTGCGGCTCTGGCGCGCGTACATGGCCGCATACAGGACGGCCAGGGCCAGCCACGGCAGCAGCAGGTTGGAGGCCCAGTGGAGTGGGTCGGAGGCGAACTCCACGTACTTCGGATAGGGGAGGAGTCCCGCTGTCCGGATCAGTCCGTAGATGAGCATCACCGAGGTGAAGTAGACGGGCAGGGAGGCGGCGGCGACCGCGCCGACCATCAGGGCGCGGTCGGTGAGGGTGTCCTTGCGCAGGGCGGCGGTGACTCCCGCGGTCAGGCCGAGGACCAGCCAGATCACCGCGGCGCCCAGGGCGAGCGAGGCGGAGACCGGCAGCCGGTCCATGAGCAGGTCCCAGACGCCCTCGCTGTTCTCGTACGAGTAGCCCAGGCACGGGAAGTCGCAGTGCAGCGCGTACCGGCCGCCGCCCATGGTGCGGCCGGTGAAGATGCCGGTGGTGAAGTCCGCGAACTGGCGCCACAGCGGCCGGTCCAGGCCCATGTGGGCGCGGATCGCCGCCAGGCGCTCGGTGCTGCACGACTTGCCGCAGGCCGCGGCGGCGGGGTCGGAGGGCAGTACGTAGAAGATGAGGAAGGTGACGGCGGCGACGGCGACCAGGACACCGACGACGCCGAGCAGCCGGCGGCCGAGGTAGAGGATCACGTGCGACTGCCTCTCGGGTCGAGCACGTCGCGTAGCGCGTCGCCCAGCAGGGTGAAGGCGAGCACGGTGAGGAAGAGACAGGTGCTGGGAACGACGAAGTACATGGGGTCCGTGTCGTAGAAGGCGACGCTCTCGGCGATCATCTGCCCCCAGGAGGGGGTGGGCGGGCGGACGCCGACGCCCAGATAGCTCAGGGCCGCCTCGGTGGCGATCGTCCCGGGGATGATCAGGGTGGTGTAGGCGATGACGGGTCCGGCGGTGCCCGGAAGGATGTCGCGGGTGAGGATCCGCCAGGGGCCCGAAGCGCCGACGCGGGCGGCGTCCACATACTCGTGGTGCTTGAGCGAGAGCGTCTGACCGCGCACCACACGGGCGATGCCGGGCCAGCCGAAGAGCCCGATCACGGCGGTCATCAGCGCGATCCGGTTGACGTCCCGGGCCACCGACATCATCGCGATCATGAAGATGAGGGAGGGGAAGGACATCGTCAGGTCCATGAGCCGGGAGAGCACCGTGTCGGTGCGCCGGCCGAAGTAGCTGGCGGCGATCCCCGCCGCCGTGCCGGTGATCACGATGATCGCGGTGGCGGCGAAGGCGATGAGCAGGGACACCTGGGCACCGTGGACGACCCGGGCGAACAGGTCGCGGCCGGTGACGGGTTCGACGCCGAGCCAGTGGTCGGCGGAGACGCCGCCGAGCGGGCCGATCGGCTGCCCGCCGAGGTAGGGATCGACGGCGTTCTTGTCGAACTCCTCGGGGGACCAGCCGCCCAGCCTGCTGAGCAGCGGGGCGGCGACCGCCATGAGCGCGAAGAGCGCGACGACGACGAGGGAGACCTTCACGGAGGTACGGCGGCGCAACTCGCGGAGGGCGAGTCGCCAGGGGCCGCTGCCCGCCGGGGCGGTGGCGGCGGGCGCGGACAGGGAGGTGGTGGCCATGGTGGGGGAGCTCCTCAGCCCTTGCTCTCGGCGGGGTCCTTGAGGCCGACCGACGCGTAGTCGAGCTGACCGCCGAAGGAGGTCTGCCCGTACGCGCCCGCGATGTTGGTTCCCACCACCAGCGGCCACCGCCGGACCAGTACGGGTACGGCCGGGGCCTTGGCGAGGATCCGGCCGTCCAACTCGCGCCAGGCGGCGACGGCCTGTTTGGCATCGGTCATCGCGGCGATCTCGTCCATCCGCCTCATGGTCGCCGTGTCGCGGAAGAGGGAGTGGTTGCCGAGGTTGCCCTTGTCCTTGATGTAGCGGCCGTCGAAGACGAAGGGCAGGAAGGTCGAGCCGGACGGGTAGTCCGGGCACCAGCCGGTGTAGACCAGATCGGTGCGGTGGGCGGTGTCGCCGATGGCGGCGTAGAACGCGGACGGGTCGACCGTCTCGATGGTGACCGTGATCCCGGCCTTGGCGAGCGACTGCTGGATCGCCTCGGCCCGCCCCTTGTCACCGTTGGAGACCGTCATCGCGGTGGTGAAGCCGTTCGGCTTGCCGGCCTCCTTCAGCAGCCGCTTGGCCTTCTCCGCATCACCGGTGGCGGGGATCTTCAGGGTGTCGGGCTGCTCGCCGTCGAAGAGGGTTGCGGGCATGTAGGCCGTGGAGACGTCGTTGAAGGCGGGACCGCCGGAGGCGGTGATCACGACCTCCTTGTCGAGGGCGTACTGCACGGCCTGACGGACCTTCACGTCGTCGAACGGGGCCCGCCCGGTGTGCATCTGCACCATGTCGGTGCAGTTGGTCGACTCGGCGAGCAGCCGCTTGCGCACGTCGGCGTCGGGCAGCACCTTCGCCGCGCTCTCCGGCCGCAGCGCGTACCACGGGACGGCGGAGGCGTCCGTGCCCTGGCTGGCGATCATCCGGTCGTCGATCTGGTTGGGCTTGAGCCCCATCAGCATCACCAGCCTGTCCGGGTAGGCCTTGCGTATGCCGTCCGTCTCGGGGTTCCAGTGGGGGTTGCGGACCAGGACCAGCTTCTTGTTGCGCTGGTACGTCTCGATCTTGTACGGCCCCGAGGAGAACGGCCGGTTGTCGTACCGGGGCCCTTGGTCCTTCGCCTTCGGCACCGGGGCGAAGGTGGGCATCACCGTCGCGTTGGGGAACTCGGCGAAGGGCTTGCGCAGTTCGAAGACGATCGTCCTGTCGTCCGGCGTCGTGATGGAGTCCAGGTGCTGGTCCTTGGCCGGGCCCTGGTAGCCCTTGGCGCCCTTGAGGTAGCGGGCCGCGTAGTCGGAGCCGCCGGGCAGGTCCGGGGAGAAGGACCGCTCCACGTTGTACTTGATGTCCTGGGCGGTGACCGGCGTCCCGTCCTCGTACCTGACCCCCGGCTTGAGGTGGAAGGTCCAGGTCTTGGCGCCGTTGGAGGGTGTGCCGAGGTCGGTCGCGAGGTCGGGGACCAGCTCGGCGCCGGCGGCTCCGGGGGCGGCTCGGTACGACACCAGGGTGCGGTAGAGCAGCCGGGTCCCGAAATCCATGTCGTTCATCACCCAGTTACGGGCCGGGTCGAGGTGGGTGAAGTCCTGGTTGGACAGGACGGTGAGGGTGCCGCCCTTCGTCGGCGGGCCGCCGACCACCCGGCCGATGTTGGCCGTTGCGGGGTTCTTGCGGCCGCGGGTGCCGTCCACCGTCCGTCCGCCGGAACAGCCGGCCGTGCCGAGGGCGAGGGCCGTCACCAGCGTGGCGGCCAGGGCGGTACAGGTGCGTTTGTCCATGGGGGGTCACTCCGGGAAGCAGTCGGACAGCCAGGGGCGGGCTGACGGGAGGGAGGCTGGAATGTGACCGGTAACATAGTAATGTGAAATTGCACTGACAAGGTGTCGGAGACTTCTTTCCTCACCCGTGCCCGCGGGGGCTGCAGTTGGCGACACGGACGCGGTCGAGGTGGGGAGGGAATGGGAGAGGGGAAACCGCTCGGCAGTTGGTCGAACCTCTTGGCACTCGCAGTGCAATGTGAAATATTACTGTCGTGCTCACGAGGAACTCCGCAGACGTCATCGTCGTCGGGGCGGGCGTGATCGGCGCGGCCTGCGCCCACTACGCCGCCCGGTCCGGCCTCCGCGTCACCGTGCTCGACCGCGGCCCTGTGGCGGGCGGCACGACCGGGGCCGGCGAGGGCAACCTCCTGGTCTCCGACAAGGAGCCGGGCCCCGAACTCGAACTTGCCCTGCTGTCCACCGAGTTGTGGCGGGAGCTGGCCGACGAACTCCCGCCGGAAGTCGAGTACGAACCCAAAGGCGGACTGGTCGTCGCCTCCGATGAGGCCGGGATGGCCGCGCTGCGGAGCTTCGCGGCCCGGCAGTGCACGTCCGGTGTCACGGCGGACGAGGTCCCGGCCGACGGCCTGCACGACCTGGAACCCCATCTCGCCGACGGCCTGGCCGGTGGCTTCCACTACCCCCAGGACGCGCAGGTGATGCCGGCGCTCGCCGCCGCGCATCTGCTGCGCGCGGGCGGCGACCGGGTCCGGCTGCGCCTCGGCGAGGAGGTCACCGGCCTGCTCACGGGGGCCAGCGGCGAGATCCGGGGGGTGCGTACGGCGGCCGGGGAGCTGCACGCCCCGTATGTGGTGAACGCCGCCGGAAGCTGGAGCGGTGATCTCGCCCGCCTCGCGGGTGTCGAGCTTCCCGTACGGCCCCGCCGGGGCTTCGTCCTGGTCACCGAGCCGCTGCCGCGCGTCGTCCGCCGCAAGGTGTACGCGGCCGACTACGTCGCGGATGTGGCCAGCGGCTCCGCCGGACTGCAGAGTTCGGCGGTGGTGGAGGGCACCCCGGCGGGCCCGGTGCTGATCGGCGCCAGCCGGGAGCGGGTCGGCTTCGACCGCACGCTGTCGGTCGAGGTGCTGCGACGCCTGGCGGCCCAGGCCACCGCGCTCTTCCCGGTTCTTGCCGGGGTCCGGGCGATGCGCACCTACGTCGGCTTCCGCCCGTACCTCCCCGACCACCTGCCCGCCATCGGCCCCGACCCGCGCATCCCCGGCCTGCTGCACGCCTGCGGTCACGAGGGTGCGGGGATCGGCCTGGCCCCCGCCACCGGACTGGCCGTCGCACGATCGCTGACCGGCGGCGAACCGCCCCTCGACATCTCCCCGTTCAGGCCGGACCGCTTCGCGTCGACCGCCTGAGACCGTCTGCCACGACTGCCCTGTCTGCCACGACTGCCATGAAAGGAGGATCCGTGGCCCGTACCCCCGCCGAGCTGGTCGGCGCTCAGCCCGGTCCGCCGTTCCAGATCACGTTCGACGGGCGCGCCCTGACCGCACTGCCCGGCCAGTCCGTCGCCGCCGCGCTGTGGGGTGCCGGAATCCTCGCCTGGCGCACCACCCGCGGTGGCGGGCGCCCGCGGGGCGCGTTCTGCGGCATCGGCCAGTGCTACGACTGCCTCGCCACCATCAACGGAGAGCCCAATCGGCGGGCCTGCCTGGTTCCGGCCCGGCCGGGGGACACCATCACCACTCAGGAAGGACACGGCCGTGCCTCGCTCGGAGTCTGAACCGTACGACCTGGTGGTGATCGGTGCGGGCGCCGCCGGTCTCGCCGGAGCCGTCGCGGCGGGTGAACTCGGTCTGTCCGTCGCCCTGCTGGACACCTCCACGCAGACGGGCGGACAGTTCTACCGCACCCCGGCGCCCGTCATGGGGGCCGTCCGGCCCGAGGCGCTGCACCATGACTGGTCCGCCTACGCCGACCTGTGCCGACGGCTGGCGCGGAGCGAGGTCCGTCATCTTCCCGGACATCATGTGTGGAGTGTGACGCGGGAGGAGGATGCCGGGGCCGCCGAAGGGCCGTGGGCGGTGCACGCCGTCACCGGGGCCGACGGCGGCGGCGAGCGACCCGTGCGGGTAGCGGCCCGCGCGGTGCTCCTGGCGACCGGCGCCTATGAACGTCAACTCCCCTTCCCCGGCTGGACGTTGCCCGGCGTCGTGGGTGCCGGTGGGGCGCAGGCCATGCTCAAGTCCGGCCTGGTGCTGCCCGGGCGGCGGGTCGTGGTGGCGGGCAGCGGCCCCCTGCTGCTCGCGGTCGCCTCCTCGCTGGCCGCCGCCGGCGCGAGGGTGCCGGCCGTCGTCGAGGCATCCGGCTACCTGCGGTACGCCCGGCACCCCCGGGCGCTCGTCGGAAACCCGCACAAGGCGGCCGAGGCGCTGGTCCACGGCGCCGCGCTGCTGTGGCACCGGGTGCGGGTGCGGATGCGCAGCGCGGTCACCGAGGTGCACGGCACCGATCGGGTGGAGGCCGTCACCGTCACTCGTCTCGACGGCGACTGGCGTCCCGTACGGGGGACGGGGCGACGGATCGACTGCGACGCGCTGGCGGTCGGACACGGCCTCGTTCCCCAGATCGAACTGGCCACGGCGCTCGGCTGCGCCACCCGCCCGCTGTCCGACGGCACCAGCGCCCTGACCCTGGACGGCCTTCAGGAGACATCGGTACGCGGCCTGTGGGCGGCGGGTGAGACCGGGGGAGTGGGCGGTGCCCAACTTGCCCGCACCGAGGGTGAGTTGGCCGGAGTGTCGGTGGCCGCCCGGATCCTTGACCGCCCCGCCCATCCGGGACGGGTCCGGGAACTCCAGCGCCGGATCGGCCGGATGCGCGCCTTCGCCGACGCGATGACCGCCGCCCATGCGCCGGGTCCGGGGTGGCCGCGCTGGCTCACGGACGACACCGAGGTGTGCCGCTGCGAGGAGGTCACCGCCGGGCGCATCCGCGAGGCCGTCGAGGACCTCGGAGCGCGCGACGCGCGCACCGTCAAACTGCTGACCCGGGCCGGTATGGGCTGGTGCCAGGGCCGGATGTGCGGTCCGGGGGTGGCCTGTCTGGCCGCCCGCGACCAGGCCGCCGAACCCCCGGCCGAGCGCCGCCCTTTCGCCGCCCCCGTCCCGCTCTCGGCGCTCGCCGCCCTGGACGACCCCGTCAGGCACGAGCCGGGGGACCACACCGACACCGAAGCCGATCCCGACGCCGCCCCCGGCGGCTGACCTCGAGCCGAGCCGCCCTCGGACGGGGCACGGCTCAGTAACATGTCACACATCCTAGAGAGGTTTCGCGGCATGACCGCCACCACCTGGAACACCACCCGCCCCTGGCGCGGCATCATGGTCGCCACCGCCCTGCCCCTGCGGGACGACCTGTCCGTCGACTACGACGCCTACGCCGAGCACGTCCGCTGGCTCCTCGCGAGCGGCTGCGACGGCGTCGTGCCCAACGGCTCGCTCGGCGAATACCAGACCCTCACCGACGAGGAGCGGGCCCGCGTGGTGCGGACCGCGGTCGAGGCCGCGGGCGACGGGGCGCGCGTCATGCCCGGCGTCTCCGCCTACGGCAGCGCCGAAGCCCGGCACTGGGCGGAGCAGGCGGCCGAAGCGGGCTGCGGCTCGGTGCTCCTGCTGCCCCCGAACGCCTACCGGGCCGACGAGCGGGGCGTGCGCGCCCACTACACCGAGGTCGCCCGGGTCGGGGTGCCGGTCGTCGCGTACAACAACCCCATCGACACCAAGGTCGATCTCACCCCCGGCATGCTCGCCCGGCTGCACCAGGACGGCAGCATCGTCGCCGTGAAGGAGTTCACCGGTGACGTCCGCAGGGCGTACGAGCTCGCCGAACTCGCCCCGGAGCTCGATCTGCTGATCGGCGCCGACGACGTGCTGCTCGAACTCGCCACCGCCGGTGCCGTCGGCTGGATCGCCGGATACCCCAACGCCTTCCCCGCCGGCTGCGCCGCGCTGTACCACGCCGCCGTCGCCGGCGACCTGGCCACGGCCCTGCCGCTCTACAAGTCCCTGCACTCCTTGCTGCGGTGGGACTCCAAGACGGAGTTCGTCCAGTCCATCAAGCTGTCCATGGACGTCGTCGGGCGGCGGGGCGGGCCCACGCGTCCGCCGCGTTCCCCGCTCACGCGGGAGATCGAGGCGGCGGTGCGGGCCGCCACCGAGAAGGCCGTCGCCGACGGCCACCGCTGACCACACCACCGGACCGTCGAAAGGAAGCCCGTGCGCACCCGCAATGTCTTCCACGCCGTCGACTCGCACACCGAGGGCATGCCCACGCGAGTGATCACCGGCGGCGTCGGGGTCGTCCCCGGCGCCACGATGGCCGAGCGGCGGACGTACTTCATCGAGCACATGGACCATCTCCGGACGCTCCTGATGTACGAGCCGCGTGGCCATGCCGCCATGAGCGGCGCCATCCTCCAGCCGCCCACCCGCCCCGATGCCGACTACGGAGTCCTCTACATCGAGGTCTCCGGGCTGCTCCCGATGTGCGGGCACGGAACGATCGGGGTCGCCACCGTCCTGGTCGAGACCGGCATGGTGCCGGTCACCGAACCGGTCACCACGGTCCGGCTCGACACCCCGGCGGGGCTGGTGACCGTCGAGGTCCAGGTGGCCGACGGCGTGGCCACAGCGGTCACGCTCACCAACGTGCCGGCGTTCTGCGCCGCGCTGGACAGCAAGGTCGCCGTGCCCGGATACGGCACGGTCACCTACGACCTGGCGTTCGGCGGGAACTTCTACGCCTTCGTCGAACTCGACGCGCTGGGGCTGCCGTTCGACCGTGCGCGCAAGGACGACCTGCTGGCCGCGGGGCTCGCCATCATGGACGCGATCAACGCCTCACCGGAGCGGCCCGTCCACCCCGAGCGGCCGGAGATCGCCGGAGTCAAGCACGTCTACCTCGCCGCTCCCGGCTCCGGCCCCCGCCACTCGCGGCACGCCATGGCCATCCATCCCGGCTGGTTCGACCGCTCCCCGTGCGGTACGGGCACCTCGGCCCGGATGGCCCAGCTGTACGCCCGCGGTCAGCTGCCGCTCGGCCAGGACTTCGTCAACGAGTCCTTCATCGGTACCCGCTTCACCGGCCGTCTGGTCGAGAAGACCACCGTGGGCGCGCTGCCCGCCGTCGTGCCGACCGTCACCGGACGCGCCTGGATCACCGGCACCGCCCAGTACTTCCTCGACCCGGACGACCCCTTCCCCGGAGGTTTCCTCCTGTGACCGACGCCGTACCCCTCATCACGTCGTGCAATCCGACCGACCCGTCCGACGTGCTCGTTCGGGTTCCGGCGCCCGGTGCCTTCGCGGCGGCCGACGCGGTGGAGCGGGCCCGCGCCGCCCAGCCCGAGTGGCTGCTCGGTGGGGCGGCCGCCCGCTCGGCCGCCCTTGGTGCGGTCGCCGCCGCCCTCGACGCCGCCGCGGCCGAGCTGACCGCACTCGCCGTCCGCGAGGTGGGCAAGCCGCTCGCCGAGGCCCGGGCCGAAGTCGCACGCACCGTCGCGATCTGGCGCTACTACGCCCAGGCCCCGTACGAAGCCGTCGGCGCCGTCCACGAGACCGCCGCGGGCCCCGGCCTGCTGCTCACCCGCCGCCGCCCGCACGGGGTGGCCGGGCTGATCACGCCCTGGAACTTCCCCTTCGCCATTCCGAGCTGGAAGGCCGCCCCGGCGCTCGCGACCGGCAACGTGGTCGTCCTCAAGCCCGCCCCCGAGGCCACCGCCTGCGCGCAGCGCCTGGCCGAGATCGTCCAACGGGCCCTGCCCGCCGGGGTGTTCACCGTCCTGCCCGGCGGGGCGACGGAGGGCGACGCGCTCGTCTCCGCCGCCGACGTGGTCTCCTTCACCGGCTCGACCACCGTGGGCCGGGCCGTGGCCCGCGCTGCCACGGAACGGGGTGTTCCGGTGCAGGCCGAGATGGGCGGCCTGAACGCGGCGATCGTCCTGCCCGACGCCGACATCGAGCAGGCCGCGGCCCACACAGCCGCTGCCATCGCCGGGTACGCGGGCCAGAAGTGCACCGCCACCAGCCGTGTCATCGCGGTCGGTGCGGCCCTCGATCCGCTGCGCGAGGCGCTCTCCGAAGCGCTGCGCAGCGTCCCGGTCGGCGATCCGGCCGACGGGGCAACGGTGAGCGGGCCGCTCATCAACCAATGCGCCCGCGACCGGGTCCGTGACGCCTGGCACGGCCTGGGCGCGCTGGCCGGCGGCACCGTGCCCGACGGGCCCGGCTGGTACGCGGCGCCGACACTGGTCGAGAAGGTCCCCGCGGGGCACCGCCTGCTGTGCGAGGAGGTCTTCGGGCCCCTCGCGGTCCTGCTGCCCGCCGACGACCTGGCCCATGCGGTGCGGATCGCCAACTCCGTGCCGTACGGCCTGGTCACCTCGGTCCACACCGCCGACCTGGACGCCGCGCTGCGCGGACTGGACCTGCTCGACACCGGGATGATCCGGATCAACGCACCGTCCACCGGCGTCGACTTCCACCTGCCGTTCGGCGGCGTCAAGGCATCCAGTCACGGGCCGCGTGAACAGGGCCGGGCGGCGCTGGAGTTTTACACCTCCAGCCGGACCTACACCCTGTCGCCCGCTGGAGCAACGTGACATTGTACGGTGGTGGTCCATACCAGACCGAAGGGACCACCACCGCCATGGGGCACCTGAAGCACCGCGACCTCAACGTCGGCCGGGAGCGGCTGCGCGACCAGGTCGGCAACGCCCTGCGAGCGGCCCTGATCTCCGGCGAACTGCGTCCGGGTGTGGTGTATTCGGCGCCCACGCTCGCCGAGGACTTCGGTATCTCCGCCACCCCGGTACGTGAGGCGATGCTCGACCTGGCCCGCGAGGGTTTGGTCGAGCCCGTCCGGAACAAGGGTTTCAGGATCACCGAGGTCAGCGAGCGCGACCTCGACCAGTACACCGAGATCCGCGCGCTGATCGAGATCCCCATGATCGGCCGGGTCACCCGAAGCGTGGCGCGAGAGGATCTGGAGGCGCTGCGCCCGGTCGCCGAGGAGATCGTCCGGGCCGCCCGTGAGCACGACCTCATCGGCTACCTGGAGGCCGACCGGCAGTTCCATCTCTCGCTCCTCGCGCTCTGCGGCAACGACCGCCTCGTCGAGACCGTCGGCGACCTGCGCAAGCGTTCCCGCCTCTACGGGCTCACCGCCCTGGACGAGCGCGGTGACCTGATCCCCTCGGCCGAGGAGCACCTGGAGCTCCTCGACCTGATGCTCGCGGGGGACGCGAAGGGCGCGGAGAAGTGCATGGCCAAGCACCTGGGCCATGTCCGCTCGCTGTGGGCCGGCGGCGGCAGCCCTTCGTCGGCCGAGGCCAAGGGGGCTGCCGCGCGGCGTACGCGCAAGCGCTCCGCCTGAGGCGCGGGGGCGAGGCCGGCTCCCCATGACGGGGAGCCGTGCCCATGCGGGTGCTCCTCGAATGAGGGCGGCTGATCGATGCCGGCTATGCAATGTCACACCTCACAACCTCACCGCCACACCTCACCTGTCGTACCCCACTGCTCTCGCCGCGCCGGGAAAGGGCCCCATGAATCCTGCGTACGCCACCACCGACCACTTCTTCACCGTCCCGCTGGACCACTCCCTTCCCCACGGCCCGACCCTGCGGGTGTTCGCGCGCGAGGTCGTCGACCCTGCCCGTACCGGTGAGCGACTGCCCTGGCTGCTCTATTTGCAGGGTGGCCCCGGCGGCAAGGCGCCCCGCCCTTCGGCAGGTTCGCCGGGCTGGCTGCCCCAGGCGCTGAAGACCCACCGGGTACTGCTCCTGGACCAGCGCGGCACCGGCCGCTCCACCCCGGTCACCGCGCGGATGGCCGCACGGTTCGACTCCCCGTCGCGACTGGCCGCGCATCTGGCCCACTTCCGCGCCGACGCGATCGTGGCCGACGCCGAACTGATACGTCGTCAACTGTGCGACGAGGAACCCTGGGAGACGCTCGGCCAGAGCTACGGCGGCTTCATCACCCTCACCTATCTCTCCCGGGCCCCCGAGGGCCTGCGGGCCTGCTACGTCACCGGCGGCCTGCCCGGACTCACCGCGACCGCCGACGACGTGTACGCCCGCACCTATCCGCGGGTGCGGGACCGGGTCCTCGACTTCTACGCCCGCTACCCGGACGACGCCCCCCGGCTCCGCAAGATCGCTGACCTCCTCGCCACCGGTGACGCCCGCCTGCCCGGAGGCGACCGCCTCACCACCCGCCGCCTGCGCACCCTCGGCCTCGCCCTCGGCATGGGCGACGGCTTCGAGCGGATCCACTGGCTGCTCGACGAATCCCTCGATGCGGACGGCGAGTTGACCGACACCTTCCGCCACCAGGTGGAGGCCCTGACCGGCTTCACCGACAACCCGCTGTTCGCCGTCATGCAGGAGACGCTGTACGGGCAGGGCTCCGGCCCGACCGGCTGGGCGGCCTCCCGGGCACTCGCCGACTTCCCCGAGTTCGCGGAGGAGGCGGACCCGCTCCTGCTCACCGGGGAAATGATCTATCCCTGGATGTTCCGGGAGATCAAGGGCCTGCGCCCCTTCGAAGCGGCCGCGGACCTCCTGGCCCGGCGTACCGACTGGCCCCCGCTCTACGACCCGCACCGCCTGGCCGCCAACGAGGTCCCCCTCGCCGCGGCCGTCTACCACGACGACATGTACGTCGACGCGGGCCTCTCCCTGCGCACGGCGCGCGAAGTCGGCGCCGGTCGCGTCTGGGTCACCAACGAATGGGAGCACGACGGCATCACCGCTTCGGGCGGCAGCGTCCTTGCCCGCCTGATGGACCTGGCCGCGGGCCGCGCCTGAGCCGACCGTTCCCACGTATCCGCCTCTGGCCATCGCCTCCGACGGGAGTGACATGCCTGCCCTGCCGACCCGCCTGCGCCCCTGTGCCGCGGCCCTCACCCTCACCTCCTGCCTCATCGCCCCCACGACGGTGAACGCGGCCCCCGCCCCTGTGGCCCACCGGTCTTCGCCTCCGGCCGCCTGCGCGCTGCCCGGCAGAACCGGCTGGACCGACGAAGGCCACGGCACCGACCGCGTCCAGTTCCAGCCCGCCACCGGAACCCGGCGCGTCCTGACGCTGTTCGTGGACTTCCCCGATGCCCGGGCCACCGGCCCCACCGACGAGTACGCCGCTCAACTCGCCCCCGCCGCCGACTGGTTGCGCACGGCCAGCTACGGCCGCACACGCCTCGCCCTCACCTCGCTGCACCGCTGGATCCGCATGCCGGCGGCTGCGGACTCCTACGGCTTCGAGCGGGGCCTGACCTTCGAGGCCCACGAGAAGTACGTACGCGACGCGATCGCCGCCGCCGACCCGTACGCGGACTTCTCCCGCTACGACATGGTCTATGTCGTCCCCACCAGGGAGGCGAGTGCCGTCTCCTTCTCCCCGACCTACCTCTACGACCCGACCACGTCCGGTGTGACCGCCGACGGCACCCGCATCAAGTGGGCCGTGACCTTCGGCCAGGACCTGTGGCACTGGGGCCCCAAGGTCGCCGACCACGAGACCGGCCACACCTTCGGCCTGCCCGACCTGTACTCCTTCACCGGCGCCACCCATCAGTACGTCGGCGGCTGGGACGTCATGGGCGATATCGCCGGTCACGCACCCCAGTACCTGGGCTGGCACTCCTGGAAACTCGGTTGGACCCGGGACGCCCAGGTCGCCTGCCTGGCCGCACCCGGCCGGCGCACCGTGCGCCTGACCCCGGTGGAACGGCGCGGCGGCACCAAGATCGCCGTACTGCGCACCGGTGACACGACGGCGTACGTCGCGGAGTCCCGCCGGGCCGTGGGCAACGACCGGGACATGTGCCGGGCCGGCGTCCTCGTCTACAAGGTCGACTCCGCGGTCCCGACCGGCGAGGGACCGGTCCGGGTCATGAACGGCAACCCGGCCGCCCGCCCGTCGCCCGACCTCCACCCCCAGAAGACGGCGCCACGCGCCGACCGCTCGCATGCCACCGGCTGCACCGGGCTCGACCTGGCGGCCTACACCCCCGGCCAGACCTTCACGGACCCGGACAGCGGCGCCCGCATCGACGTCCTCGCGGGCGGCGGGGCGGGGGACACGGTGCGGCTCAGCACGGGGCGGACCGGGCAGGGGCGGTAACGGCCGCCGTCGGCGTCATGAAGGCCTGCCGGTCGGCCGGTGACAGGACGAGACCCGGACGGTCATGACACCGGTCCGGCCGGGCGCAGCAGTGCGACCAGCGACCCGGTGAACTCTGTCGCCGCCCAGGGGAGTCGACGGCCGAGCATCGTCTGCACCTGGGCTTCGCGGCGGCGGAAGACCGGGTGGTCGAGCGGCACGTAGACGACGCCCTCGGCGACCGGGTCCGGGTGCAGGCCGCCCAGGTCGCCCAGGTTGCCGACGAGTGCGATGCCGCCGCCGGAGCGGACGAACTCGTACTTCGTGGCCATGGCGTCGCAGACCAGGGCCGGCCGGACGGTCAGGCCCTCCAGTTGCACGCCGGTGTCGAAGAGGTCGCGCTGGGTGGTTCCGGCCGGGGGCAGGGCGAGGGGGTACGCGCACAGTTCGGCCAGGCCGACGCGTTCCCGGCCGGCGAGTGGGTGTCGGGGCGGGACGATGGCGGCCATCGGTACCACGACGGAGCACTCCACCCGTAGGTCGTGCTGCGGGCCCATCGCGTAGGTGACGGCGATGTCGGCGATTCCCTCGACCACCCTGCGGGTCGCCTCCTGGTGGGGCACGCGGTCGAGTTGGAACGTCACGTCCGGGTGGTCGTGCCGGAAGGCCGCCATCGCGTGCGGGACGAGACGGCGCGCGAAGCCCTCCGAGCAGGCCACGGTGACGTTGCGGGCGTCCGCGCCGCTGCCCGTGCGCAGTTCGGTCAGGAGCGCGGAGGACTCGGCCTCGCTGCGACGGGCATGGGCCAGCAGACGAGATCCGGCGTCGGTCAGGGTCATTCCGCGCGGATGTCGGATGAACAGCGGCACGCCCACCCCGGATTCGAGCTTGGCGATCTGCCGGCTGATCGCCGACGGGGCGACCCGCAGGTTCTGGGCGGCCTCGCTCACCGCCCCCGTGCGGGCGACTTCGAGAAAGTACGCCAGGCTCACCGGCATCAGCTGCATCGGACCTCCATGGGTGGGGCGGCGTGCCGTCTGACGCGTACACCGGTTTGCCGATATGAGAACGCCGGGCAGCACAAACGGCAATAGTCACGGTGAGTCAGGGACCCTACGCTGCTGAGCCAACACGGCATGTGCCGTGCAACCGTACCTGCGCCGTGCCCAGGAGCAATCGCCAGTGATCCCCGAAAATCTCGTCCAACGGGCCGAGGAGTACGTCGACTCGGGTGCCTTCTTCGCCGACCTGAGCGCCATGGTCGCGTACCCGACGGAGAGCACCCGCCCGCACAGTCACCTTGCCGTTAAGGCATACCTGGAGGAGGTGCTCGTCCCCGCGCTGACCGACCTGGGGTGCTCCGTGGCCCCCTACGCCAACCCGGACCCCTCGGGCGGCCCGTTCCTCGTCGGTACGCGCGTGGAGTCCCCGGAGCTTCCGACGCTGCTGTGTTACGGGCACGCCGACGTGGTGGACGGCCACGCAGGCAGGTGGAGCAACGGTCGCGATCCATGGACCCTGACCGCCGACGGCGACCGGTGGTACGGCCGCGGGGCGGCCGACAACAAGGGGCAGCACCTGGTCAACCTCGCGGCGCTGCGGCTGCTGCTGGCCGAGCAGGGGTCGCTCGGCTTCAACCTGACCTTCCTGTTCGAGACCGGTGAGGAGATCGGCTCGCCGGGCCTCGCCGCCTTCGCCGCCGCGCACCGCGAGGAGTTGCGGGCCGATGTGGTGATCGCCTCGGACGGGCCGCGCCTGGACGCCACGACGCCGACCCTCTTCCTCGGAGCGCGCGGTGGCGTCAGGCTCCTGCTCGACGTCGACCTGCGGCCGGACGCGTACCACTCCGGCAACTGGGGCGGCGTCCTGCGCAACCCCGCCACCACCCTGGCCGGTGCCGTCGCGAGCCTGGTCGACGGGCACGGCCGCATCCAAGTCCCGGCACTGCGGCCGCCCACCCTCCCGGACCAGGTGCGTACGGCGCTCACCGGCCTCGCGGTCGGGGGCGGCCCCGGCGATCCGGTCCCCGACGAGGGGTGGGGCGAGCCGGGCCTGACCCCTGCCGAGCGGCTCTACGGCGGGAACACCCTTGAGGTCCTGTCGCTCGGCTCGGCCGACATCGACCGCCCGGTCAACGCGATCCCCGGCCGGGCCCGCGCCGTCCTGCAACTGCGGTACGTCGCCGGCACCGACGTGAGCCGCATACGGGAGATCGTCGCCGAGCATCTCACCGCCCACGGCTACCCGATGGTCGAGGTGACCGTCCACGACGGCTTTCCCGCCGGCCGTACGCCGCTCGACGACCCCTGGGTCGACTGGGCCAGGACGACGCTGGAGCAGGTCACGGACCAGCCCGTGGCCGTCCTGCCCAACATCGGCGGCTCACTGCCCCACCACGTCTTCACCGACGTCCTCGGCCTGCCCACCCTGTGGCTGCCGCACTCCTACCCCGGCTGTCTGCAGCACGCACCCGACGAGCACCTGCTCGGCACGATCGCCCGCGAGGGCATCGTGCTGGCGGCCACGCTCTTCCACGCCCTCGGCCACGACCCGGCCGGCCTCCCGCTCCCCGCACGCAGCGGCTGACCCGTCACTTCCCGTACGCGCCCCGGCCCACCTCCGCTCCCCGTCCCCAGCTCGGCCCGACGACCGTCGGCCCGGCGCCCGCCGGAAGGACCCGCGATGACCGAAGCCTCCCCTCGACCCACCCGGCCGGGGACGTCCCCGGCCGCGCCCCCGAGACGCCGGTCCGGCCGGCGCGCGATAGCGGCGGCGACCATCGGCAACGCCCTGGAGTTCTTCGACCTCGCCCTGTACGCCCTGATGGCGACGTACATCGGCAGGACCTTCTTCCCCGACGACAACCCCGGCATCCAGCTCGTCCAGGCCTACGCCGTGTTCGGCATCACGTATCTGGTCCGCCCGATCGGTGGCCTGCTGCTCGGCTCGTACGCCGACCGGCGGGGGCGCAAGAAGTCGCTGATGCTGTCGATCCGGCTGATGGTGCTCGGCACCGCGCTGATGGCGTTCATGCCCGGCTACGCCACGCTCGGGTTCTTCGCGCCGCTGGGCATCGTGCTCGCCCGGCTGGTCCAGGGCTTCGCGGCCGGTGGCGAATTCGGCGCCGCCACCTCCTTCCTGGTCGAGCAGGACAGCCGGCGCAAGAGTCTCCTCGGCAGCTTCCAGTTCGCCAGCCAGGGGCTCGCCACGGTGCTGGCCTCCGTGTTCGCCACGGGCCTGACCGCGACGCTGTCCGATGCCCAGATGACGGCCTGGGGCTGGCGGATACCGTTCGTCTTCGGCCTCCTGGTCGGCCCGGCCGGCTATGTCATCCGCCGCTGCGTCGAGGAGCCGCCCGGGCCGGCGCGGCGACCGGCGGAGCGGGAGCGCGGGGAGACGCCTTCGCCGATCCGCTCGGTGTTCCGCCGCCACTGGGGCGGCCTGTTGCTCGCCGGCGGGGCGCTGATGGTCTCCACCGCACTCAACTACACCTTGCAGTACCTGCCCACCTTCGCGATCAAGGAACTCGGCCTGGACGACTCGCTGTCGTTCACCGCCCTGCTCATCACCGGCATCATCCTCACCTTCGGGACTCCGGTCGTGGGCCTGCTCGCCGACCGCTTCGGGCGGCTGCGGATCATGGTCCCGGCCGCGGTCCTCATCGGCCTGAGCGCCGTCCCGCTGTTCATCTGGCTGTCCGAGGCACCGTCCTTCCCGGTACTCGCGTCGTGTATGACGGTCCTCGGCCTCCTGAAGGCGGCGTACTTCGGCGCGCTGCCCTCGGTGATGTCCGACGCCTTCCCGGTGGAAGCCCGCGCGACCGGGCTCGCGTTCAGCTACAACACCACGGTCGCCCTCTTCGGCGGCTTCACCCCGACGATCGCCGCGGCACTGGTCACGGCGACCGGCTCCCGGATCTCACCGGGCTACTACCTGACGGCCGTGTCCACTCTCAGCATCGCCGCGCTGGTGAGCGGATACCGGGTCCGCGGCATCCGCTGAGAGGGCGGGTGCAGGTGCCTGAAGTGACGCCGGAGCAACGCCCGTATCACCGGCGGCTGAACGCGGCACACTGCGCGGCCGGCGCGCTCGGCGCACGGTGCGACTGAGTCACATCCGTTACAAACGTTACGGACGAACGCAATAGTAACTTTCTAGATTTTTTGCCGCGGCCACCCTCCATTCGGAGCGCCAACTCCGTTGTTCCGTCACACACATCGACAGCCTCCAACGCTTCCCGCTCCGGGGACCGAGGCCTGACGACGTGCGACACACCGGTGCGCCGCACTCCCCCCACGAATCGGCATCGGCCCCGAGCGGCCGTTGCCCCACTGATAGGAGACCGTGTGTCCACGCAACTGCAGTCCGAGCTCGCTCCGGGCCGGCGCAAGAGCAGTGTGGTGGCCGGGGCGCTCGCCACCGCGTTCCTCACCGGCATATCCCTGATCGGCACCCAGACACCCGCGTTCGCCGACGAGGGACAGACCGCGAAGGTCGCCGACGGCACCTACGAGTCCGATCAGGACGTCCTCGCCGCGATGGAGAAGACCGATCCGGTCAACTCCTCGGAATCCTCCATGGGTTACCCGGCCGGAGTGGACAAGGACAAGGACGGCAACGTCAAGGCGTTCACCCTGGCGGACGTACAGAGCACGTACGACCCCGAACAGGCCGTCAAGGACGCCCAAGCGGCGGCGACGCAGTACGCGGCCGACGAGAAGCGCTCCGCGCCGCTGCGGGAGAGCGCCAGGCACCTGGCCGACGGATGGGCCGACGCGGCCAAGCCCGGCGGCACCGAAATCCGCCAGAACACCAAGGACAGCGCGCTGTCCGGCGGGCAGAGCGCCGAGCAGTACTGCGACATGACCAACACCGACTCACAGAGCCCGTACTACGGCCAGGCGGCGCCCTGCATGTTCGTCGGGAAGGTCGACGAGAAGTACCCGCAGCGGGGCGCCAGCGACGGCCTCACGGGCGAGGGCAAGCTCACCTACAAGGTCACGGCGTCCGTCGCCGACGAGCAGAGCACGACCGAAGGCTGGCAGGTGGGCGGCAAGATCACGCCCACCATCAGCGGCGACGGCGGATCGGTAGGCGGCGAGGCCGGCTTCACGTACAGCTACAGCTCGACCTCCACCACCAAGGTGCAGAACACCCGGGAGTCGGACGTCGAGATCAACGTGCCGCAGGGCAGGAAGGGCTATCTGGAGGGCCGGGCCAACGGCGCCACCTACACCGGCTACATCGTCGTCCGCGACCTCGACAGCAACAACCAGGAGCACCTCGTGGCCATTCCGGCACGGGTCTTCATCCAGGCTCCCGGCAGCAGCAGTTCGGTCACTTGGGTCAAGCGACTCACCGCCGCGTAACAGGCCGGACCCCTTCTCCGGCGCCGCTGAGCGTGCGCCGGAACTCCGCCTTGTTCGCACCTCATTCACATTTTCCGCACTGGGCGATGACATGCGCAGGCCATAGGTATATGGTTCGGCCACTGTTACTCAGGGTGTAGCTCTGGCCAACGGTTGGGCCGGTGGTCGATCGCTGCAATGCCCGGGGCGCAGTGCCCTACCCCCCTCACAGATCTGCCCGCGTGCGCCGGACCCGGTCGTGCCAGACCGGGGCCGGCGCACGCCGCAGAAAGGCATGCCCATGTCCCGAATACGGGTCACGAAACCCGCCGCTCTGACCGCACTGGCAGGCGTCGGCGCCTGTCTGGCGATCGTCGTCGTACCGTCCGCGTTCGCGGGCACGACCACTCCGACCGGCGGCACCTGCACGATCCGCCCCGCGGCGAAGCACTCCGAGGCGCCGCTCAGCTGTCTGGGCGTCACCGCTTCTCTCGACCATCTGCCTGCCGTCGGCGAGCAGGCGACCCTCACCGTGGACGTCCAGGCGCAGGCCGACGTCGAGCGCGCCGGGCTGTCCGTCCAACTGCCGCCCGCACTCCGGATGACCGGTGAGGAATCCGGCCTCGCCGCACCCACCACGGACACCTTCGGCCAGCGCACCAGCAAGGAACTCGCCCTCACCCCCGGTACCCACACCGTCAAGCTCAAGGTCAAGGCCGTCGCCGCCGGACCCGCCCAGATCCAGGCGGACATCAGCGACATCGACCGTCCCGACCCGCGGCGCGCCGCGCACGACTCGGTGGAACTCACCGTCGGCGCCTCCGACGGATCCTCCGACAAGGGCGTCTCGGTCACCAAGGCCGACGCGGGGCCCGCCCACCGCCCCGGTTCCGGCGCCCGCAAGGCACGCCCGGTCACCCCCAAGGCCCCCGCCCCCGCCCGCCTCTCCACCCGTGCCTCGGCTGCCGCGACCCCGGACTCCGCGCGCGCCACCGCCTCGGCCAGGCCCTCCTCCCAGACCTGCGTCAGCGGCACCTTCCGCAACCGCTTCCAGTCCGCCGAGGGCGGCAGTTGGAACGGCAAGGCCAACCGGGACGAGCCCGTCAGCAACGCCAACATCACCCTGTGGGGCAAGCCCACCGCCAGCAGCGCCACGCAGAAGCTCGCCACGGGGATGACCGGCAACGGCGACGGCAAGTTCAACCTCTGCTACACCCCGAGCGCCTCCGTCACCGCCCAGGCGTGGGTGGAGTTCCGCACGCAGGCCGGTCAGATGTGGTCGGTGGTCGACGGCAGCGGCCGCCTCTACTCCACCGCCACGTACTCGCTGAACAACATCTCGGGCAGCACCAGCCTGGGCAACGTGTACGCCAACGACGGTCAGAGCCGTGCCTGGCACGCCCTCGACACCCTCAACAAGCTGTGGTGGAACCGTGGTTCCACGACCAACTGCTGGGCAAGTCGCCAGCAGGACGGCCACTGCACCCCGATCACCGTCCAGTGGTACCCCGGCTCCACCGACGGCACGTACTGGACCACCAACGACGACAAGATCCACCTCGCGGACAACGACCCCGACTCCGAGCACACCACCGTCCACGAAGCGGGCCACGCACTCATGGGCAAGCTCTACAACGGCTGGTGGCCGAACGTGAGCAACTGCTCGCCCCACTACGTCAACCGCACCTCCTCCACCAGCTGCGGCTGGACCGAGGGCTTCGCCAACGCGGTGGCGTTCCACACCTTCAACGACACCACGTACTACTGGGGCAACGGCAGCTCCCTGAACCTCGCCAACGACCGCTCCACGACCGGCATCGACGCGGGCGACGCCTGCGAGGCCCGCGTCGCCACCGCGCTCGTCGACCTGTGGTCCAAGGTCGACGGCGGCTGGACGAAGAGCAACACCATGATGTCCCGGACCTGGCAGTCCAGCTTCCGCGAGTACTTCGTCGACGACCGGCCCGATTACGGCCTGGACAGCGGCACGACGGCCCGGAACATCCTCTACAACCACACCATCCAGTACTGATACCGACTTCTGTCGGCCACACACACCGATGGACCGGGCCGACTGCCGGCCCGGTCCATCGGTGTCGACGCCCACACGAGCGCGGTCTCCTGCCGAAGCGACCAGCGGCGCCGGCCCTTCCCGAGGCGTCATTTCCCGCGCTGGTTGACATGAAAGGATCAAGATATTGATCCTTCGTGAGGAGACGCGAGCGTGACCAACCACCAGCCCCCGCCATCCGGTTACCCCGCCCCTGGCGGTCCGCCCCCTGACGGCTGGCAGCAGCCCGGCCCACAGTCTGGGCAGCAGCCCGCGTGGGGCGCCGTGCCGCAACCGGGAAGCGGGCCGGGCGGACCGAACAACTGGGGCGGCCCACCGGTCGCCCCGCCCCCGCAGCGGAAGGGCAAAGGCACGTTGATCGCCGTCATCTCCGTGGCGGCCGCGCTCGTGCTCGCGCTGGCGGTCGGTGGCGTGGTGTGGTTCCAGAGCCGGGACAGCGGGATGGTGCCGTACACCATCAGCCTTCCGAACAAGCTCCTCGGCGAGTACTACAAGAAGAAGGACATCCCCAACGTCTGCCCGCACTCCGACTGCCTGACGTCCATAGACGAGGTCAAGAAGCTGGGGATCAAGAAGGGTTTCCCCCGGGGGGCCTCCTACATGACCCCGGTCGGTGACCCCAAGGAGCAGCCGACGATGACCGTCATCGGCATCCAGGGAACGGTCACCAACCCGACCGACTCGGTGGACGCGGTCCTGACGCGCATGCACAAGGACGACAAGAAGAACGCGAAGGCGCTCGGGGCCAAGATCGAGGTCATCGAAGGGACCAAGAAAACCGCGTGGAAGGGCGACACGTTCGACGGAACCCTCATGATGTGCGAGTCCGTCATGATGCAGCCGAAGCACGGCCTCGACAATGACGTGACGATAACCCGCTGCGTGTGGGGTGACACCAGTGCTGTGGGCATCGTGCAGCAGCAGGGGGTGGGCATCGGGTCCGACGTGATGGACACCAACGAACTGACCGACGCCACGCTCAGGGTTCGGAGCCAGTTGCGGCAACCGCACCCCGCATGACACGTCTGCCAGGGGGCCAGCCCATGTCTGCGCCGCGCTAAAGCCCCGGTACGCATCCTTGACCGGGTCATCGAAGGGCGGGGCGCTTCGCGGGCGGCGTGCCTGGGGGGTCCGCTTAACATCACTTGCCATGACTGCTGAAGCCGAGCCCCCGGCGGAGCCCGATGTCACGCTCACCTGCCCGGCCGAGTTGTTGGCGGGCTATCTGGATTTCTACCGTGACGCCGTGCTGCGCAAGCTGGACGGCCTCACCGACGAGGAACTGCGGGGCAGTCGGCTGCCCTCCGGCTGGGCACCGCTGGAGCTGTTGAAGCATCTGGCCCATGTGGAGCTGCGCTGGTTGCAGTGGGGCTTCGCCGGCCGGCAGGTCGAACAGCCGTGGGGCGATATGGAAGGCCGTGGCGGCAGATGGCGTGTCGAGGCGGGGGAGACCGTCGAGGAGGTGACGGCCTTCTTCCGCGCCCAGTGCGAGCGGTCCCGCACGATCGTCGCCGGCGCACGGCTGGAGGACCGGATGGCCACGCTCGGGGGCCGGGTCCCGCCCGAGGAGGAGCGGCCGACGCTGATCTGGGTGCTGTTCCATTTGCTCCAGGAGTACGCCAGGCACGTCGGGCAACTCGACATCGTCCGGGAGCTCGCCGACGGCGTCACCGGCGAGTAGCCGGAGCCCCGCGCAACCGTGCTCGGCGATGACCGCCGCCTCCGCTTCTCCTCCGGGCCGGCGGTGGCGGTGTACCTCCGCAGGATCTCCGACACCCGCGAGCCAGTCGGCTAGCTGGGGCGGATCGAGGCCTCGATGTGGGTGAGTTGGGCGGCGAGGAGCTCTTCGAACGCGGCGCGGCGGTCCGCCCCGAGGGGACGGACGTCGCGGGCGAAGTGGGCCAGGGCGGGGAAGCGTTCGGGGTCGGCGCCGAGCACCGCGACGCGGAACAGCTCCATGCCCTGTTCGCGCTCTCCAGGGGTGACGGTACTGACCCCGGCCTCGGAGGCGATCAACGCGGCGATCAGGATCGCGATCCGGTGGTAGCGCGCCGGGATCTCCTCGTCGGGCAGTCCCGAGGCGCGCAGGGCCTGCAGCACCTCTTCCATGACCAGCCGGGAGCCGGCGCCGCTCGACGCGTAGCGTCCCCAGACCGCGGCGAGCTGGGGCTGCTGACCGAAGGCCTCCCTCAAGCGCAGGGCCAGGGCCGTGATGCGCTGCTTCCAGTCGCCCTCGGGGCGGTGGCCGTCCATGGCGGCCAGCAGGATCCGGTCGGCGACCGCGCGCAGTAGTTCGGTCTTGCTGCGGAAGTGCCGGTAGAGGCTGGAGGAATCGGTCCCGAGTGCCGCGGCGAGCTTGCGCACGCTGAACGACTCGGCGTCGCTCGTACGCAGCAGCTCCGCCGCCGCATCCAGGATCTCCTCGGTCGACCACCGTCTTCTGCCTGCCATCTCGCCCCTCTCGCCGAGGCTCAGTCTAACTTATGCACTTGGTGTTGCACGCACCGCGTGCATAATGAGGACATGAGAGTGCCGGGCGGCCCGGAAGCGGCCGGGCCGGCGTGCCACTCGTGCCCTGTTACCCGGGTCAGGCGGCCGGCGTGCGGCTCACCCCGGGGACTACGAAAGGACGCATGTCGTGAGGAACCCGCTGGATCCCGCGGAGCTGAACGCCGCCATGGAAAACGTCCACCGCGCCGGTATGCCGGGCCTGTTCGCCGAGGTGTGCGACGGCGACCAGGTCTGGCGCGGCGCCGCCGGGGTCGCCGATGTCACCACCGGTCGCCCCGTCACCGCCGACATGCGGCACCGCGTCGGCAGCATCACCAAGACCTTCACCGCCGCCGCGGTTCTGCAGCAGGTCGAGAGCGGCCAGATCGGTCTCGACCTGCCGATCGGCCGGTACCTTCCGCGGCTGGTTCCCAAAGAACGCGGTGACGCGATCACGGTCCGGATGTTGATGAACCACACCAGCGGCTTCGCCGAGTACCTCCCGTACGCCTACCCCTCCCTCAAGGCGTACCCGGTGGTCGCGGACACCCGCCCCCAGAGCCTGGAGGACCACCGGTTCACGCGGTTCGACCCCATCGAACTGATCGAGATGGGGGTCACCGCACCTCCCGTCCGCGCCCCGGGCGAGACGCCGGGGGTGTACTCCAACACCAACTACCTGCTCCTCGGCCAACTCCTGGAAGAGGTGACCGGTACCACGGCCGAGCAGTACATCACCCGGAACGTCATCGAACGTGCCGGGCTGCGGGACACCGGATTCCCTGCCGGACTGTCCGTCGACGGGCCGCACTCGCAGATCTACGAGGCGTGGTTCGGCATGATCGACCCGCCGCGCGACTACAGCGTCTACGACATGTCATGGGTGGGGCCGACGGCCTCGCTGATATCGACCGTCACGGACCTCAACCGCTTCTTCGGCAGGCTGCTCGCCGGCGAGATCGTCAGCCCGTCGTCGCTGGCGCAGATGCAACGCACCGTCCCGGTCGTCTCCCAGGAGCAAAGAACGATCGACTACGGCCTCGGCCTGCACCCGATGGAGGCTCCCGGTCGGGGCACCTACTGGGGCCATGGCGGCACGGTCTGGGGTGCTGGAGCACTGGCCATGACCAGCGCCGACGGCCATCGGCGGATGTCCGTCGCGGTGAACCTGCAGAGGTGGAACCGGCTCGACTCCTCGGGCAGGCCGCAGCCCCATCCCATCGACGACGCGCTCGCGGCTCTCTACCGGGTGGTGATGTAGGCCCTCACCCGTGGAGCCGCTCCGACTGGACGGGGAAGATCGCGCACGTGGTGGTGGCGTGTGCGTACACCTTCCCGTCGTCGACGCCGACCACCTGGGCCTCGGCGGTGCCGAGCGTGCGCCCGACGTGGACGGCGGTGCCGGTCGCCCGGAGCCTTCCGGTCCGGGCGGTCACCGGCCGGATGAGATGCACGTTGAGCTGTGCGGTCGTGTAGCCCGTACCGGCGGGCAGGCGGCTGAAGACCGCGGAGCCGAGTGCCGAGTCCAGCAGGGTGGTCAGGTAGCCGCCGTGCACGGTGCCCATCGGGTTGTACAGATGCTCGCCGGTTCCGCCCTCGAAGACCGCCCGGCCGGGCTCGGCGCCGACGAGCGTGAAGCCGAGCGTGTGCGAGATGGGTGCCTGTGGCGTACGGCCCTCGATGATCGAACGCAGGAAGTCCAGGCTGGAAGGAGCGGTGGTTGTGGTGTTTTCGCTGCTCATGGCAGTAACGCTAGAGCGCTTCCACGCCACGACAAGTACGGATTCTGGACCGCTACCGTGGGCCGCATGAGTGGATACGGGCAGTTCTGCGCGGTCGCCCGCGCGCTGGAAGTCCTGGGCGAGCGGTGGACGCTGCTGGTCGTACGGGAGCTGCTGCTGGGCGAGCGGCATTTCAACGACATCCGCCGGGGCCTGCCGCGCATCTCACGGACCATGCTGTCGACGCGCCTGAAGACCCTGGAGAAGGCCGGGATCGTGTCACGGGAGGACGGCGGCTACCGGCTCACCGAGGCAGGCGAGAATCTGGCGCCGGTGGTGCGGGAACTGGGCGGCTGGGCCATGCACTGGGACCGGCGCGGCCTGCGGCCCGAACACCTCGACCCCGATGCCCTCGTGTGGGACATCCGCCGCCGTACCGTGACCGAGCACCTGCCGGAGCGGCGGACCATCGTCGAACTGCGCTTCCGCGGAACCGAGGGCGGGCCGTACTTCCTGCACATCGCCCGGCCGCAGATCGACCTGTGCACGGACGACGGCGGCTTCGAGGTGGCCTTGCGAGTGGACGCCGACCTGGAGGCGCTGACCCGCTACTGGCTCGGTGAGACCCCATGGGCCCCGCTCCTGCGCTCAGGAGCCGTCACTCTGACCGGACCGAGCACGCTGCGACGGGCCTTCCCCACCTGGTTCTCCGGCTACCTGCTCCGCGCCACGCCTGCCGCAGGGGGCGGTTGGCGCTGAGCTGCCGAACCCGCGGCATGATGCGCCCCGCGCCGCCCGGATCACCTCCGGGCGGCGCGGCGCAACAGGGCGAACGATGCTGGGTGCGGTGCTGTCCCGCAGAGCTTCCTCGCGCCTGTAAGAGGGCAGCTGTCCGATGTGAGGATCACGCCTGCGAAGCGACCCGAAAGGCCGGAAGTTCGATCTCCTCGGGGTCGAGGCAATCGGCACTTTCGTGCCCTTCGAGAATGAAGCCGAAGAACTCCTTCAGTGCTTCATTTCCGAGGTCGATCGGATGAAAGGGAAGTGCGTAGTCTGGCGTGTGGCGTACGCGTCGCTCCCCCTCCCAGAAAGGCACCTCGAAGGCGAGTCGATCACCTATGTCCTCGATGACCCCGGAGCCAGGGCTCAGGCTTACGGCGCGAACCAGATCGCCACGCGACCACACGGCGAAGGCCGACCAGTCTTCGGCGCTGTCCATGAATACACCGTAAGCGCGTCCTCCGGTCGCCCACTTGGCGATCATTTCGGTCAGGCGGCTCGGGCTGGATTGTGCGAGTTCACGGGAACAGATGACGTCGAACCCGGGCAGGGATGCCGTGCAGACGGTACCCGAATCAGGCCAGACCGCGAGATCGAGGGGGAGAGGTTCCGTCTCGCGTACCGCGGTCCCGAGGACCCTTTCGGCCAGGGCCTTCGACCTGGAGAACCGGATTTCCGGCATGGACCGAAAAGTATCTCGCGGATCCCCCTCGGCAACCACCACCACGGCCGCTTTCGACCCCATCAGAATACCTCCCCCATCAGAATGCCTCCCGGATTCTCGTCGTCCTACCTGAGCAGATGCAGACTAGGGATCGCAGGCAGGGCACCGCCACAAGTCCACTTCCACCTTCATCTTAACCGTCGCGCCCTTCGTCAGGCCGGGTACTCGATTCGTGTTCAACACCGCGCCGGTGCGGCCAAGTTCTGCGTACCCTAGGCGCTGATTGTCGGTCAGGGAAGCTCCCTTTCCGGTCTTCACCTCGACTGCCACCCAGTTTCCCGCCGTGTCCTGCGCCACGAAGTCGGCCCTGAAGACGTCGCCGCGACTGTTCTTGAACCGGACCTCGCTTTTTATGTTGGTGTACCCGGCCTTCTGAAGCCTCTGCAAGGTGGCGGCTTCCCCCAGGGCGCCGTGGGGCAGCCCGTCGACCGGGCATTCGCCGGCGTTGTGCACGAGGATCGAAGTCGCGCCGGCGAACACATAGTACGTGTGCAGACCTTGGACGGTGAGGTTGTAGGTTCTGGCATTTTTGGAGAAGGGGCGGTTTCCCTCGACCCTGACCGCACTGCCATCGACCGTTCTGAGCGTCATGCCCGGCCGGAGGCGGGCGGCCTCGACCCAGTCGTGCTGTGAGGGGGACCAGAACGGATGCTCGTTCGTGGCGGTGAGGTGTCGTTTCCCTTGGGGAGTGGCGAGGGTCAGGTCATTGAAACGCTTGTCGTGCTGGGTGGTGATGAGCGAAGTCACCACTCGTCGGACCGTCTTGCCGCTCACCGGATCTGTGGCGATCACCGAATCCCCGATCCGCACCGCCTCGATATTCTTCTTCGAGTGGTCCGCCATCAGTACTTTGGTGCCGGCGAGGAAGCACTTGAAGCACTTCGCCGTCTTGGCGACTCGTGAACTCTCGGAGATGTCTTCAATGCCTTCGCCGAGCTTCTTGAGGAGCTTGAGCTTTCCGACGGGGAGGACGGAAATGGCGAAGGCGGTGCATGCTCCGAAGTTGGGGTTCTTGATGCACTCTTTGAGGTCGTTGAGGCCGGTGATCTCCCATACCACGGCGGTCAGCGTGGGGTCGATGACGGGAGTGACGTCGCCGCCGGAGATGACGCAGGGCAGGAGACCGGCTATCTCGTTGCCGGTGCGAGCGACGCAGTGCGGCCTCTTGGCCTTTTGCTTCTCCTGCTCCTTGCGGGCCTCCTCTGCCTTACGGCGTGCCTCGGCCACCTCGCTCTCACGCTTCTTCTTCACCGCCGTCCATGCCTGGCTGGCGAGGGTGTTGGCTTCCTTGGCGCTCTTGCCGGCGTCGAGTGCGGCAGCGCGGGCGTCGTCGGCTGCCGAAGTGGCGAGGTAGGCAGAGTTGCGCGCGTAGTTGGCGGAGAACTCCGCCTGGGCTGCGGTGGATTCGGCGGCGTCGGCGTCACGGTCGGCCGTGTTGGCGGCGCTGCGGGCGGTCTTGGCGGACTTGGCTGCCTGGGCTGCGCTGCTCTCGGCGCTGGTGGCGGCCTTGTCGGCGTCGTCGGCGTACTGTTTGGCGAGCTTGGCGGACGTCTTCGCCCCGTCCGCGGCCTTGTCGGCATCGGTCGATGCGTCGTCGGCCTTGGCGGCGGCCTCCGCCGCCTTCCAGCTGTTGTACCTGGCCTTGGCCGCTACGCCGGAGGCTTCGGCGATCAGGCGTTGCATCTGGGCGATATGGGTGCCGGCGAGCTTGTCCTTGCGGTCGGCCATGTACTGGCCGACCTGGACGAAGTCGTGCAGCTGGTCGGCGGAATCGGCCAGGGCGATCTTGGCTGCGGCCTTCATCTCCGGGCCGCCGCTGTTGACGAGCTTGGAGGCGATGACCTGCTCGTCGGAGTTCAGCGCCGCGTACTGCCCGTTGCTGATGAACGCGGCGAGCACCTTGCCCTTGCCGTTGGCCAGGGCGGCCTTGGACGCCTCCTTCACACCGGGGCCTCCGGCGTTGTTGATCTGGGAGACGCGCACGGCGTAGTCGGTGACGGCCACGTCGTACTGGCCGGTGGTGTAGAAGTCGCTGACCTGCTGGTCTGTGCCCTTGAGCGCCTCTGCAGCACCCTTGCGCACGACCTCGTAGGGGCTTTGCGTGCTGAGCTGGGAGACCTGCTCTCGGATCTCGTCCTGAGCGGCCTGCTTCCACCCGGTGCGCAGGTACTCCACGACGTCGTCGTCCAGTCCGGACAGGGCTCTGGCGGCGGCCTCCTGGTGCCAGGAGCCGCGGATTTTCAGAGCCTTGAGAGCGAGGACGCGGCCCTTCTTCGCGATTGCCTTGGTGTCGGCGTCGGGCTTGCCGGCCTCGGTGGCCAGTTCGGCTGCCGTGGTGTCCAGGGAACGGGCCTCGACCAGGTCCGCGGCGGAGGCGGAGGTGACGGTGGCGGTCTGTACCGCGTGGGAGCGGGCGCGTTCGATGGCGGCACCGGTGCGGGTGGTCAGGTCCTCCGCTTCGGCCTCACGGGCGATGGTGAAGACCTTCTTGGCGGTCGCCGCCGCCGACTCGGCCGCATCTGCCGCCCGCTTCGCCGCGGCCGCGTGCCTCTTGGCCTGTTCAGCCGCCTTGGCTGACTCACCGGCGTGCTTGGCTGCTTCTTCCGCGGCCGTCGCGGCCTTGTCGGCATGCGTGGCTGCGGACTCCGCGGCCTCGCGCGCCTCGTCGGCGGCGCCGGCGGACTTCCTGGCCAGGGCCTCGGCGGCGTTGGCCGCACGGTCGGCCTCGTGGGCATGGCGGCGGGTCTCCGCGGCCGCCGCCTTCGCCTCGCCGGAGTGGATGCCCGCGGCCTCGGCGTAGTTGTTGGCCTCATCGGCCGCGTCCGCCGCCGCGTTGGCGTTGCTGCTGGCGCTGCGGGAGGCCTTCGCGGCAGCGCCGGCGGCCAGCGAGGCCGCACCGGCCTGCTTGGCCGCCTCCACGGAGTCCCTTGCGAGGGCGGCCGCCGCCCGTGCCTTCTTCGCCATGTCCCTGGCTTCGCCCGCCCGGCCCGCGTCGGACGCGGCCGCGATCGAGGCGTTGTAGGCGTCGTTGGCCGCGTCGGCGGCGTTGGCGGCCGCCGCGGCGGTCTGCGCCGCTGCGAAGGCGGCGATCCGGGCCGAGCGGTTGGCGGCGTTGGCCGCGCTGATGGCCGTCTGCGACGCGGAGGCGGCAGCACGCGCAGCATCGGCGGCCTGCTTGGCCTTGACCGCCGCCCGCTGGGAGTCGTTCTTCGCGGCGTTGGTCTCCCGCGCCGCCTTCAGCGCGGCTTCCTTCGCGAGCTCCGACGCCTCGATCGCACGCGTGGAGGCTTCCTGCGCCTTCTCGGTCGCGTCCTTGGCCCGCTTTCCCGCCAGGGTGGCCTGCTCGGTCAGCTGGGCGATGGTGGCATGTTCCTGGTCGCGATTGCGCGCGACGAACTGCCCCACTTCGAGGAATTCGACGATGTCGTCAGGCGTGCCCTTGAGCGCGACCTTGCCGGCTGCCTTGACCGCCGGGCCGCCCGAGTTGACGAGCTGCGAGACCTCGACCTCGTTGTCCTTCTCGCGCGCCGTGTACTGCCCCTCCGCGAGGAACTTGGCACGGTCTTCGCGGGTGCCCTTCAAGGCTGCCTTGCCGGCGTCCTTGACCCCGTTTCCGCCGAAGTTGATGACCCGGGAGACCTCGACCTCCTGGTCCTCCTCCAGCGGAGCCTTCCAGCCGTCCTTCAAAAACGCCCGCAGCGGCTCGGGGTGCTCCGAGGTGCTGTTCTTCAGGGCGGCTTTGGCCGCCTCGCGTACCGCGGGACCACCGGCATTGAAGATCCGGCTCGCATCGACGTAGTCGTCGTCGAACTCGATCCTGTCCCTCTGGTCAAGGAACGTCTCGAGGTCCTCATCCGTACCAAGAAGCGCCTGCTCGGCAGCCTCCTTGACCCCGGCACCGCCATCCGTCCAGTAGTCGACCACACGTGCGCGCACGAAGCGCAGGTCGTCGTCGTTGCCGTCCGCCGCTGCCGGCCCGGCTCCCAAGAGTCCCGCCACCAGCGAGGCCGACAGCATCGTGGCCCATGTGCCACGACGCCGCGACGGTACGTTCCTTCGGGATAAGGCTCCGCTTCCGCGGATCGGCTTACCCGTGGTTGAGCCGGGTCTCAGTCTCATCAGGTTTGTCCTCTCTTGTCCTGCATGGCGATCGGTGGTAATCCCAGGCACCTGGAAAATCAGTTCGACTCAAGGGGGCACGCACGCACGGACGTGCGTCAGGGGTGGACGGGCTTCCAGGGCGCAGCGTTGAGCGGGCGGGTGCACGCCAAGGGGGCGTGAACAGCGGTGCGCACCAAAGGGGGGCGAAATGCTCGGCGCACGCCGAGGGCTCCATCACCACGTCAGCGGTGCGCAGACCCCCTGGTCACGGGCTCACGAGGACACGTTCGGCGGGCAGGGACGCGCTGGAGGTGTCGGGGTGGAGGGTGAGTTTCCCTCCGGGCCAGAGGGCGACGACGTCGTTCTGGCGGGCGGGACCTCCGAAGGAGCCGACGGTGGCCAGCAAGACGTGGCGCCATGGGGACTCGGCGGGCCGCAGTCGGTGTTCGCGCCCGAGTGCTTCGGCGGCGACGTTCTCGTACGCGGTGACCTCACCGTCGTGCCAGCGGACGAACACGTCCTGGTCTCCCGTTGGGGAGCGGAAGTCGCCCGCTGCGACGTCCCGTGCGTACGGCCAGGTGGTGTCGGGCGGTTTGACGAGCTGCTTCTCGGCGTGCAGCCCCTTGGCGTCGACGTTGGAGTAGAGCGTCACTTCACCGTCGGTCCAGGTGACCATGAGGTCGTCGCTGCGTGTGTTGCCGCCGCCGAAGCGGCCGGCGGCCATGGTGCTCGCGTGGGTCCATGTGCCGTTGGGCCCTTGCAGCTCCACCTTGTCCGTCAGCTTGGTCTTTTCGTTGACGTTCCTGTAGAGGGTCAGCCTGCCGTCGGTCCAGCGAACCAGGAGGTCGTAGTACCCGTCACCGGTGAAGTCCCCGGAGGTGATGACCGCGGCCTGCTGCCAGGCCTTGTCCTTGACGAGCTGGGTGTCCTTGCCGAATCCGTATGCGCCGTCTCCCGGGTAGAGGGAGACTTCGCCGTCGGACCAGCGCACGATCAGGTCGCTGACGTTGTTGCGGATCGAGGCGGTGAGGAAGCGGCCGGTCGTCATGCCCCGGGCGTGGGTCCACGTCTCGGCGGAGCCCATGGACGTGCCGGTGTCAGGATCCGGGTCCGACGGCTGGCCCGTGACGGCCTGCCGGTAGAGCCGGAGGACGTCGTCGTCGAACTGGGAGGAGTAGCTGGTGTGGTCGTGGAGACCGCCGGTCTGGTAGCCGCCGATGATGCCGGTGAGGTTACCGCGTCGACCGTCGAAGTCCTCCAGGAACGGGCCACCGCTGACGCCGGAGCGGAAACCCTCGCACTTGATCTCCATGAACCGGCCCTGGAAGGCGGTGGTGTCATGGGTGCACTGCAGAGGAGTCTTCTGGCCACCGGGATAGCCGACGAGCGTCACGGCTTTGCGTGCGAGCTTCGCTGTGGGGACGGAGGTCAGTTCGTTGCCGCGTCCGACGGCGTCCTCCAGGAGCTGCCCTCGGACGTTCGGGCCGACGCTCAGGAAGGCGAAGTCGACGTCGTCGTCCGGCTGTGCTCCTCGGTATCGGGCGTCGATCCAGATCTTGTCTTCCTGGACCGGGAAGATCCCGTAGGGCGCCTCCCCCGCCTGCCCGGCCGTCGATGTTCCGGTGCGGTAGCCGGGTACGAACGCGAAGTCCTGGTGGCGGTGGTCGCCTTTGAGGCAGTGAGCCGCGGTGATGACGAGGCTCTTGGTCGGCGAGGCCACCGCACCGGCGGTGCAGAACTGGTCCGGGGTGGGCGAGCCGTCGGTGGCACGGATCAAGAACACACCGACCGTGGCGACACCTTCGGGCACCTGGCGAGTCGGTTCGTTCGCCAGCGAGTGCCGCTGCCGCTGTCCAGGGGCCGGCCGCGATGGCGTATCCGTGTTACGGGACTGCGCGGCATCCACCGGAACGGCGTCGCGGATGCGCTCCGGCGTCCAGTACCGCTGTGCCTCCCGAGCCTTGTCGGACTGCTCCGCCTGCACGTCGTGGACGGGATCGTGCCCGGTGCCCGCCTGAATCGTGGTGCGGCCGACGGCACCAGGGGGAGCCGGCTTCGTATGGGGGAGGGCGGTCGCCGGGGCGGTGACGACCAGTGATGCGCACAGAACAACAAGGGTGACGCGCATCCAAGGTATGCGTCTCATGGAGCTTTCCGTGGGGTGTCGGGGTGGGGAGGGCGGGCCGATCTGACCTGGCCAGCCGGGATGTGCCGTCCGTGCCGCGTGCTGCGACGGGGAGAATCCCGCCCGTCGCAGCACGCGGCGTCGCCTCATCCGACGATCTTGATCTCCGTGTGTGTTCCCGCGGCGTCCACACCCGGGAAGAGGCTGACCGACCCGTTGGCCCACCGGACAATGGCGTCGTTGGCCCGGTCGTTGGCGACGAACGCACCGGCGCTCATCACGGTCGCATTGGTCCAGTAGGGCTTCTCCGGCCGGACATTGACCTCGCCGTGGAATCCCGCCGCGTCGACGCCCGGGTAGATGGTCGCCTCGCCATCCGACCACCGCACCAGCAGATCCATGGTCTTCTTGCCGGTGAACTCACCGGCGCTGATCTGGGTGGCGTGCGTCCAGGTGGTGTTCTTGTTGACGAGCACCTTCCGCGCCTTGTCCGCCACGCCGTTGGTGTCCAGGTCGGGGTGGAGGGTGACGCGGCCGTCGTCCCAGGTCACGAGCAGATCGTCCCGCTGCTGGTTCGCCGAGTAGCGGCCGGCGGCGATCTGTGTGACGTGCGGCCAGAGGGTGTTCTCGGCCTTGGCGAGCTGCTTCTCCCCATGGAAACCCTTGGCGTCGACATGGGTGTACTGGGTCAGCTCACCATCGCCCCAGCGCACCACCAGACCGTCCGCACCGCCGCTGAAACTGGCACCGGTGATCTGCTTGGCGTGCTGCCAGATGCTGGTCTTGCCGGGCGCCGGCGGCTTGGCCAGCTGGTACTCGGCGGCGAAGGGGTGACGGGCGTCCTTGTCGTCGGAGCCCTGGTAGAGGGTGACTTCCGCGTCGGACCAGCGCACGATCATGTCCATGTGCCGGGTGCCGCCGGCCGAGCCGCCGGTGAAGTACCCCGAGGCGATGTGGGTGGCCTTCTCCCACGGTGCGGAGGCGAAGACCGGGCGGTAGCGGACCTGCTTGATCCAGGCAGCGAGGTCGTCCACCCGGGCGTCGACGGCGCCGGTGCGGGTCTCGGCCGGGTCGGTACCGAGGCAACCGCCCTGCCAGGACGTGCTGTTGACGGCGACGAGCTCCGTCCGGCCGCCGCTCTCACGCAGCGCCGGACCGCCGGTGTCACCCGGGCACACGGCCGCGCTCCTGCCGGTGATCCCCAGCTTCCCGTCCTGCACCGCGTCCACCGTGAAGGCGGCCGTGTGCAGCTTGTCGGGCACCCACTCGGTCGCGGTCCGGCCGAAGCCGACGACCTTCAACTCCTCACCCTGCGCTGGAGGAGCCGAGGCGACGGCCACGGGCGTCACATCGCCGACCGACTTGGCCAGCTGGACCAGCGCCACATCGCGCCCCGGATAGGGCACCACCTGGGTGACGTCGGTGACGGTTCCCGCCGAACCGCTCAGGTCGGTACGGCCGACGGTCGCCACGGTCTTCCACTTCGGGGCGCCCTCGGTGACCTTCGGGCTCATGGGGTCGTCGGCGAAGCAGCTCGCGGCGGTGAGCACCCACTGCTTGTCCACCAGCGCGCCCGAGCAGCTGCGCTTGCCCTCACCGATGTCGAGTTTCACGGCGAACGTGTAGGCCCCGCCCGAGGCGGCGCCGCCTCCGGAGACTGCGTACGCCGGCATGCTCGTCATGAGGGAGGCGGCACATAATCCTGATATCCACGCGGCGCGCGAACGTCTGCCCATCACTGACACTTTCTGTTCGATCGAAGAGGTGGCGCAGTTCCGGGCACGCACGCTGAACAGCGGGCCCCTGCCCACTTGTTGCCCGGAGGTGCTGCCGCAGGACGGCGTCAGCTGGTGACGCGGAGTTCCACAAGGACCGAGCGCTTCTCGGAGCTGCCGGCCTCGCCCAACGGCTTGTAGTCGTTCTTGGGCGCGTTGATGACGGTTTCCTTACCGTCAGCGGTGATCTTGGCCTGCACCGGGTGCCCCACGGTCCATATGCCGAAGGCGTCGGCCAACTCCATCGTCAAGTAGCCCTTGGTGCCACGGACCGCGAAACAGAATTCCCCGGCGCCGGTACGGGACTTGACCATGATGTCGTAGGGGGAGTCGCAGCCGGTCAGCACGATGTGACCGTCACCCCGCTTGAGGGTGATCTTCTGATCCTGCAGGATCCGCGCGGCGTTCGGATAGCCGAAGTCCTCGACGGCGGAAGGCATCTCGGTTGCGGCCGCGGGGGCCGGATCGGCCTGCGCGGCGGCCTGCGCAATGGTCAGGCCGGCCATCACCGCCGACAGCGACATTGCGCCAACAAGGCTGGTTAACACTGCTTTTCGGGCATGAGGTATCGCCACGGCACCTTCCGTTCAAAGGTGTGGATGTCAAGATGTGTCGTTGCAGTGAAGAAGTAAAGCATATGTAAGGCATATGTGAACGTGTCGCTGTCACGTTCGCGCGGACACGAAGGCACCGGCAGCCCAGGCCCGGTCCTTCGCCACCCTCAACCACCGGAACCCCCAGGCCAGGTCGTGCGGCAGGCCCAGGCACACCGTCACCAGGTGCATGAACACATCGGCCATCCGGGCCGAAACGGCGCTCTTTTCCCGCGCTTCGCGGCGAACGGACCCTGGCGGGAAGGGATGTGCACGGACGGTGCCGAGGGGGAGCCGCGATGTCCGGACCGCTCTATGTTCCCGTTCTGCCGGCCCGGCCGCATGCGGTCGGGGCCTTCCGGCGGTTGTGGCCGGACGTTCGGGCCGCGATCAGGCCGCTGTGGAACCTGCCGCCGTTGCCCGGAGCGGCCCCGGAGACGCTCACCATGATGGTGGGCAAGTACGTCGATCCGGTGAGTGCCGTGAGCCGTCACGGCGGATGGGTCGACGCTCCTTTCGGTGAGGACGCCCAGACCGCCGCCCTCGCCGAAGCGCTGTCCGTCTACTGTGAGTTGGGTTTGCTGCGGCCGGTCACCGGGCCGGAGAGGACAAAGGCACAGCAGCTGGCAGCTGTGGAGACGGCGCGGCGCTGCCTACGCGGACTGGGCGTCCGGGTGCGGGTCACGGGGGAGTGGGACGGGCGCCACGGAGACGACGTCCGGGACCTGCTGGCCCGGACCGGCCCGGAGGTGCCCGTGGACCTGCTGCTCGACATGGGCGCGCTTCTCGCCGACCGACCCGACGCGGGCAAGGAGGCACTGCGCGCCCTCGACGCGCTGATGCCCTTGACGGTCTGGCGCAGCGCCGTTCTGCTCGGCGGGGCCTTTCCCCGGGTCACCGCCGACATGCTGGCAGCAGGATCGTGTCAGGAGCCACGGGAGGAGTGGCGCATGTGGCATGAGGTGCACGTTACGGGCCGGGCCTATGCTCCGCTGCTCGGTTACGGCGACTACGGCGTGCAACCCCCGGGTGCTCTGGCGCAAGCCCCGGCACCGGGGAGGAAGGGCGGTCCGCCCTGGGGCGTGCTCCGCTACACCACCGACAGCTCGTACCTCCTGTTCAAGACGCTGACCCGGGGGCCCGACCGGATCGCCGTCAACCGCGGTGCGGCCCGCCGGATCATCGAACTGCCCGAGTTCCGGGGAGCGGGTGCCGGACAGGGCGAGGAATGGCTGAGCGACTGCGCGCAAGGTCCGCTCTCGACCGGTGAGGGTGTGGGCGGGCCCACGGAGTGGCTGCGGGCCGGAAACCTCCAGCACATGACGTACGTCGTACGGAGCCTGCCCGGCGGCTGAGCGGGCGGCTGAAGCTTGCGCCCGTTCAGCCGCCTCGTCCGGCGATCAGCTGAACAGCGGTGCCAGGTCAGCGGCGATCACGACGTCTCGCTGGGCAACGTGTCCGGGGGGTAGAACTGACGCACCCAACGGCGGTAGTGGCCGATGGCGCTCTCCTCAGGGGTGAGCCGGGGGTCTGGTTCGTACCGCTTCCAGTTCCAGATCCTGGCATCCTGGCGCATCTGGTGGGCAATGGTCTGCACGAGCGCCTGCCCCGCCACCGTGGACAAGGACATGGAGGCGGCCTTCCGGAGCCGGGAGGGTTCCGCGCGCGAAGCGGCGTCTGTCATGACGACTACACGCAAGCGCGTCTGCCATGGCCCGACCGGGGTCGCCGTGAGCACTACCCCCAACGTCATCCCGACCTGGTGCAGCGTCACCTCCCCCGACGCCAGGCCAGGGCCGGACAGGACCACGCCCTGCTCCACCTTGATGGTCGCCAAGCGGACGGACAGCCTGATGTCCGCGCCGAAGGATATGCGCAGCAACGGCCCTTCATCTACCAGCGGAGCGACCTCACGAAGGGCGACGTTGTGCACGATCGGCTGATGCTGGTAGTCGACGAAGCTCTCCATGACCTCCTGTGGGTGCGAGGCCAGGAGCGTGCTCCAGGAGGCGGCGGGCGCGAACCTGTCATCAGGTAGCTCCGAAGGCTCCCAGGCGGGCGGTGCGGCATCATGGCCGTGCCAGACATAGATGATCTCGCCCCGCTCGCGCACGGTGTACTGCGCCAGCGTCGCCCGGGGCGGGGCTCCGCCTGGGGCCTTGGCGCAGGATCCCTCGACGTCGAAGGCGAAGCGGTGGAACGGGCACACCAGATGCTCGCCCTCAACTACCCCCCCGGCGCCGAGGTGGGCGCCCAGGTGGGGGCAGTGGGCATCCACGACCCGCAGGACGCCGCCCCTGGTGCGGTAGAGGACGAGATCGCGCCCCATGAAGCGCCGGTTCACCACCGCGCCGGCCGGCACCTCACGGGACAGCGCCAGGCAGAACCATCCCGACGGGTACGGCAGAGGCACCCGGTCTCCCTCTCCCACGGCAAGGTCGGTCCGCATCGGAACGGCTCCCGGCCGCACTCGGTGTCGGAGCCTGGCCAGCGATTGCCTGTTCAAGGTCTTCCTCCTCGTCCCTTTGCTCCGGCCGCCACCTGAGCGGCCACTGCGCTGGTAGCGACTGGACCGCTCCCGGGAACCGCGTCATGTCCGAGCCGGTCTCTGCCAGGCGTCCTGCGCGGCGCGGCGTCCCTGCCCGGCATCGAGGCCGTCGATCCGGCCTGGCACTACCTCCAGCAGGGGCCGCGTGGCGCGCGGTGAAGTACTCGGCCCCCGCCGGCGCCTCCCGGGGCAGGCTGATTTGGCGTCAGATGCCGGCTTGGTGCTGCCCGGTGGCCGGTTGGCCCGCGTCGTCGGCGGTGATGTCGCGTATCCGGTGCGCGCCGGGAACGCGGAACATGCGCGCCTCGGCGCTCGTCAGACGCTGGTAGGACCACGAGCAGGCCGCCCGGATGTCGCCCAAGGCCCGCTCGCCGCACAGCACGTTGAGCGTCAGCCAGATGTTTTTCACTGACGTGGCGCTGGCGATTAAGTAAGAGGATGCACAAGGTGCTCCGGCGGCGGGGTCTCATAATTGCCAAGGGATCGCCGTTCGCACAGCGCACCGCACCTGACCAAGGACTGCGAACTGCACTTCCGCCCCCGTCTGAGTAGCAGTTCTCGCCAACATGAAGCCATGAAGCGTCTCGGTCCCGGACGCACGACGCTATTCGATCATTACTTCGGCGGTTGCCGTCAAGACCCTGCGGCGGCTTCCGTCGAGTTCCGGGCGGGCGCCGCACCGACCGCGCGGGTCCTGCCCGGCAGCGCCCTTCGGTGCGGTCTTGCTGTCCGTGGCGGCCGGCCTGGGCGCGGCCGCCACGGAGTCGAGCACGATCGTGTCAGTGGATGCCTTGCGCGTGCCTCTGGGCTGTCATCTACCTGCCACACCGGTACACCGTGTCGCAGGAACTTCTACGGTGGGCGCCGAGGCGGCCTCAGAGGGAGTTTCCATGGACCAGTCCAACGGTGAATCGAAGGCGAACCGGAATACCGCGCTCAATGAAGAATTTGTGCTGCTGGCATTAGGGTCCCGGCCTCGGTCCACTCGCGCGACGGTCGCATGGGGCGCACATCGATTCAGCTGTGCGGCGCGGGCCTGATACGACAGCAGCGTATCCGGCCTCGGATTCCCACCGGGGCGCGATCACGGTGAACATGCTGTGACCTGGGTGATTCCGTCCGAGTGAGTGGACACGGTGCTCTCCCGCCGTGATCCGCATCGTCACCTTTCGTATGCGCATCGGCGCGAGGCGACTCTTTTGAAAGCCCTGAAAGTGAGCAAGGCGACGTTCTAGTAATTGATCCGGCCAGATGGGTGAGAATGCTGATAGCCTGACCGCCGCGAAAGCGCTCATTTGTGTCGCATCAATAAACGCTCAACCATTCATTGTCGGCCCTTTTTTCATATGGGCTTGAATGTTCCTTGACGCACCTGGGAGGATCGCATGCGCAACGTGCTTGCACGCAAGAGGACCACCGCAGATCCCAGCGAGACCGTTCCTATAGCGCCTGGAGGCCTCCCCGTCGTGGGTCATGCGGTGAAGGCACTCCGTGATCCAAGGGGATTCCTGCGTTCGCTGCCCGCGGATGGCGACATGATGCGCGTCAACGTCGGCCCGCTTAAGGCGGTGATGGTCTGTGACCCGGAGTTGATCTCACAGATATATCTCAACGATCGCACCTACGACAAGGGCGGTCTGCTGTTCGACAAGGCCAGGGAGGTATTCGGCGACGGTCTGGTGACCTGCCCGCATGCCATGCACCGACGGGAGCGCCGGCTGGTTCAGCCTGCGTTCCACCGTAGCCGGCTTCCCGGCTACGCCCGAGCCATGACCGAGGGAACAATCCTGCGGACCAGCCCGTGGCGTGATGGTCAGGTCCTGGACATGCCGGCGGAAATGCTGAGCCTGACGATGCACAACATGTTGCAGGCGATGCTCGGCGGGATGGTGTCCCCGGAGGACCTGCGTCAGACGGTCGGCGACGCCATCGAGGTACTCCACGCGACGTACCGGCAGACATTCAGCCCAGCGCTGCTGAACCGGATTCCGACCCCCGGCAACCGGCGCTATCAGCGGGCTGTGGCCGGACTCCACAACACCGTGACCGACATTATCGCCAAGGCCCAGGTGGACCCGGAGGACCGTGGAGATCTGCTCTCGGCGCTCCTGACGGCCCGCGATCCAGGCAACCCCGATGACCCGGCCGACGGCAGCCAGGGCGAGCGGCTGAGCAGCGCCGAACTCCGCAACGAGGTCCTGACGTTCCTGGTGGCAGGTTCGGAGACAACAGCGATCGCCATGTCATGGGCGCTTTACCTTATCGCCTGCAATCCGGATATCGAGAAGCGGCTGTGGGCCGAGACCGATCGCGTCCTGGACGGCAAGCCGGTTTCCCTCGACCACCTGCCCGACCTGAAAATTGCCAACCAGATCATCACCGAGACGCTGCGGCTCTACCCGCCGGCCGGGATGCTGTGGACCAGGCTGGTCACGGCAAACACCCAGCTGGGCGGCTATGACATCCCGGCCGGGACGACCATCGCGTACAGCTCTTACGCTGTGCACCGCCAGGCGCGCTACTACACGGACCCCGACGTCTTCAATCCGGACCGTTGGGACGCCGAAATGCTGCGTTCCGTACCGCGCAACAAGGCCTATCTCCCCTTCGGTGGCGGTGCACGCAAATGCATCGGCGACCAGTTCGCCATCGCTGAGGCTGTGCTGGCGCTTACGGAAATCGCTTCCCGCTGGCGCGTGGAAACCATCCCCGGACAGAAGCCTCCGGCTATCACCCCCTCAATGGGACCGCGTCACCTCAAGATGCGACTGAGGGCCAGGGCTTTACCGGAGCGCACGTCATAGCGCGAGCGCACGGATCCATTTGAGATAGTGCGGCGGGTTCCGCCGCCCAGGGAGATCGGCAAGCCGATCTCGCAAGTCGCCCGTGCCCTGGAGTGAGGACACCTCCAGGGTTTCCGGGGAATACCGACCCATTTCCGGCAACGCGGCAGCGTTCCTTTTACGTGACGCGCCAGAAGGCCCGCGAGGACATTGTGCGGTGGATCGGGCTCCGCTGAAGCCGGATCGTCTTTACTCTTCATCGGTTGCTGGTCCCCACATGGGGGCCGGTATGAGTATCTTCTGAGAATTCCTGAGAATTACAGGCAGCCGCGTAAACAACTGCGGGATCCCCTGTTCGGAAACGAAGGGGTCACGCATATGAAAAACGCGGGCGGTCACGCGTGCGGAAAAGATACGTGAAAGGCAGGCGCAGTGATGGCGAACCAGGAGCGAGGCGACATGAGTGGTGCGAGAATTGCCGAGGGGCCGGGGGAGCCTGTTGCGGTGATCGGGGTGGGGCTCCGTCTCCCCGGGGGGATCACCACCTTGGACGGGTTGTGGGATGCCTTGTCCACCGGCCAGGACCTTGTGACGTCGGTGCCCGGCGACCGGTTCAGTACCGATGATTTCGTTGTCAGTGACGGTGCCGTGCGAGCGGGGAAGGCGTATACCGGGGCGGCCGGGATCTTCGGGGACGTGTGGGGGTTCGACCCGGAGTATTTCGGCATTTCGCCGAAGGAGGCAGGCCAGATCGATCCGCAGCAACGATTGCTGCTGGAGTGCGCGGTGGAGGCCTTCGACGACGGCGGCGTGGATCCGCGGCTGCTGGCGGGTTCGGACGTGGCGGTCGTGATGGGCCTGACCGTTCAGGACTACTGGGGTCTGCTGCTGCGACGTCCCGGGGTGATGAATTCGTTCGCCCCCACCGGTACCGGGGCGTTCAGTGCGGCGAACCGCCTGTCGTACCTCTTTGATTTCCATGGGCCGTCCCACACGGTGGACACGGCGTGTTCGTCGTCCCTGACGGCACTGCATCTGGCGGCTGAGACGGTCCGTTCGGGCCGCTGCGAGGCCGCGCTGGCCGGCGGTGTGAACCTCGTGCTCGGCCCGGGCGGGCACGTCATCTCCAGCCAGGCCTCGATGCTCTCCCCGACGGGGCGTTGCCACTCGTTCTCGCAGGACGGCGATGGCTTCGTCCGGTCGGAGGGCGCGGGCGTCGTGCTCTTGAAGACGTTGAGCCGCGCGCTGGCCGACGGTGACCGGGTGCACGCGGTGATCAGGTCTTCGGTGGTCAATTCCGACGGGCGGACTCTGGGGATGTCCATGCCGGGTGCGGATGCGCAGGCGGCGATGTTGGAGCGCGCGTACGCCGAGGCCGGTGTGCGCGCCGACCAGGTGTCGTACGTGGAGGCTCACGGGACCGGGACGGCTGCGGGCGACCCGACGGAGTGCGAGGCTCTGGGGCGGGTTCTGGGACGGCGGCGCGGCGGGAAGGCGTTGCCCATCGGGTCGGTGAAGTCGAATCTGGGTCACCTGGAAGCGGCGGCCGGCATGGCGGGACTGTTCAAGGCCATGCTGGTCCTGCGCGAGCAGCGGGTGCCCGCCACCTTGCATGCGGAACCGTTGAACCAGGCGATCGATTTCGACGGGCTGGGACTGGACCCGGTGACGGCGATGAAGCCGCTGGACGGTGGGACCGACGCGCGGCGTATCGCCGGGGTCAACTCGTTCGGTATCGGCGGCTCGAACGCGCACGTGGTGCTGGAGCTGCCGGATGCGCCGCCGGCCCCGGGCGTCATCGGGGATGGTGCTGAAGGGACCGAGGGCAGGCAGCCGGGTGTGGCCGTGCCGGTCGTGGTCACCGGCCGGACGGACGCGGCGTTGCGGGAGTCGACGCTGGCGATGGCCTCCTACCTGGAAGGCCTTGACGAATCCGCCCTGGTGGACGTCGGGTTCACCACGACGCGGCGTCGCGAGCGCCGTGAGTTGTGCACGGCCGTGCTGGCCTCCAGCGGCGCAGCGGCCGCGCAGGCACTGCGGGAGACGGCGGAGAAGGGCGCGTCGGACGAGGCGGCATCGGCCGCCAGCATGGCCCGCGGACGTGTCGGGTTCGTTTTCAGCGGAAACGGTACCCAGTGGCCGAGGATGGGTGCGGAGTTGCTGGGGAAGGACGCTGCCTTCACCGCCGAGGTCCGGGCCGTCAGCCGCGAACTGGAACCGCTGCTGGGCTGGTCGGTCGAGGCGGAGATGGCGACGCCGGACACCGGGCGGTGGGCGCTGACCGAGGTGGCGCAGCCGATGCTGTTCGCCCTGCAGGCCGGACTGATCATGTCGCTGCGCGAGCGGGGGGTGCGACCGCACGGGATCGTCGGTCACAGCGTCGGTGAGGTCGCGGCCGCCTACTGCGCCGGAATCCTGGATCGTTCCCAGGCATGTCGCGTGATCGCGCACCGCAGCCTCGCCCAGGCGCCCACCTTCGGGACCGGGCGGATGGCGGCGTTGGCGCTGTCGCCTGCGCAGGCTCAGCAGTTGCTCGATGAGATGGGGGCGAGCGACCGTGTGGTGATCGCGGCTGTGAACTCCGGCAACGACGTCACCCTGGCCGGTGACAGCCAGACACTGGAGGCCGTTGAGGAACGCTGTGTTCGCGACAGCGTGTCCTTGCGGTTCCTGCGCCTGGACTACCCCTTCCACAGCCCGGCCATGGATGCTGTCCGCGGCCCGCTGCTGGACGGCCTCGGAGAGCTCGAGGTCGGTCGGGGCGAGATCCCGATGGTCTCCACCGTCACCGGCCGCGCGCTCGCAGATCACGAGATGGACGCCGACTACTGGTGGCGCAACGTGCGCGAACCGGTCCAGTTCGCCGCGGGCGTCGCGGCGCTCATCGGGGACGAGCACGGCTGTGACGTTCTGATCGAAGTCGGCCCCCACCCGGCGCTCAGCGGCTACCTGCGCCGTATCGCCGTCGATGAGGGAGCGTCGGTGGAGGTGGCGTCGACGCTGACCCGGATCAACGCCGGCCCGCAGGCGCTGAGCGGCACCGTGCTGCACGCGGTCGCGGCCGGGGCGCAGCTGGACTGGGATCGGTTCTTCCCCCAGGGCGGTCGCGTCGTGGACGTCCCGGCCTACTCGTGGCAACGCCAGCGCTATCAGTTGGGAGACCCCTCGTGGTGGTCCGACCACGAGATGGCGCCGGTGACACAGCCGGCCCCGTCCAATCCGCTGCTGGGCCGGCGCCTGCTCGCGGGCGACCCGACGTGGGGGCGCGAGCAGAGCGCAGCCTGGATCGCTGATCACAAGATCGGCGACGCGGTCGTCATGCCTGGCACGGGCTTCCTCGACATGGCGCTGTCGGCGGCCCGCGAGGTGTCCGGCGGACCCGTGGAACTGCTCGACGTCTCCCTGGCCAGGTCGCTGGTCCTGCCCAGCGATCCCGGATCGGCTCCAGTACGCACCACCACCACCGTCCGTCCCGATGGGACCTTCGTCGTCGCCGGGCACACCGGTGAGGACATCGAGGCCGTCCAGCATGTGACCGGGCGGTGGCGCGGCCTGGCCGATGTCAGGCCTGCTCCGGTGGACGTGGCTGCTCTCGCCGGCCGCATCAGCGAACCCTTGGACATGTCCGACCACTACCGGGCCTGCGCCGCGGTATCGCTCAACTACGGGCCGGCATTCCGTACGCTGGCAACGCTGACTGTCGAAGACAGCGAAGGGCTGGCGAGGCTTCATACAGACCAGTTCGCCGACGCTGAGCATCAGGCCCGTGTCGTTCTCCTCGACGGCTGCCTCCAGGCGATGCTGCCGCTGTCCGCTCGCGCCGTCTCCGGTTCCGCGCAATCGTACGTACCGCACCTCCCGGTGTCGGTGGGGAGCGTCCGCGTCTGGGGTCCCCTGCCCGCCACCGTCATGGCGTACATGCGGCTGACGTCCGTCACCGAGACCGGCCTCATGGCTGACATCACCGTCTGTGACACCGACGGAACGGTCCTGCTCGACCTGGGGGACGTATACGCGCGGCGCATCGAGAACAGCGGTTCTCCCGCGCCCGAGCTCTACAACGAGGTGCTCAGGGCACGCCCGCGGATGACCGCGCTGCCCGGCACCCCCTGTCCGCTCCCTGCGCCCTCACGCGTCATCGATGAGTGCGGCCCGGTCATCACCCGGCTCGATGACGCGTTCCGGGACCGTGGCTATGACGGCCACATGGAACGGGCTCGGCAGCTGAGCGCGCACTACATGGCGGCTGCGGTGAGCAGCATCCTGGAGTCCGCGGTGGCACGAGGTGCGATCAAGGTCGACGGACCGGTCGGTGGACAGGTCTTCAGCCTCGACGACCTGAGGAGTGCCGGCGTCAGGGAGAGCCTGTGCCCGCTGGTGGAGATGATGTTGGCGATCGCGGCCCGGCACGGGCTGCTGACCGCTCGTGCCGACGGGGGCTGGTGCCAGAGCGGAACACCGGTGCCTGAGCAGCTTTTGCAGGACAGGCTGAACGAATTCCCAGAGCTCGTCGTGATGTGGCAGGCCGCTGCGTGGGTCGGGCGCAGCCTGCCCAGCGTCCTCACCGGTGAGATGGAGGGGCTGGAGGTGCTGTTCGGCGAATCCGGTCCCATCGCGGCGCAGGTGTACAACCACGACCCAGGGCTCACGTACCTGTCCGATGCCGCGGTGGCCTACATCCGCGCCGTCCTGGCCGACTGGCCGGCCGACCGGCCGTTGCGGATCCTGGAGATCGGCGCCGGCACCGGCGGCTTCACCGCGCGCATCCTGCCCCACCTGCCGCCCGAGCGTACGCACTACGTGTACACCGACGTCTCCTCGGCGTTCTTCCCCAAGGCCGAGGCCCGGTTCGCCGCCTTCAACTTCCTCGAGTACCAAGCCCTCGACCTGAGCGTTGATCCGACCGAGCAAGGGTTCGCAGCGGGATCCTTCGATCTCGTCGTCGCGAGCAATGCCCTGCACACCACGACCGACATCACTCAGGGCATGCGTAACGCCGCCACGCTCCTGGACGACAACGGCCAGCTCGTCGCCCTCGAACTGCACACCAACTCCTACGTCGCGACGCTGTTCGGCATCCTGGACTCCTTCTGGGATTCCTCCGACACCGATCTGCGGCCGGCCGGCGCGGCGCTGACGCGCAGTCAGTGGACGTCGGTGCTGGAGCAAGCAGGGTTCTCCGCCAGCGAATTCCTGAGCGCCCAGCCGGAATACGAGGGCATTCCTGCCTCGGTGATCGCGGCGGTCCGCGCCACGGGCGCTCAGCCTGACAGCACGCCGCAGGACCAGGACGCAGACGGCGCAACTGCCCCGTGCCTGCTGATCACTGAGAGCGGGGACAGCTCTGCCGAGCGCCTGGGCGACTTCGTGGCAGCCGCCGTGACCGCCACGGGAGCACGCGAGGTGGTGCTCTCGGATCTCCAACCGCAGACGGACTGGGCGGCTCTGCTGCCGGCCGCGGGGCCGGTCGATATCGTCTTGATCGCCGACGACACCGAGCAGACGACGGTCGAGCAGACGACCGCGCGCGCCGCCCATGCCTGCGCGCAGCTGAGTGCCCTGGCAGCCGCCTGTGCGCAGGCCGGCGGAGATCTCGAGCCCACCCTGTGGCTGGTCGCGGGCACGACCGCGGACAGCCTGGACGCCCCGATGACGCATACTGGCGCGGCCCTGTGGGGTGCTACCCGCACCCTGGCCAACGAACAGGCGCTGCTGACCGTCCGCAGGATCCGTGTCGTCAGCGGGACCGCGGAGTCGGCACAGCAGGCGGCCGGCCACGTCGCGTACGAGATCACCCACCCCGATGCCGAAGACGAATGCGTGATCACTCCTCGTGGGCGCTTCGCTGTGCGGGTGCAGGCGCTGCCGGAAACCCGGCAGACACGCGCCCACGGCGCCACCGAGCAGTTTGCGCTGGCCGTCTACGGCGAAGCCGGCACCCCCCACAGGCTGGTCTGGCAGGACAGCAGCGTCCCCGCCCCAGGGCCGGGTGAGATCACCGTCCGCGTGCAGGCCGCGGCCCTCAACGGCCGTGACGCTCTCTTCGCCACCGGGCGCCTGCTCCCGCCCCGTGGCGCACGTCCGGGCGACGTCCACCTCGGCTGCGAAGGCGCGGGGATCGTGACCGCCGTCGGAGACGACGTCACCGACATCCTCCCGGGAGACCGGGTTGCCGGGATCACGCACGGCGGCTGGCTGGCCTCGCACATCAACCTGCGCGCCGACCGGGTGGTGAAGCTCCCCGAGCAGGTCACCTCCGCCGCGGCGGCATCCCTTCTCATAGCTCAGCTGACCACGCATCATGTCCTGGGACACCTGGCCGGTTTGGGCCCTGGCGACAGCGTTCTCATCCTGGGTGGATCTGACGGGACGGGGCTGGCGGCCATCGATTTCGCCCGGCGGGCCGGGAGCCGCGTCATCGTCGGCGCCCCCACGCCGGCTCTGCGCGCCCTGCTGCACCTTCCGGGGGTCGACCATGTGGTGGACTCGGGTGCTCCCGGCTTCGCCGAGGAGGTCCGGCACGTTGCCCAAGGCGGCGTCGATGTCGTCCTCAATCTCAGCTCCCTCACGGCGGACCTGCGCCAGCGTGCGCTGGACCTCCTGGCGCCAGGGGGGCACTTCTTCGACGTCGGACCGCTCGTCGCGCCCTCACCGGCGGCGCTGCACATGCCGCCCCTGGACCGCGACGCCACCGTTCACGCCATCGATGTCGTCGGCTGGTTCGAGGAGCCCTCACTCACGATAGATCGCTGCCTGCAGGACCTGCAGAAGGTGATCGACAGCGGCGAATACCGCCCGGTGCCCCACATGGTCTACTCGGCCGACAAGATCTACGAAGCCATGGACGGCGTCCTGGCCGGTCACGAGGCCGGGAAGACCGTCATCGTCCTCGACGACGGGGTCCTGCTCGATCGCGCCCCCGAGGCGCCGGTGCTGGATCCCACGGCAACCTATCTGGTCGTCGGAGGCCTTGACGGCTTCGGAGCCGAGACCGCCCGGCACCTGGTCCGCCGGGGAGCGCGTCACCTCACGCTCGTCAGCCGACGTGGCACCGCACACAACCCCAACGCCGCCGCCCTGGTCAGCAGCTTGAACGACCAGGGAGTCCAGGTGGACGCGCGCGCCGTCGACATCTCCGACCCGAAAACCGTCGACCAGCTCTTCCATGACCTCGACGCAAGCGGACGCCGGCTCGCCGGGGTGATCCACGCTGCCATGGTCCTCGATGACGACGAGGTCACCGACCTGACCGTCGAGCGCTACCTCACCGTCCTGAACCCCAAACTCACCGGAGCGCTCCTCCTCGACTCCCACACCCGCCGGCGCAACGTCGACTTCTTCGCCCTGTACTCATCGTTCGCTGCGTTGCTGGGCAACAGGAGGCAAGCCTCGTACGCCGCGGCCAGCCTCACCCTGGAAAACATCGCGCGCCAGCGCAGGCGCGACGGCCTGCCCGTCTCCGTCCTGCAGTTGGGCGCCATCTCCGACGCCGGATACGTGCTCCGCACCGGAATCACCTCGGTGATGAGCGATTACGGCATCCTTCCCATGACCTCATCCCAAGCACTGGACCGCTTGGACACGCTGCTTCTCCACCCGGACGCCACGGTCACCGCGGTCGTCGCCGAATCCCGGGGCCGTGAGCAGGCGCTCATGGCCTTCCTCCCCACGGTTACCGCACCCCGGACCGCCACGCTGGTCCACACTCCGGATGCCGGCGCCGACGACAGCCTCCTGCCGCGCCTGCGGGCCGCTGCCACCGCGGAGGAAGCCCGCCCGATACTGCTCGAGGCTCTCACTGCGTGGCTGGCCTCGGGTCTGCACACCACACCCGATCGCGTCGACGTCAGCCGCCGCATCGATCAACTCGGCGCCGACTCCCTGACCGCCACCGAACTCATCGGCCACATCCGCCGCCACACCGGTTGCGCGATCCCCGCGCCCGAAGTCATGACCGCACCTCTCACCAGCATCGCCACCACCGTCCTCCACCACCTGCGCCCCGACAGCCAGTCCTGACAAACCCCGCGTCGGGGTGCGTGAGAAACGGCCGCGATCCAGCAAGTGATCAAAGCCGATAGCTAAACCGCATGCCAGTCATCCAGAAAACGGATTCGGCAGTGAGACAGGCCGAATCCGTTTTCTGGATAACCTGTGGGAGCAGCCCCTACTTCCTAGTGACTACGAACGGGCAGATATCCCGGGAGAGAACAGATGCCGCTCACGACAGCCCTCGCTTTTCCGCCGTTCAGCAACCCTTACCCTCCGGGGATCCTGCGCACGCTGGCTCATACGAACGCGAGCGTGGCCGCTGCCCTTGAGATAACCGACCAGAAGCTCGCGGAACTCGGCCAGCCACCCGTAACACGCAGACTCACCGCCGAAGATCCCGGGCCGGCCCCCAGCCTGGAAGCGGAGTACGTCTACAACCTGGTTGCGGCCACGCTTGTCCCGTACTCCGTATATGCGTCACTGGATCTGAAAGTTCAGCCGGCCATCCTTCTCGGACATGGCGCAGGATTCAATGTCGGGAGTGCGATCACGGACCTCATGTCCGTGGAAGAAACGATCGATGTTCTCATCACGGGCTACCTCGAAGCCAAAAGCCTTTCACTGCGGGGTGGAATGCTCGCCCTCGCGGTGAACCAGCAGACCGCTCGGGCGATGTGTCGGCAGATCTCAGAAGACGGCCTCCACGTCGGCATGATCAATACCCCGAATCAAACCGTTGTGTGCGGCCGATTCGACGACCTGGACCTTCTGGAGAGTCACGCGGAACGTCAAGGAGTCTCCTGTAGACGTCTCGCTGCCCTCCTCCCCATCCACACCCCTCTGTTCAGGCCGGCAGCCCTCCAGGCGATCCTTCGGCAAGAAGAACGAACCGTGGAGCCCGTACTCCCCCCGCTGTACTTCACTACCGAATGCCGACCCATCGTCGAATCCGACACGGTCAGAAACGCGTCACTCGCCATCTGGACCAAACCCGCGAACCTGATCGAGTCCATCATGGACCTTCAAGAGAACTTCGGTATCAACCACTTCATCGAAGTCAACACCACCCCGACACTCACACCAATGATCATCCAAAACGCGCTACCGGGCACACGAGTCGACGGCCCGCCACCCGGCATAACGGATGCCGCGGACGTACTCCCGTTCCTCAACGGCGCTTACTGACCTCGATCTCGCATAACGGCTCGTCAGTCTCTCTGACGAGCCGTTTCTGCGTTCGTGCGCAGTGTTCGCCTTGACGCGGGCGGCGCGACCGCCCGGACGACAGACGCCACCGAGCGGATGCTCGTCTTCGACGAACGGCATCTCGGGTCGGCCCTGGCCGAGTGCGAGAGCCATGACAACGGACGGTGATCCCACCGCAGTTGCCGGCTCGGTTCGCCCCATCCCGCTCACCCGGTCGCGGACCTTCCGCCCATAGCCGACGCCGCACGTGTGAAGTGCCTCACACCGCAACGGTCATGAAGCAACGAGCCGCTGTATCTCCACAGTTGATAGCCTACGGCTATCGAGATCAGTACGATCAAAGATTGGATGGCGGCTTGCTCCGGGACATAAAGTCCTGTACATGACCACCCAATCCGCATTAACGGCCCTGCCGCGTCCGGCTCCCCGGCAGGTGACGGTGCCCTCACGGCCCCGCGTAAGCCCTCAGTTGATGCCGCTCAACAACGGCGCCGCGCTCCAGGTCGCCGAGCTGGACGAGCCGTGGGCGGAAGGGGTCCAAACTGGCCTCCGTCCCGGCCTGTTCGACCACATCACGACCGGGATCAGCCGATGAGCACCACCCGAGAGCACTCCGAGACGCGGCTGCTGGTCCCCTCCCTGATATTCATCGCCCTGGTCGTGGCGGCGGTCGCCAGCCTCGGGGCACCGCTCATCACCAGCGTGGCGACCACGTTCCACGTCTCACTCGACAGCGCGCAGTGGACGCTGACCATCGCGCTGCTGAGCGGCGCGGTCGCCACCCCTGTCCTCGGCCGGTTCGGAGCCGGCCCACACCGACGAGCCACGATTCTCGTCACGCTGGTGGTCGTCGTCGCCGGCAGTGCGCTCACCGTGCTACCGCTGCCGTTCGCGTGGCTGCTCGTCGGTAGGGCCGCACAAGGCATCGGGCTCGGCCTGACGGCGCTGATGATGGGCGTGGCCCGCGACCATCTCCCCGAGGAGCGCAGCGCGCCCACCATCGCCCTGGTCTCGGTGGTCTCCATCATGGGGATCGGTGTCGGCTACCCCCTCGCCGGCCTGCTCACCGAGTTCGGCGGGGTGCGCGCCGCCTATGGCCTCGGTCTGCTCGTCACCGTCATTGCCCTCCTGGCCGCCTGGCGCTCCGTACCCACAGCCCCTGAAGGCCGCTCCGCCCACGTGGACATAGCGGGCGCGCTCCTCTTGTCGGGTGGACTGTTCCTCGTCCTGTTCCTTGTCGGCCAGAAGAGCCTGTGGAGCGAACACTTCACCGTGGCGGTGGTCCTGGCCGTCGTCGCCGTGCTCTTGCTCTGCGTCTGGACCGTCTCCGGGCTGCGCGGTAAGGCGCCCTTGGTCGATCTCCGGGCGCTCCGGCACCCGGCGGTTGCCGGAGCGAATCTCGCGATGTTCGTCGGTGCGATCGGCATGTACATCCTCCTCACGCTCATCACCCGGTACGCGCAGACGCCGCACAGCGCCGGCTACGGCTTCGGGATCACCACCTTCGTCGCCGGGCTGGTCCTCATCCCGTTCTCCGTGCTGGGGTTCATTGCCGGCAAGCTCACGCCTCCGATGCTCAAGCGGATCGACGCCCCCTTGCTCTTGGCCGGCAGCGCTGTCGTCATCGGTGGCGGGTTCATCCTCTTTGCCGCGGCCCGGTCGAACCTGACCGAGCTGTTCCTGGCCATGAGTGTGCTGGGCTTCGGTGTCGGCAGCTTCTCGGCCGCCATGCCCGGCGCCATCCTGGTCGTCACCCCCAAGAGCGAGACGTCCAGTGCCATGAGCTTCAACTACGTCGTGCGCAGCGTCGGATACTCGCTCGGCAGTGCCATCGGTGGTCTGGTCCTCGCCGCCGGCACCGACACCGGCCGTATCTTCCCGAACGACAGCGCCTACACCACGGCAGCGTGGGTCGGCCTCGTCGCGATGGCGATCACGACGGCGGCCAGCCTCGTCCTGGCCCGCCAACGCTCGCCCGAGGCCGAACCGACCGTCTCCCCGGCCGGCGAGCCGAGCCCGAGCCGGTCGAACCAATGAGAGGGTGTCGATACTGATAGTGGCTTTGTCTGCTCTGAGCGGGCCGAGCGAAAGGCGCCTGACGGGCAAAAGCCCAGGTCAGGCGCCTTTTCTCGTGGCTCTGGAAGAACCGGGCTTCGTCGACGAGTGCGACACCGGCAGCAGATTCTTCGCCTGCTGCCGGTGCAGCGCTCGTAGCGGCCCTGACGTGCCGATATGGCGACTGACGCCGCCGACACCCAGCGCGGCGTAGGGCTGGCGCGGGCGCGGGACGCGAGGGCCCAGGGCCCCGGGACGCACGGTCGAGATCTATGGCGGCACAACCGTGCGTCACCCCACAGCAACCCTGTCCCATATAAACCAGTTTGCGCCTTTTGTCGCCTGGGTATCTTCACGTTCGCCTCATATGTTTCTTGGGTGGTTCATGCGTTTTGAGGGATTTCCGAGTTGCCAGTTCTTGGGGCGGGGGCGTGCAGAAGGCGTCCGCGTACGCATACGCAATCTGTGCTGCCGCCAACGGCGGTTGCCGTCAGATGCTCACCCGCCGGCAGAGGCAGCCGAGTTGAGGCCCGTGAGCGGACTCAGCAGTACGGCCGGAACCCGGGCGCTCCCTCTTCGCAGGCGCCGGCCATACGTGTCACGAGGCCCTCCAGGCCGTGACGCTCTATTCAGTAGTCCCAGAAATTCAGGAGTTCATGTATGAGATGGCACGGCACGCTCGGGCGGCCAGTGGCCATGACGCTGACGGTCGCGTTCGGCGTCTCCCTCTGGTGCACCGGCCCGCTGGCTGGTGCGGCGCACGCGTCCGGCGCGTCCGATGACGGACTGGATTCGGTGGTCGAGGACTTCTCGTATCCGGACCGGGACAAGGTGCTGGCTGAGAAGGCACTGAAGCTCCTCTCGGGGGACGGCCACATCACCGTGGCGGACTCCAAGTCCGGCGGTGATCCGATCCGGATCAACTGGATGATGTTCTGACCAACCCGAAGACGACTACGTCGCCTGTGACCTCCGGCAACTTCCCTGGCGGGACGCGGTACATCATGCCGGACCCGGCTGGTGGACGCGGGATCGGGGCGACCTTCGATGCCAACGGCCAGTTCCAGTACTTTGGGCGGTATTAGAGATGTTGGTGATCAACCCGTGGGTCGCTCTGGCTCATGGCGGTGCTGAGCTCGCCGAACTCCGGAACGCTGTCGTGGGTGAGGCCGTGAGAACGGTCCGCTACGTGGCGCTGCGGGGGGAGGGCTGGCCCGAAGGGCACAGGGAAGATCGCGCTCACGAAGTCGACATGGCCGTTGAGCTAGGCATGGAGAGCGGGGCCACACTGGTTCTGTCCTGGGCGATGGACGGTGTCAACGAAGGCATGGCGATTGAATTCAGGAGTTCCGGAGAAGGGGCCGAAAGCCTTCCCGGAGATCCCATCGATGTGACCGACCACGTCGATTGGAAGGGGCTCCTGGGTGCGTCGATCGTGAGCATCGGCATCACTTGGCACATCCCTGACGAGAGATGCCCAGAGATGCCTTGGGCCTACAGCTTCAAGTTCTCCAACGAGTCGGATCTAGTAATTGCACTGAGTGAGGATGATGGCGAGGGATTCACATACGTGCCCGACGCTCTACTCGTGATCTTCGATAAGAGCCTTGCGGCTGAATATAAGATCCCGGCGAGCACCACTCCATCGTGCGGATAGATGGCGTCGGGGCGCGCAGTTCGATGCATCCAGGAATCGCAGAGTTCGGCCCTTCCCATTCCTTGGTAACGTAATTTCCAGAGAAAAGGTTGAGGAAGGGGCCCCGCCGGAGTGATCTCCGGCGGGGCCCCTCCCGGCCGTTTGACCGCAACGGTGACGGCAATGTCAGCGGACGCTCCGTCGATGTCGAGGTCTTTTCCAGTGGAGGCCGAGCATGCACTGTCACCTCCAGAGCTTGAGACCAGTCAGCGTTCGCGGCATGAACAAGGCCTTCCGGCCGGCGCCCAGTCGCGCAGCGGCCCGCAGATACGGAACGGGAGAAGGCTTGCCCTCCTCAACAGCGGCTGCATCCACGATCAGGTCGTGGGCTGCGGCGACCTGCGCGAAGGATTCCGTGGGCCTGGTCCGCAGGGCTGCCCAGTAGACCTCGTCCGGGTCCAGCCCGTAGCGCTCCGCACACGCAGCCAGTTACGAGACAGCTCTGGAAGCGTGTCCATTGGCTGCGTGCCACCTTGATGACGTTGGCTCGGTAGAAGGGGGTTGACGTCCGAGGTGTACTCGGGTCTTCTGCTGCGATGTCTGATCTTCGCATCCAACAGCCGGACGATGACGTCACGCTCAGGGACTGGCAGTACGTCCACAACGCGATCATCCCCACGCACCTCCTGTCCCTGGAAGAGGTACGGGAGCGCGCACAGCGCCATCACTTGGAGGTCGCGTACCTCGGTGACGTTCTGGTGGGCTGCAGCACGGTGCGTCCTCCGTCGGACGACACGCTGACGGCCACGGTGATCGCCCGTGTGCTCGCTCCTCATCGTGGGCAGGGGCTCGGTGAGGATCTTTATGCGCGGGGGCTCAACCGGGCGCGGGAGTTGGGCGCCAAGGTGATCGAAACGGTGGTCCTGTCCTCCAACGAGGACGGTCTGCGGTTCGCGTACAAGCACGGGTTCGCCGAGATCGAGCGGTACCTGCTGCCGGGGGAGACCATTCCTTGGATCGATCTGCGCCTTTCCTGACTGGAGTGGCCCGGGAGTCCTTGCTCTGGGCACGGCGATCGTCCAGCGACTGGCCCGGACGGCTTACGGGCGCTGTTCCAGTGTGGGGGGACCTGCCCGTGCCCAGATTCACAGCCGAACTCCATTGTTGGGCCTTCCTGGCCGCAGCTCGACCTCTGCGCGTGGACCCAGCCGGATGCGTCTCGCCTCTGGCATGGCCAAGCGGCCCTACGACCTTCGCCATGCCGGAGCGGGCCGAGCGAAAGGCGCCTGACGGGCAAAAGCCCAGGGCAGGCGCCGATTCTCGTGGCTCTAGAAGCATCCGAGCTTTTTCGGCGAGTAGGCCACCAGCAGGTTCTTCGTCTGCTGGTGGCACAGCCCTCGCAGTGGTGCTGGCCTGCTGAAATGGCTGCTGTAACGGCCGTATGTGTAGCGTTGGTCCGTGGATGGTCGGGAGCTTGGTGTCAACTTCCTTGATTGCCGGGTCAGGGATGTCGATAGAGCTCAGGGGGCCACCAGCCACCAGGCCGCCGGCACATGCGCAGGTAGGTGCAACGGCTCGAGTGAACCAGGCCGGCCTGCTGATGGACTGCCGGCAGGCCGGCCTGGGTTTCTTGTGCCGCCGTAGCGTCAAGGTCCGCTGGGAGTAAAGAGTTCCATGGCGGTGCGATGTAGGTCGTCAGGGTGTTGACTTTCCGAAATCTCCGAGTTCCGAAATCAGGCGCTCGCGTGCTGCTTCCAATTGGTCGGAGTAGTTGGAGTCGAAGATCTGGGGTAGTCCAGTCTCCAGTGTCCCACTGATCTTGAGAAGAGCGGACCAGACGGCGCGGTCATCCACCAAATTAGAGAAATCCTCCCTATGCATGACGCGGGCCAGCCAGTCCGACAGGACAAGGGCCTGGTCGCCCGTCAACTCAATGTTCATTCGAAGCCTCCCCATGGATCTGCACAACCGTGACCCGACATCATAGGATGCCGTCCCGAAGCAGGTAGGTAAGCTGGTCCCCCTGAGATCGCCAGCCTCCGAGGTACTCCCCAACGTTAGGTCCGCTGGCGGCAAACGAGACGTGCAGCCCGGTTGCGTCCACATAATGGATCGCCGGCTGCCGTCTGAAGGTTCCCTCGATTTTCCGCGTTCCGGGGTTCTTCACCAGACGTTCAATGGCTTCCACGAACTTGGCGCCGTTCTGCCGGTTGAACGGCCCGTCTATCCTAAATTCCTTTGCGTGCACGACTCCCTGATCATTCTCCCGCATGTAATGATGCGTGAGGCGACCGGGAGACATCCAGTGCGAACCGCATCCGGGTCCGCTGTTATGGAGCAGTAGGGAAGCATCACCAGCCATCACATAATAGGTGTGGACGCCTTCCATGGTGAGGTTGTAGGTGCGTGCTTGCTTGTCAAAGGAACGGTTGGCAAGAACCCGTACGGAACTTCCGTTGTCGCTCAAGAGGCTTACGCCAGGCTTGATTTCGTATGTCTTGACCCAGCGTTGCGCCGAGGGCATCCAGAAAGGATGTTCGTAAGTGGCCGTCACCTTAGTGGGGCCATTCTTTGTGGCGACTTCTAATTCGTTGAAGTGCTTGTCGTCTTCGGTGACGATTGCGCGAGTCACTCTGCGGGCGGACGTCTTGCCTGTTTGGGGTCGGTCGCCCTTACACGCTCGCCGGCCTGGATGTCCTCGATGGGACGCGTGGTGGCATCCCCCATGAGGACCTTGGTGCCGGCGAGGAAGCATTGTGTGTATCCCCGGTTGAGGTGGCGCAGGGCTTCGTAGGCCCTGGAGAGCAGTTTGAGCTTGGAGCAGAAGGCCGCGTCCCGTGCGAGTTGCGTGCACGAGTCGAAGTCTCCCGTGTGGACGCACTCCTGGAGCATGCCGATTCCGAGGAGGTCCTTCTCGAATTTCCAGATCTTCTCGAGACCCGGTTCGAGTTTCGTTCCCGCGGCGAGGATGGTGCAGTAGCCCTCGTTACGTATGCACCAACTGGGGAAGTTGTGGGCGGCGTCGCAGCCCATCACTCCGCACATGTACTGCTCCCGGGCGATCTTCCCCGGGATCCTTGGACGCCTTCTTCTTGGCTTCGGCCTCGGCAGCTTGGCCCCCACCCGGGCTTTGGACCAGTACGTGAAGTGGCGGTGGACCGTCTGCCAGGAGGCACCGAAGACCGGCAGCAGTTGCCGCCAGGTGCAGCCCGAGGTCGCCACGAAGAGGATCGCCGCCAAGACGGCACGGTCGTCGGCCCGCCGACGACCACCGCCTTGTGGTCGAACCGGCGGCTCGGGGGCGACCAACTGGAACAGACGCCACAGGTGATCAGGTACGAGTCCGTCGACTATGCCTGTGCAATGAATGACTGGCCATCAGGCCACCGTGGCGCTGGTCCGTTCCTGTTGGAGGTAGCGACGGAAGCCCTGCGCCAGGGGCTTGAAGCCACAGGCCCCGTAGAAGGTGTGCACGTATTCGTCGTCGGCTGCCAGCAACTGTGCCTTGTAGCAACCCGCCGACTCACCCAGGTGTACGGCAGCCTCCATCAGTCGCCGTCCGATGCCCTGCCGCTGAACGGAGTCGGCAACGGCAACGTTCTCCACGAACAGAATCGCCCGACCGCCACGAGTGAGGTTCGGCAGGACCATGCAGTCCGCAGTACCGACAACGACACCGCCGGCTTCGGCAACCAGCACCGTGCGGCCCTGTTGCCTGCAGATATCCGCCCAGGTGCCATCAGCAGATTCCTGGGGCAGGGGTGCATCGTCAGGGTTCAACTCGCCATAGAGAGCCAACAGCGACGGCGGGTCCGCTTCGATCGCCGAGCGCACGATGATGTTCATGCACTGGAGCCTAGAACGAGCGAAGCTGCTGAGCTCAGGCAGGTAGGGCGCCAATCAAGACGACGTCTAAGTGAGCGTTTGATTCGCTTGTCAGGTGGTTCATGGTGATTACCGGAGGCCAGACACGAGCACCGACCCGAGCGATCCACCGGAAAAATGGCTTC
>NZ_JBHYJC010000004.1:262173-316168 GCF_042749045.1 Streptomyces sp. NPDC059008 | reverse complement strand
ATGCCGGGAGCCCGCATGCAGATGATCGTCGTGATGAAGTTGACCGAACCGAGGATCGTGCCGAAGCCGGAGAAGGCCAGACCCATGATCCACATATCGCCACCGATTCCCGGGGAATACACGGAGTCGGAGAGCGGCGCATAGGCGAACCAGCCGAAGTCCGCGGCCCCTTGTGGTGTCAGAAAGCCGCCGACCGCGATCAGCGAGCCGAAGAGATAGAGCCAGTACGCGAGCATGTTCAGCCGGGGAAAGGCGACATCGGGCGCGCCGATCTGCAACGGCATGATCCAGTTCGCGAAGCCGGCGAACAGCGGGGTGGCGAACATCAGCAGCATGATCGTGCCGTGCATGGTGAACGCCTGGTTGAACTGCTCGTTCGACAGGATCTGATGGCCGGGACGAGCCAGCTCGGCACGCATCACCAGGGCCATCAGCCCGCCGACGCAGAAGAACGCGAAGGCGGTGACCAGATAGAGCGTGCCGATCGTCTTGTGGTCGGTGGTCGTCAACCACTTCACGGGGAGCTTCATGCCCCGTAGGTGTCCGGAGCGGATGCGAACCTCACCGCCTACGGGCGCGCGGGGCCGTTTCGACGGGGTGTGAAGTTTCACCCGAGGCGGGTGTGAAGATCGGGGGCATGCCGGACACCAAGGGTTCATGAGTACGGACGACGCCTTCGCCGAGGCCTACCGCGCGTACTACTGGGCGGTCAGCCGCTTTGTGGCGCGGCGGCTGGACGGGCAGGCACACGACGTCGAGGAAGTGGTGGCGGAGGTCTTCTCCATAGCCTGGAGACGCCGCTCCGAGCTGCCGGACACCCCGCTGCCGTGGCTGTACGGGGTGGCCCGCAACTGTCTGGCCAATACGGTGCGGGGCCTGGGCCGCTACCGGCGGCTGCTGCACCGGCTCGGCAACCACGAGGCGGCACACCAGCGGCAGACCGTGGACAGCCCGGACACGGAGCGGCCCGGCTCCTGGGTGCACGAGGCACTGGCCCGCCTCTCCCCCGGCGACCAGGAGGTGCTCCGGCTGACGGCCTGGGAGGAACTGACCATCGAGGAGCTGGCGATGACCCTCGGCTGCGGTCAGAGCGCGGCAGCCATGCGGCTGCACCGGGCGCGCCGCCGCCTGCGCGCCGAGATCGACCGTACGCGGACGACCGTGTCCGCACGAGCAGGAGGCGACGGCAATGAGTGACGAACTGGGCCTGCTGCGCGCGGCCAATCCGGTACGGGCCGGCGAAGGCCCCTGGCGGGACCGCCCGCTGCACGCCCGCGCCGAACGCGACCTCAACCGTCTGCTGCACAGCAGGCGCACCAGGCGGGCCGGGCGCCGCCTGGTCCTGCGGGCCGAGGCCGCGGTGCTGGCCCTCTTCGCCGTCCTGGCCTTCACCTTCTCCGACGCCGGCAGCAGCCCCGCGGCCGCCGCGCCCGCGGCGCTCGTACCGCACTCCAGCGCCCCGCCCGTCTCCCTGGACGCACTCGCCCGCAGGGCCGAGGCCGGCGCCCGGACGGCCGGCGCCGCGGACGGCCCGCGCCGGGGCAGCCATCTGCAGACCTGGTACATGAGCATGGAGTCCGGCCCGGATGCCGCGCCTCCCGTCACCGTTCCCGAGGAGCGCATCACCCGCTGGAACGCCGACGGCAGCGGCTCGGAACTGGTCGTGGCCACCGACCCGCGGCACCCCGGCCGCCCGGTGATCCACGACGACGACGGCCACTGGCGGACCGTCAGCGACGGCAAGGTCCTGCACCGCAGGACCTATCCGGCGGGCTCGGCCGCGCGGCACGGCGGGCTGGCCGCCCGTACCAGGCCGCCGACGGACCCCGTGGCGCTGCGCGAACATCTGGCGTCGCTCTACGGCGGAGCCGGGGGTCCCTCCCGCCCGAGCGGAGTCGAGCGTGGGGCAGGCGCCGGCACCACGCCCCAACTACTGCTGGCGCTGGACTCGTTCCGCCAGGAGTGGACACCGGGGCCACGGGAGACCGCCGCCATCGTCCGGATGCTGGCCGACGCGGGCGGACTGCGTCCGGCGGGCGCGGTCACCGACCGGCTGGGCCGGCGCGGGCAGGCGTATGTCTACGACGGTCCCGACGGCGCCTCGAACGCGACCCGTCAGATGGTGATCCTCGACCCCCGCAACGGCGGGCTGCTGGGCCTGGAGGTCACCTTCACCAAGGACCTCCCCGACTTCCAGATCACCTCGGGCGAGGTCATGTCGTACGTCGCCTGGATGCCGTGACGGGGCCACAGGGGCGATGTGGCGGCCGACCACGGACGCGGCACCGAACGGGGCGTGGCGCGGCAACGCCGGTGCCGCCCGAGTGGCGCGACAGGCCGGCATGGCTGATCCTTGAGGGAACGCGACGATCCACACCGGCGCGGCGGTACCCCGTACCGCCGCGCCGTTTTGCGCGGTCCGGACTCCCCCTCACGATCCGGGCTCCCCTTACGATCCGGGCTCCCCTTGTGCGGCCGCGTCACCCTCTGTGTAGCCGGGCCCGCCCCTCGCGTGAGGCAGGTCACCACGCGTCAATGGTTGCAGTCGATCACCGCGAGATGGATCACAGACCAACGTCCCGCGCATTGCTCCACGAAAGGGAGTTTCCCCTGCAAGGAGCGGGTATACGGGCGACTGTGCGGTCATCCGCACACTGTCCGTAATGAACATGTCTGCCCCTATGGTCGAACTTTGCCCGTCGCTCCATGGCGGGCTCCGTCCCGCCGTTCCGCGGCGGGCGATGTCATGTAGTCGTCCCAGAGAGCGCAGGCGAGCGAACACGTGCCGACGCAGTCCCCCGTCGCACCCGGCCCCCGAAACCCCGTCGGCAGTCGTGCCGGCGCCGCATCCGGTCCGCAGCCGGAGAGCAGAGCGGATCTGCACGAGCAGGTCCCGGGCGAGGTGACCGTCGTCGATCCCGCGATGGTCAAGCGTGCGGTCTCGGCGGCAGCGCTCGGCAACGCGATGGAGTGGTTCGACTTCGGCGTCTACAGCTATATCGCGGTCACTCTGGGACATGTCTTCTTCCCGTCCGGGAATCCGACCGCGCAGCTGCTGTCGACGTTCGGCGCCTTCGCGGCGGCGTTCCTGGTGCGTCCCATCGGCGGCATGGTCTTCGGGCCGCTCGGCGACCGGATCGGCCGGCAGAAGGTCCTCGCCATCACCATGATCATGATGGCGGTGGGCACCTTCGCCATCGGCCTGATCCCGTCGTACGCCTCCATCGGGGTGGGCGCGCCCATCCTGCTCCTCGTCGCCCGCCTGGTACAGGGCTTCTCCACCGGCGGTGAATACGGGGGCGCCTCCACCTTCATCGCCGAGTACGCGCCCGACAAGAAGCGCGGATTCCTCGGCAGCTGGCTGGAGTTCGGCACGCTGGCCGGTTACGTCGGCGGTGCCGGTCTGGTCACCCTGATGACCGCCCTGCTGTCCACCGAGGACCTGCACTCCTGGGGCTGGCGCATCCCGTTCCTGATCGCCGGACCGATGGGCATCATCGGCCTCTATCTGCGGATGCGGCTCGAAGAGACCCCGGCCTTCGCCCAGTTGGAGAAGGAGGCGCGGACGAAGGAGAAGGCGCGCCGCGACGCCGAGAAGCGGATCGGCATCCGCGAGATGATCTTCGGTCAGTGGCGGGCGATGCTGCTGTGCATCGGACTGGTCCTGGTCTTCAACGTCACCGACTACATGCTGCTGTCGTACATGCCGAGCTATCTGACCTCGGAGCTGAAGTACGACGAGACGCACGGGCTGCTGGTCGTGCTCGCGGTGATGGTGCTGATGATGGGCGTCCAGCCGTTCGCGGGCCGGCTCTCCGACCGCTTCGGCCGCCGACCGGTCATCGCCGCGGGCTGCCTGGGCTTCCTGGTGCTGTCCGTGCCGGCGCTGCTGCTGATCCGGCAGGGGTCGCTGCTCGCCATCGCGCTGGGCATGGGGGCGCTCGGGCTGCTGCTGGTCGCCTTCACCTCGACGATGCCGGCCACCCTGCCCGCGCTGTTCCCGACCAAGGTGCGCTACGGCTCGCTGTCGATCGGCTTCAACGTCTCGGTGTCGCTCTTCGGCGGTACGACGCCGCTGGTGGTCACCGCCCTGATCGGCGCGACCGGCAACAAGATGATGCCCGCCTACTACATGATGGCGGCGGCCGTGATCGGCGGCATCGCCGTGCTGCTGATGTCGGAGAGCGCCCGCAAGCCGCTGCCCGGCTCCCCGCCGGCCGTCGAGACCGAGGCGGAGGCCGCAGCCCTGCGTACGGCGGCCGGCCGGCCGGTCACGGCGGGCTCGGCGGCCTGACCTCTGAACGGGCGAACCGCCGCCCCCGGGGAAGGGGAACCGCCCCTACCGTCTTCGCCGTCTGTGTCGCTGCCGCCGATCGAGTGATCGGCGCGCGGCGAACGGGGGACGACGATGGGCGTGGGGACGGGCGCAGCCGCTGTGGCGCGGACCGGTAGGCGGCGGGTGCTGCTGGTGGTGCTGGTGCTGCTGGCCGTACAGCTGGTGTCGCTGGCCAGGCCCGCGTACGCCTGTGGGTGCGGTGCCATGGTGCACGACCCGAAGACCACCATGGCGGTGGACCGCGAGACCTCGGCGGTGCGCTGGGACGGCAGGACCGAGCAGATCGTGATGAGCCTGACGGTGAACGGCAGCGCGCCGGACGCCGCGTGGATCATGCCGGTACCGCACCGGGCCACGGTCAAGCTGGGCGACCCGGAGCTGTTCGACGAGCTCTCCGCGCTGACCGAGCCCGCCGTCCGACAGCGCCACTACTTCTGGCCGCGCGGCGGCGACTGGCCGTTCCAGGACGTGGACGGCGCCGCCGCCCCGCCACCGGATGCGCGCGGCCCGGGAGTCGGGGTGGTCGGCCGCGAGCGCCTGGGCCCCTTCGACGTCGCCCGACTGACCGCCACCGACCCCGACGCCCTGCGCAACTGGCTGAAATCCCAGGGCTTCCGACTCCCCGCGTCCCTGGCGACCGAACTCCGCCCGTACGTGGCACAGCGCTGGGAGTACGTGGCGATCCGCCTGGCCCCCGCAGAACGGCACCGCCCGCTGACCGGCACCCTCGATCCGCTGCACCTGTCCTTCGCCAGCGACCGTCTCGTCTACCCCATGCGGCTCTCCCGCCTCGCCACAACACGGCAGTCACTGGGCCTCTACGTCCTCGCACCACACCGGATGGAGCCGCGCAGCACGATCGGCGGCGCGCGGCCCGAGGTCTTCTACGCCGGCCGGATCAAGCCCGAGGGTGCGGTGCGCGACCTCGGCGGCAGCGGTGGCACCTTTCTGACCGCCATCGACCAGAGCTTCCCGCAACCGCAACGCATCACCGGCGACCACGAACTCCGCCGCGCGGACCACGACACCCCGTTCCAACGGTTCCGGTACACCGACACGCTGCTGAAGGTGGGCGGTGTCCCGGCCTGGATCCTGACGGTCCTCGGCGTGCTGTTGCTACTGGCGGCCGCGGTGGCCTCGGCAGTGGTGATCGCCCTCCGGGCACGCCGACGCGCATCCACGTCGGAGGCTCGAAGGACCGTCTCCTCGTCCACGCACTCGTGACTCCCTGCGTATCGAGCGAGGCCAGGGGCTGAGTCGGTACCGATCGGGGATCGGGCACTCCCCCGCTGAGACACGGAGTCAGGGGCTCAACTCCCGCGCGTCATCCCGAAAGCCACGGGGGCGCGCGGGAGGAGCCGGACAGGTCCTGCGCCCAGCCTGGTGAGGATCAACGTGCTGACCGTCCCCTCACACTCCGCTCACACCCCATGCGGCAAGATGGGCGCATGAGCGTAGTCAAGATCAACGTGCTGACCGTCCCTGCTGAACAGCGGGAAACCCTGGAGAAGCGCTTCGCCTCCCGCGCCCACGCGGTGGAGAGCTCTGACGGCTTCGAGTGGTTCGAACTCCTCCGCCCGGTCGAAGGTACCGACGACTACCTGGTGTACACGCGGTGGCGTGACGAGGAGTCGTTCCAGGCATGGATGGAAGGGCCCATGAAGGCGGCGCACCAGGGCGGCAGCGACCGGCCGAAGCCGGCCGCCAGCGGCTCCACGGTGTGGTCGTTCGAGGTCGTGCAGCAGGCAGCGCCCAAGACTGCCTAACGTCTCGCCCAAGACTGCCTACAGTCTGAAGCCGTCAGCCTTAGCCGTCGGGCACGTCGACGAACGTCAAAAGGATCGGTAAGCACGCTGCACGTTGCTGCGCGTGAGCTTGGAGGGCCTTGGGGCGGCGGCCTCGCATGGCAGTCAGGTGAGTGTCGGCGCGGCGGTGCAACATCCCAGCCGTGGGTGGTACAGGAGGCATGGTGAGCTCCCAACCGCCGACCGGCCCGCCCAGGGCCCCCTGCACGGGGAGCCAGCACCGACGCCGCCGCCCACTCCGCCGCCCCCTCGTCAGCCCCGGCGGCGTGCCACACCCGCAATCATCGGCGCGGCCGTTGCCGTCGTGGTGATTGCGTCGGTGCTCGCCGTCTTCGCATCCCTCGGCAGCGAAGACGGCGGCGAGCCTTCGCCGACCCCCTCCACGCCTCCGAGCGTCAGTTCATCTGCAGCGGCTCGTGAACTTGCGAAGCGGGTGACGTTGACGGCCAAGGACTGGGGGAGTTCGTACTGCAGTCGTACGTCAGCCGCCCCGGGGCCAAGACGCAGGGGCGGAACCTCAATGAGGCGGTCAAGGCCCTCTCCCTCATGCTGAGCCGTCTTGAGAGCGGTTGACTTCACGTGGGGACTTTGTACTGACTGCGGACGGGACGAGTACCGCTGCGCACCGGCGGCGGCCCTGCTGCCGGGCTGAGGAACGGCTGCCGGTCCGGCGCCCGCAAATCCGTTGCGTGCCGGGCCGCACCGGCCGCGACAATGGCGCCATGAGTGACGCCGCCGCCCTCCGTCTCCCCTTGGCCGTCGCCGTGGAGGCGAGCGACTCGCCGGCTGCCACGGCGCTGCTGCGCGAGTACTACACCGAGGTGGCGGACCGCTACTTCGAGCTGCACGAGGGCCGCCGCTCGACGCCGGCGGAGATCGCCGAGGGGCTGGCGGAGTACCCCAGCGCCGATCTGATGCCACCCCACGGCGTGCTGCTGGTGGCGCGCCGCGGCGAGGCGGTGGTGGGCTGCGCCGGAGTGCGGCTGCTGGACGCGCGCACCGCCGAGCTCAAGCAGATGTACGTACGGCCCGCGCTGCGCGGTCTGGGCGGCGCGGGCGGGCTTCTCGGGGCCGCCGAGACGGCCGCGGCGCAGCTGGGCGCCGAGCGGATCCGGCTGGACACCCGGCTGGATCTGGTCGAGGCCATCGCGCTCTACCGGCGGCACGGCTTCACCGAGATCCCGCCGTACCACGACGACGTCTACGCGGAGATCTTCTTCGAGAAGCGGCTGGACGGGGGCCCGTCGGCGAAGTAGGGCCCGTCGCGCGAAGGGCGCCCCAGGCGTCGGCTGCCGGCCGGGCCGCCGGGCGGGCTCATTTCGCGAGGTCCGGTGGCCGTGGCGGCCGCGGCGTGTGGGGCGGCGTACGCGGCACCGGCTCGCGGGCGTCGCCGTCGCGCGGCTCCTCCGCGTCCGAGCCGCACAGCTCCGCCGTCAGCTCCTGGACGAGTTCGGTGAGGTCGGTCGGCCGGTCCTTGGTCCACCAGTCGCCGAGCATCTGGGCGAGCGACTGCTGACGGGCCGCCGAGAGCCGGTCGGCGACGTCCCGCCCGTCGTCGGTGAGCAGCAGCAACAGCCCTTCGCGCGCGGCGAGTCCGCGCTCCTCGACCTGGCGGACGCTCTCGGTGATCACGCCGAGCGGGACGGTACTGCGCTCGGCCAGCAGCCCCGGCTCCACCGATCCGTAGCGGTGGATGCGCAGGAGCAGCCAGCTGGCGGCCGGTTTGAGGTCCAGGCCGGCGCGGGCGGTGATCTTCTCGTAGATGTCCTTGCGGCCCTCCATGCTGCCGAGTTTGGACAGTGCGCGGGCGCATTCGTCGCGGGAGGACCGCTCGACGGGGTTGGAGGAGAGCACCTCGCTGGTGTCGGGGGCGGTCACGCTGCTGCGCAGTGGTTCCTCCCGGAGGAACCAGGCCAGGGCGAACGCCACCAGGACGACCGGGACCGCGTAGAGGAAGACGTCGGTGATCGAGACGGAGTAGGCGTTGAGGACACCGGCCGCCTGCCCGGCCGGCAACCGGGCGACGGTCCGCGGGTCCTCGGCGATGGTCGACGGGTCTATACCGGGCGGCAGTTGCTGCCCGGCGAGGGCGTCGGCGATCCGCGGCCCCAGGTTGTTGGCGAAGATCGTGCCGAATATGGAGACGCCGAACGAGGCGCCGATGGAGCGGAAGAACGTGGCGCCGGAGGTGGCGACGCCCAGGTCCTGGTAGGGGACGGCGTTCTGCACGATGAGCACCAGCACCTGCATGACCAGTCCGAGCCCGAAGCCGAAGACGAAGAAGCAGGCGCTCATCTCGGCGTCGCTGCTGGCCGGGTCGAGCTGGTGCAGAAGCAGCAGGCCGACCGCCACGACGCCGGTGCCGGCGATCGGGAAGACCTTGTAGTGGCCGGTGCGGCTGACGATCTGCCCGGAGCCGGTGGAGGCCAGCAGCATGCCGAACACCATCGGCAGCATGTGCACACCGGACATGGTCGGCGAAACCCCGTGTACGACCTGCAGGAACGTCGGCAGGTACGTCATCGATCCGAACATCGCGAAGCCGATGACGAAGCCGATGACGGCGGTGAGGGTGAACGTGCGGAGCCGGAACAGACGCAGCGGAATCACGGGTTCGGCGGCCCGACGCTCGATGAGGACGAACGCCCCCAGCAGGACGGCTCCGAGGACGCCGAAGCCGATGATCTGCCAGGAGCCCCAGGGGTAGGTGACGCCGCCGAGCGAGGTCATCAGGACGAAGCAGGCGGCGACCGCGGCGATCACGGCGGTGCCCAGGTAGTCGATCCGGTGCGGGGTGCGATGGCGCGGGATGTGCAGCACGGCGGCGATGACGGCGAGCGCGACGATGCCGACGGGGACGTTGATGTAGAACACCCACCGCCAGCTGAGGTGGTCCACGAACAGCCCGCCGAGCAGCGGCCCGAGGACGCTGGTACCGCCGAAGACCGCACCGAACAGGCCCTGGTACTTACCGCGTTCGCGGGGCGGCACGATGTCCCCGACGATCGCCATCGACAGCACGATCAGGCCGCCGCCGCCCAGTCCCTGGACGGCTCGGAACGCGATCAGCTCGCCCATGTTCTGGGCGATACCGCAGAGCACCGAGCCGATCAGGAAGATCACGATGGCGGTCTGGAACAGCTTCTTGCGGCCGTACTGGTCACCGAGCTTGCCCCACAGGGGCGTCGCGGCCGTCGAGGCCAGCAGGTAGGCGGTGACCACCCAGGAGAGGTGGTTCAGGCCGCCGAGGTCGCTGACGATCGTGGGCAGCGCGGTGGCGACGATGGTCTGGTCGAGCGCCGCGATGAGCATGCCGAGCAACAGCGCGCCGATCGCGACGAGGATCGTGCGCTGGGACCGGCTCTCGCCGGGGACGGCAGGAGCGCTGGTGTCCTGCGCCATGGGGCGTCTCCTCCTGTTCCGGGGGTTCCAGTGCGGCACCGGGAGTACGGGGCGCGGTGCCGGGCGGCCGTGGTGGGCGCTGCGGGCCACCCACACCCGTTGCGGGCCACCGCGACCGCGCCCGTCCGGGCCACGGCGACCGCACCCGTTGCGGGCCGCCGTCGGGCTTATTCCATCCTGGGTGGTTCCGCCGGATATGGCCCGCCGAGCGGTGAGCGCGCCGTGCGATCGCGCCGTGCCATGGGGGGCCGTGGCCACCTGGGGCGTCGGTCGTGGGCGCCTGGGGCATGCCGGGCGGATGTCCGCGAGCGCCTGCGCGGGCGGGTGCGGCGTCTGGATAATCGCTGCCGGTTCGAGGCCTCCAGGGAGGGGACCACTCGTGACGGCATTACCGACGTGCCCGCACTGCTTCGCCCCGGTCCGCAGCGACGGCCGGCCGACCTGTCTGTGCGCGGCGGTCGATGCGGAGGACTTTGATCCGCTGCGCGTTCGGCCGTACGTGTCACTGCCCGACGAAGACGGGGGCGAGGGCGGGGGCGGGGACGACAGCGGGGACGACAGCGGCGACGGCGGCGACGGGGGCCACGAGCACCGGGCCGGCGCCCCTTTGGGCGACCGGGGCGACCACCTGGACGGTTTGCCGGGCGAGGACGCGGCCGTACACACGGCCAAAGGCCCACTCGGGCCCCCCGGCGCCGTCCGTGATCCGGCGTCCGCGGCCGGTCCCTACTCCGCGCCACTGATACCCCGGGACTCCCCGCCACTGATACCCCGGGCGGGCCACCGCCCGGGCCCTACCTCCCGGACGGTGGGCTCGGCCCCCGAGGAACCGGCGGCCCGCGCCTCCGGGCGCCCCGCCCCCGCCTCGTCCCGCCGCCGGCGCGCCCTGCCGGCCGTACTTGTGGCCGCCGGCGCGGCAGCGGCCGCCACCGCCGTCCTGATCGGCTCCGACGCGCTGTCCGGCGGCACCCACGACCGGGCGGCACCCCCCGACGGCGGCCCGGCCTCCGCCACCGCCGCGTTCCCCACCGGCAACGACGCCCCCCGTACGCCGAGCGGCACCCCCTCTTCGCCCGCCGCACCCGCCTCCCCCTCTCCGGGCGCGACCGGCGCCGGCGGCCCGGAGACCACCGCGCAGCGCCACCGGACCGCGACACCCGCTCCACCCGCCCCCACCCGGGCCTCCGGCAGCGTCACGGACTCCCCCGACAGCCAAGCCCCCAGCACGGCGCCCACCGGGCCGATCGTGCTGCGCGAGGGGTCCAGCGGCCCGGAAGTGACGGAGCTCCAGGGGCGGCTGCGGCAGCTGGCCCTGTACTCGGAGACGGAGGACGGCCGGTACGACGCGCAGGTACGCGACGCCGTGTCGCGCTATCAGCGGTCCTACCAGGTGACGGGCGATCCGGACGGCGTCTACGGCCCGCAGACCCGGGCGTCCCTGGAGGCGCGCACCGGGGAACCGTAGGCCGGGGCGGGGCTCCGCGAACCCGCGCCGGCACCGCGAGTCGGCCCGCCCCGGTACCGCGAGCCGCCCCGGATGGACACCGGGAACCGAGCCGCGCGCCGACCCGGCTCCGACCAGCCCTGACCGGTCTTCGACCAGGGGCGGTTGTCGGCACCCGGAAACGTTTTGTATCGTAGGAGAACAAAGTGGTCCTGCCCGCACTCCCTGACCAGCGGGCGGGGCCACTTGTCCTTCTTGTCTGCCCTTCTCGTTCGTACGGCCCGTACCGTCCGTTCGCCCGTAGCGCACAGGAGCCCGCCGATGACGGCAACCACCACGCTCACCGCCCGCGCCCTCCTGCTGGACATGGACAGCACGATCGTGAACTCCGAGGCCGTCGTCGAGCGCTGCTGGCGCCGCTGGGCGGCCGAGCAGGGGCTGGACGCGGACGAGGTCCTCCAGGTCGTCCACGGCAGGCAGGGCTGGGCCACGATGGCCGCACTGCTGCCGGACCGCCCCATGGAGCTCAACCTCGCGGACAACCGCCGGATGCTGGCCCAGGAGACGTCCGACACGGACGGTGTGGTGCCGGTCCCCGGCGCCCCCGCCTTCATGGCCGCCCTGGCCGGGCTTCCGCACGCCCTGGTGACCTCCGCCGACATACCCCTCTCCGACGCCCGGATGAGTGCGGCCGGGCTGCCCATGCCCGCCGTACGGATCACGGCGGAGAGCGTGAGTGCCAGCAAGCCCGACCCGGAGGGATTCCTCAAGGGCGCCGCGGAGCTGGGCTTCGCCCCCGAGGACTGCCTGGTCTTCGAGGACTCCGAGGCCGGTATCGAGGCCGGCCGGGCGGCCGGCATGCGGGTGGTCGGCATCGGCGAGCGCGCGGCCGCGTTCGCCCCCACGGTGCAGGTGCCCGACCTCACACAGGTCCGGGTCGAGGCGAGGCCGGACGGCATGATCGCGGTACACATCGGGGGCACCGGGGGCATCGGGGGCTGAGTGCCCGGCGCTCGCCTCTCTACGCCTCTCCACGGCCTCTCCACGGCCTCTCCACCCGCCCACCCCCCGAAGGGGGGTGGGCGGCGAGGGGAAAAGCTCCCGCCCCCGGAGACGATCCCCGGGAGAAGAGCCCCCCTCCCAGGGAGGCACCCCCGCCCCCTCACCTCACCTCACCCGGCGATCGCCTGGTATCACCCAGCGATCGCCTCGTACAGGCTGAACCCCGCCAGCAGTGCCATCACGGCCGCCGCGATCTTGGTGATGAGCTTGAGCGGGACGTGCTTCATGAGGGTGCGGCCGCCCAGGATGCCCAGACCGGCCACCGCCCACAGGGCGAGTACGGCGCCGACACCGACCGAGACGGGGTCGTCGTAACGGGCCGCGAGGTTGGCGGTCATGATCTGCGTCAGATCGCCGAACTCGGCGACCAGGATCATGGTGAAGCCCGCCCCGGCGACCTTCCAGAAGCTCTGGTCGGCGGGCTTCTTCACCTCTTCCTCATCGTCGTCCTTCTTGAACAGCAGCACGGCGGCGCCCGCCAGGAAGAGCACCCCGACCACGCCCTGGACCACCCGGTGCGGGAGCAGCGTCAGCACGCTGCCTGCGGCGATCGCGAGTGCGACATGGACGAGGAAGGCGGCCGCGACGCCGACGAAGACGTACGAGGCGCGATAGCGGGTGCCGAGCATCAGGCCGGCCAGAGCGGTCTTGTCGGGCAGCTCGGCGAGGAAGATCACGCCGAAGACGACGGCGGCGATAGTGAAACTGAACACGGGGTGGGATACCTCGATCGGTCGGGCCGCGCCAGAGGGCCCGGAAGGGGTCGCTTCGGCACGGCAGCGTCGAACACTGCGGCCGAAGGTCTCGCTGGCGCCGTACGCATGCGTACCGCGCTCCGGGCGCCGGCCCACCTCGTCGTCGGGCGACGGGCGAGCAGTATGTCGACGGTCCGGCAGAGAGCTACTCCCCTTCTGCTGCCGACAAGGGTACGCGGTGCATACGTCCGCGCGCGACCAGCTCCAGCACCACCGCGCACGCCGCCGCCTGCACCGCCAGCAGGGCGACCAGCACGAACAGCTGTACCGCTCCTGCCTGGACGGGGGAGGCGCCACCCAGCAGCATGCCGACGAAGGCCCCCGGGAGCGTGACCAACCCCACGGTCCGGGTCTGGTCGAGCCCCGGCAGCAGCGCGTCCGACGCGGCCGGGCGGGCGACCTCCAGCCGCGCGTCCCGGTCCAGCAGCCCGAGCGCGAGCCCGGCCTCGAACTCCCCGCGCCGCGTCTCCAGCTCGTCCAGCGCCCGCCGCCCGGCCAGGACGGTGGCGGTCAGCGCACCGCCGATGAGGATGCCGGTGACGGGGATGAGGGTGAGGCCGCGGGGCGGTACCAGGCCGGTCGCCAGCAGCAGACCGACCACCGGTGCGACCCCGGTGGCGATCGGCGCGGCGGCCCACCACCAGGTGCGGTTCGGGGTGATCCGGCGGCCGGCGGTCCGTACCGCTACCGCGAACATCAGCGCCAGGAAGCACAGCAACCACGGGAGGGCACGCACCACGACGCCGATGAGAGCGGAGACCGCGGTGAGTTGGGCGGCCGCGCGCAGCCCGGCGACCGCGACGGCCCGGGCGTGGCCGAGGTGCGCCAGTGCGGCGACGGCCACCGCGGCGACCAGCAGGACGGCGAGGACCACCCCGAGCGTGACGTTGACCGGCATCAGCACGCGCTCACTGTAGGACGGCGGCGGGGATCGCACCGTCCGGAAGTCGCTCAACCGGAGTGCCGGAGAGCACTTCTGGCGCCCTGTCAACCCTTGAACTGACGTGGGCATGTCGTCACCCTGTTACCTGGTGCCCACCCCATGGAAACCCCACATCGTCACCATGGGCCCGCACCGCACGGCAACTTCCCCCCACTTCAAGGGAGTTTCGATGGCAAAGGTCTACGCGCGTCGCGTCACCATAGCGGCGGGTTCGGCCGCGGCTCTGGTCTGCACGCTGGCGCTGAGCTGCCAGTCCGCCCAGGCCGCGCCGCCCAGCCCGCCGGACGCGGCCACCGCACGGACGTACCTCACCGAGATCAAGGAGCAGGCCGAGGGCCCGCAGGACGGCTACAGCCGCGACAAGTTCCCGCACTGGATCGACCAGGGGAACAACTGCAACACCCGCGAGGTGGTGCTCAAGCGTGACGGTACGGACGTACAGCAGGACGGCGGCTGCGCGGCGGTGAGCGGCAAGTGGGTCTCGGCCTACGACGACGCGACCTGGACCCAGGCGGCCGACCTCGACATCGACCACGTCGTCCCGCTGTCGGAGGCCTGGAAGTCGGGTGCCGCGCAGTGGACCACCGAGCGCCGCCAGGAGCTCGCCAACGACCTGACCCACTCCCAGCTGATCGCCGTCACCGACAACATCAACCAGGAGAAGGGCGACAAGGACCCGGCGAAGTGGCTGCCGCCGAAGGCCTCGTACCACTGCGAGTACGCCCGGATGTGGGTGTGGGTCAAGCACGAGTACGGCATGACCGCGGACTCCGCCGAGAAGGCCGCGCTGAAGAAGATCCTGGACGGCTGCTGAGCAGTCGCCGCCCCCGCTAGGGCGATCGCCCAGGGCCGGCCACCGGACTGCCGCGTGCCCCGCGGCGTCCGCCGGGCAGGCCCTGGCGCGCCCGCAGGCCGGATTCCGCCGGTCTGCGGGCGCGCCGTCGTACCGGTGGACCGCCGCCCCTGTTGTGCTCTTATCCTCTGAGCCACGACAACGGGAGGGCACCGATGGCCGGACTGCGCTTGGGGCCGCTGCTGCGCCACGTCGACGCGGACAGCGCGACGGTGTGGGTGGAGACCGACCGGCCGTGCGTGGTGCGCATCCGCTGCGACAGCGGGGCGTCCGGTGCCCAGCGCACCTGGCAGGTGGCCGGCCACCACTACGCGCTGGTACCGGTGACCGGCCTGGCGCCCGGCAGCGAGACGCCCTACCAGGTCCTGCTGGACGAGCAGCAGGTCTGGCCGCTGCCCGACGGCCGGTTCCCGCAGAGCACGATCCGCACCCTCACGACCTCCGGGCGGGCCCCGCTGAGCATCGCCTTCGGCTCCTGCCGCTGGTCCGCGACCCCCGCGACCGCCGCCCACGACCCCGCCGGCCCGGACGCGCTCGACACCCTCGCCGCCACTCTGGCCGCCGATCCCACCCGCGAACGCCCGGACGTGCTGCTGCTGTTGGGCGACCAGGTCTACGCCGACCAGACCTCCGAGGCGACCGCACAGAAGCTGGCCGAGCACCGCGACACCAGCCGACCGCCGTGGAAACAGGTCGCCGACTACGAGGAGTACACCCACCTCTATTACGAGTCCTGGCTCGCCCCGGAGGTGCGCTGGCTGCTGTCCACCGTCCCCAGCTGCATGATCTTCGACGACCACGATGTGATCGACGACTGGAACACCTCCGCCGCCTGGCTGAGCCGGATGCGGGCGACCTCCTGGTGGCACGAGCGCATCCTGGGCGGCCTGATGTCGTACTGGGTGTACCAGCATCTGGGCAATCTCCCGCCCGCGGAGCTGGCCGCCGACGAGCTGTACGCCCAGGTGCGGGCGGCGGACGACGGCACGGACCTGGTGCGGGAGTTCGCGGCCGGCGCGGACGCCGATCCGGCGGGCGCCCGCTGGAGCTACCGCCGCGACTTCGGCCGGGTGCGCCTGGTCATGATCGACACCCGCGCCACCCGCGTCCTGGACGAGGGCAGCCGCGCGATGCTCGACAAGGCCGAGGGCGAATGGCTGCGCCAGGCCGTGCTGGACGGGCGCGGCGACTACGACCACCTGCTGCTGGGCAGTTCGCTGCCCTGGCTGCTGCCCCATCTCATCCATGCCGCGGAGGGCTGGAACGCCGCGCTGTGCGCCGGCGAACGCGGGCCCCGCTGGGCCCGGAGCAGCGAGTTCCTGCGCCAGCGGGCCGATCTGGAGCACTGGGCGGCGTTCCCCGGTTCGTTCGCCGCGCTCACCGATCTGATCGCCGAGGCGGGCTCCGGAACGAACGCCCCGGCGACGGTCTGTGTGCTGTCCGGGGACGTGCACCACGCGTACGTGGCGGAGCCGCACTGGCGCGAGGCCGGGCGGCGGCCCACGAGCCGGGTGCTGCAGCTGACCTGCTCCCCCGTCCACAACAGCATCCCCGGCTCACTGCAGGCCGGCTTCCGGTTCGGCTGGAGCCGGGCCGGCCGGTGGCTGGGGAAGCTGGTGGCCCGGCACGGCCGGCTCGGGCGACCGCCGGTGAAGTGGCGGCGTACGGGCGGCCCCTGGTTCGGCAATCAGCTGATGACGCTGACTCTGGCGGGCCGTACGGCGCGGATCGCGCTGGATCAGGCCCGCCGGGAGAAGTGGAGCGGAAACATCCGGCTGGTCACGGTGTGGCGTGAGGTGGTGGCCGATGCCCGTGTCGGCGGGGAAAACGGCGATGTGCACGAGTCCGTCCCCGAGGCCGATCGCCCGAATCCTGGATGATCCGGGCGGCCCGCCACCCACGGCCTGCTGATCGGCCGTCAGCCTGCCGTCGTCCGGTCCGCGGATGTGGCCGAATTCTCTGCCCCTCCGGGTGCTGCGCCGGCGGGTCGGGCGGTGATGATGGTGCGCACCTCTGCTCGTCGCCCGAACTTCTGGACGGCCGCGCCCGCGCGCCGGCCGCCAGCCCCGCCCCAGGGAGAGCCCCACTTGGCCGCCGACCGCATCGCCGACCGCCACCGCCCCGCCATCGCCGTCGTCGGCGCGGGGCCACGCGGAACGAGCGTGCTGGAAAGGATCTGCGCCTCGGCCGCCGAACTGGCCCCGGGTGCCCGCCTGACCGTCCATGTGATCGACCCCGCCCCGCCCGGCGCCGGCCAGGTATGGCGCACCGCCCAGCCGCCCGAGCTGCTGATGAACACCGTGGCGTCGCAGGTGACGCTGTTCACCGACGAGAGCGTCGAGTGCGCGGGGCCGATACGCACGGGGCCGAGCCTGTACGCCTGGGAGGGGTGCGAGGTCGGCCCGGACGACTATCCGGGGCGCGCGCTGTACGGCCGCTATCTGGAGTGGGTCTTCCGGCACACGGTGCGCACCGCCCCCGAGGGGGTGACCGTCGTGCCGCACACCGCCCGCGCGGTGCGGCTGACCGAGGCCGTCGACGGCACACAGTCGCTCGCCCTCGACGACGGCCGGGAGCTGACCGGCCTGGGGGCGGTGGTGCTCGCCCAGGGCCATCTGCCGACCGCCCCGGACCCCGAGCAGCGGCGCCTCGCCGACTACGCCGCCGGGCACGGGCTGCACTATCTGCCGCCGGCCAACCCCGCCGACCTCACCACCGAGCTGGCGGCGCTGGCACCGGGCCGCCCGGTGCTGCTGCGCGGTCTCGGGCTCAACTTCTTCGACCACATGGCGCTGCTGACGACGGCGCGCGGCGGCCGGTTCGCGCACGGCGCGGACGGCGCGCTGAGGTATCTGCCGTCCGGGCGCGAACCCAGGCTGTACGCGGGGTCCCGGCGTGGCATTCCGTACCACGCGCGCGGCGACAACGCGAAGGGCGCGCACGGGCGTCATCTGCCGCTGCTGCTCACCGCGGACGTGATCGCCGCCTTCCGCAAGCGCGCCGGGTCCGGCGATCTGCCCGACTTCCTGGCGGAGGTCTGGCCCCTGGTGGCCAAGGAAGTGGAGTCGGTCTACTACGAGGCGCTGCTGGCGCGGCGGGAAGCGTCCGGCCCGTTGGACGACTCGTTCCGCGACCGCTTCCGGGAGCGCTTCCTGGGGTGCGCCCACCGCAGCCCCGAGGAGGCCGCCGCGCTGGACGCCTTCGGTATCGCGCCCGCCGAGCGCTGGGACTGGGAACGGGTCTCCCGGCCGCACGCGGGGCGGTCGTTCGCCGGCCGCGCCGCCTTCCGGGAGTGGCTGCTGGACCATCTGCGCGCGGACGTCGCACACGCCCGGCTGGACAATGTGTCCGGGCCGGTCAAGGCGGCCCTCGACGTGCTGCGGGATCTGCGCAACGAGCTGCGGCAGATCGTCGACCACGGCGGGCTGGCCGGCGCGTCCCGCCGCGACCACCTGGACCGCTGGTACACCCCGCTCAACGCCTTCTTGTCCATCGGGCCGCCGCGGCGCCGGATAGCGGAGACGGCGGCGCTGATCGAGGCCGGGGTGCTGGAGGTGGTCGGCCCCCGGATGGTGGTCCGGCCCGGTGCCGCGGACGGCCACGGGCCCGGTTTCACGGCGTACTCCCCGGACGTCCCGGGGTCGGAGGTGACGGCGGCGGCGCTGATCGAGGCGCGGCTGCCGGAGCCGGATCTGCGGCGTACGGCGGATGAGCTGCTGGTCCGGCTGCTGGCCGAGGGCGGCTGCCGGCCGCACACCGCGGCCGGCTACGAGACCGGTGGGCTCGATGTGTCGCCGAGCCCGTACCACCTCGTCGAGGCCGATGGACGGTGCCATCCGCGGCGGTTCGCCATCGGGGTGCCGACGGAGGGCGTGCACTGGGTGACGGCGGCGGGGGCCCGCCCGGGGGTGGGCTCGGTCACCTTGGCCGATACGGACGCGGTGGCGCGGGCGGCGCTGCGGACGGCGGTCGGGTCCTGCCCCGTGGGCTCGGGCGCGGCGGCTTCGGAGGCGGCTGCTTCGGTCCAAAGGTCCCATATGACCAAAGCTTGAACTTGCAAGTACCTTTAGGGTTCCCTAACCTTTACCTTCACGGTTCCCTTCGTCCCCAGAAACCGTAGGAGTCCCCACATGTCCGCACCGCTGAACTCGTTCACCCAGAGAACGGCTCCGCACGCCCTCGCACTCTTCCGCGTCGTCATCGGGCTGCTCTTCGCCTGCCACGGCGCGTCCTCGCTCTTCGGCGTTCTCGGCGGCGCGATGGGGCAGGGCGGCACCGTGCCCACCGGCTCCTGGCCGGGCTGGTACGCCGCCGTCATACAGCTGGCCGGCGGCATCCTCGTGATGCTGGGCCTCGGCACCCGCGCCGCGGCGCTCGTCAGCTCCGGCTCGATGGCGTACGCGTACTTCTCCGTCCACCAGGCCGGCGCACTGATGCCGATCCAGAACGGCGGCGAGTCCGCCGCGATCTACGCCTGGGCCTTCCTGCTGATCGTCTTCACCGGCCCCGGCACCTGGGCGCTGGACCGCGTCTTCTTCGGTACCCGCGAGCAGGAGGCGGCCCCGAGCGCGCAGCGGGAGCCTTCCGCCGCCTGATCCCGACGTGTCCCACACGGCCCGTACGGCACCTTCGCCGTACGGGCCGTGCCGTCTTCTCGGCGGGCGGCACCGCCACCCCGCACCGGCCGGCGGAAGGGCCAGGCGTACGCTGTATGGCGCTAGAGCCGCCCCTGCCGCACCGAGCGACGTCGCGGCGGGGTCCGGAGCGGGAGAAGCACGTTGGTGGAAAGCCTGGGGTCGCTCAGCGGCACCCCCTGGGTGTACGTGATCGTCAGCCTGTCGATCGTCCTCGACGTGTTCGTCCCGATCCTGCCCAGCGGAGTCCTGGTGATCGCCGCGGCCACCACGGCCGCCGGCACCGGGACCGCGGCCGACGCCGTCGATGTCGCCTCGTCCGTCCACGGCGGAGCCCATCTGGCCGAGATGCTCTCCCTGGTGCTGTGCGCGGCCGGCGCCTCGGTGCTGGGCGACATGGTGGCCTACCGGCTCGCCTGGCGCGGCGGCGACCGCTTCGACCGGGCCATCGGCCGCTCGCGCCGTCTGACGGCGGCGCACAAGCGCCTCGGCACGGCGCTGACGCGGGGCGGGGGCGGCATCGTCGTACTGGCCCGTTTCGCGCCCGCCGGGCGGTCCGTGGTCAGCCTGGGCGCCGGCGTCGCGCACCGTACGGTCCGCGAGTTCCTCCCCTGGTCCGCGCTGGCCGGCCTCGCCTGGGCCGCGTACAGCGTGAGCCTCGGCTACTTCGGCGGCCACTGGCTCGGCGCGTCCTGGGTGAGCACCGCGCTCTCCGTCGTCGCCCTCTTCGCCGCCGGGTCGGCCGCGGCGTTCCTGATGCGGCGGCCGGAGAGGCGTACCGCGCACTGACGCGGCGCCGCACGCGGAGACGCGGAGACGCGGAGCGGTACGGGAAAAGCCGTGGCCGGATGTCAGACCCGGCTGCGACCATGACGGCATGAGCGGTACGAACGACACCGACGGCACGAAGCGCTCCGACGGCCCGCAGGACCCCGGCGGCACGCCCGGCACCGGCGAGGGGACGACGGCGCCCGCGCCCGCCGCGGTGCGCCCCTGGTATCCCCGCCCCGAGACCGCCGACGACATACCGGCCGTCCGCCGGATCAATCTCGCCGCTTTCGACACGGCCGCGGAGGCGGATCTCGTCGACGCCCTGCGCCGCGATCCCGCCGCCTGGCTGCCCGGGCTCTCGTACGTCGCCGACGCGCCGGACGGCACCCCGGCCGCCCACGCCCTGCTGACGCGCTGCCATGTCGACGAGGTCCCCGCCGTCGCGCTCGCCCCGTGCGCGGTGCTGCCCGGGTACCAGAAGAGCGGTGCGGGCAGTGCGGTGATCCGCGCCCTGCTGGAGGCCGCGCGGGCCGCCGGCGAGCACACCGCGATCGTGCTGGGCCACCCGCCGTACTACCCGCGCTTCGGGTTCGTGCCGGCCGTCGACCGCTTCGGCATCCTGCCCCCGCAGCCCTGGCCGGACGAGGCCTTCATGGCGCTCTCCCTGGACGGCTCCATACCCCCGCGCGGCACGGTGCGCTACGCGGAGGCCTTCGGCATCGACGACTGACCCCGGCCTGCGCCGCCGGCCTCCGTCCCCGGTGCCCCACACCGACGCGACCAGGACCGATGGCGATTCGGAGTAAAGTCGAGCGTCACACCACCCGCCCGCCGCCACCCGCGAGCGCACCGAGCCCTCCCGGGAGCGTGCCGGACGCCGCGCCGCAACGGCACCCCACGGGACGGGCCGAACCACACACGCGAGGCACACTTCGGTGAACGCAGCACCGGTCGTCGAATGGACCGAGGCCGACCGGCCCCGCTCCGCCCGTTGGCGTTCCGAGAACGGCTCCCCGCCACCCCGGCGGATCGTCATCGCGGACGACCGGACGCGGGCCGACGACGCCTACAAACTCGCCTGTGAGGGGACCGCGCTGCTGTGGCGGGGCGACTTCCACAACGCCCGCCAGCTGCTGACGGCGATGGCCCGCCGCATCGACCGCCGCCCGCGCAAGGCACCGCCCGCCGATGCCACTCAGGCGTTCCATCTGCACCGCGCCGCGCAGAACCAACGCGCCCGCATCCTGGGCATGCTGCTGATCCCGCTCGACGCCACGCACGCCGTCCCGCTGCACCGCGCCCCCGACGTCCGCGAGGCCTGCACCAGGGCATACGGCCCCGGAGAGCCCGCTCCCGCGGAGACCTTCGACGCCGAGGGCCCGGCCCCGGCCGCCTCGCTGGTGTCGCTGCGTGAACTCCTCGCCCTGATCGGCGCCAACGAATGGCGCAGGAAGGGCGTGCAGATCCCGGCGCTCGGCGGCGACCGCATCCACCCGCACTACGGCGTCTTCTCGCCGGCCCGCGGTGAGTACGTCGACCTGGTCGCCGAGGCGCCGCTGCCCGCGCAGGACCTGGCGTTCGACATCGGCACCGGCACCGGCGTGCTGGCCGTGGTGCTCGCCCGGCGCGGTGTGCGCACCGTGGTGGCCACCGACCAGGACCCGCGCGCGCTGGCCTGCGCCCGCGAGAACACCGAACGCCTGGGTGTCGCCGGGCAGGTGGAGGTGGTCGAGGCGGATCTGTTCCCGGCCGGCCGCGCCCCGCTGGTCGTCTGCAATCCCCCGTGGGTGCCCGCGAAACCGACCTCCCCGGTGGAGCGCGCGGTGTACGACCCGGGCAACGCGATGCTGCACGGATTCCTCAACGGCCTCGCCGACCATCTGACCCCGGGCGGCGAGGGCTGGCTGATCCTCTCCGACCTGGCCGAACACCTCGGCCTGCGCCCGCACGCCGAGCTCCTCGACGCCTTCACCAAGGCCGGTCTGACGGTCCTGGGCCGGCTCGACATCACCCCGCGCCATCCGCGCGCCCGCGACACCTCCGACCCGCTCCATGAGGCCCGCGCGGCCGAGGTCACCTCGCTGTGGCGGCTGGGGGTCTCGAACGGGTAGCCCGCCCGACCGGCCTCAGCCCCGGTCCGTCCCCGCTCCACCGGGCGCGCCCTGGGGCCGTAGCCCCGCACACGCGTTGCTGACGTAGCGGCGCCAGTCACCGGCGTCGTGACGGATCACCGCCGCCAGTCCGCACACGATCATCACCACGTCGCCCACCTCGACGTCCGCGCGCACCGCGCCCTCGTCCTTGGCGCGGGCGAGCAGTTGGCCTGCGACCGCCTCGGCCTGCGTGCGGCCCTCCCCGGTCGGCTCAGTGGAGCCGAACGCCGCCTCGATCGACGCGGACAGCCCCCGCTCGGCGTCCAGCACCTCCCCGATGTGCTCGACATAGGCGGCCAGCCCGTCGGCGGCCGTGGCGCTGGGCAGGCAGCGGGTGCGCCCGAACTCCACGATCTCCGCCTGGCGTTGCTCCCCCACAGCGGCGATCAGGGCCGCCCTGCTGGGGAAGTGCCGGTAGACCGTTCCGACGCCCACCCCCGCCGCCCGGGCGACCTCGGGCATCTGTGCCTCGTCGCCCCGCGCGCGGAACACCTCCCGCGCGGCGTCCAGCACACGGGTGCGGTTGCGCTCGGCGTCGGCGCGCGGCCTGCGCTGCGGGGTGGGGGAGGTCGAAGAGGCTGCCACATCGCCGATGCTACTGCTACGCTCCTCAAACGGAATCGGATTCCGATTCCACTTTCCGCCCTGCGCACCCACCAGGAGAGGACCGGCGATCACCATGCCCGAGGAGCGATTCTTCGTCCTGCGGCCCGGCGAGCGACGCCCGGGCCGCGTGCCCCTGCCGCCCGGCTTCGGCGTCAAGGCCCGTACGCACGACACCGAGGGCCGGCTCGCCATCCTGGAGAACCAGCTCGACGTCGACATTCCGCCGCATGTCCACCACCACGCCGACGAGTTCGTCTACGTCCTCGAAGGCGAGATGGAGGTCGACTTCGACGGCGCCACCCACCGCCTGACCGCGGGCATGTGCGCCCTGCTCCCCCACGGCGTCCCGCACGCCATGCGCAACGCCTCCCAGCCGCCCGCCCGCTGCCTGCAGATCTCGTCACCGGGCAGCTGGGAGGAGTTCGTGGAGGACATGTTCGAGGCCGGGCCGGTCGTCATGAAGGGCGGCCACCCCGACCTCGCCCGCCTCAACGCGATCGGCGCGAAATACGGCATGGAGTACTACGACTAAGGCGCGGCGGCCACGGCCGAGGCACCGAGGGAGCCGGACCGATCCGCCGCCGGCCGGCCGCCGATCAGGCACGATGGCCCCATCATGGATCCCCGGCACCTCCTCTCCCGCGCCCGCCGGCTCGCCGGCTCCGCGACCCCCGCACGACGCCGACTGCTCGGCATCACCGGCCCACCGGGCGCCGGCAAGTCCACCCTCGCCGCCCACCTGGTGGCGGAGCTGGCCGGGCAGGCGGCGCTCGTCCCGATGGACGGCTTCCATCTCGCCGAGGCGGAGCTGCACCGCCTCGGCCGCACGGACCGCAAGGGCGCGCCCGACACCTTCGATCCCGCCGGGTACGAGGCACTGCTGGCGCGCCTGCGCACGCCGGAGCCGGACACCACCGTCTACGCCCCGTCCTTCGACCGTCGCATCGAGGAGCCGGTCGCCGGCAGCATCGCCGTCGCACCACACATCCCGCTCGTCGTCACCGAGGGCAACTACCTCCTCCTCGACTCCGCGCCGTGGCCACGGGTCCGCGCGCTGCTCGACGAGGTCTGGTACGTGGAGCTGGACAACCCGGAGCGAATCCGGCGGCTGATCGACCGCCATGAGCGCTTCGGGCGCCCACGCGCCGACGCCGAACGGTTCGTGCACACCTCGGACGAGGCCAACGCCCGCCTCGTGGCGGCGACTCGCGACCACGCCGACCTCGTCATCTCCTTCGCCCCCGAAACGGCCCCCGCCCCGTCCGGCGACTGACCCCTACCGCCGCCCGCCGGCCAACAGACCGACCACCGACAGCGCGCCCCACCCCACGGACACCGCGGCCGCCTTCGCCCTCCGGTCCCGACCCGGCAGCGTCGCACCGACCAGGACGGCGTCCCCGAGATCCGCCGCGATCCTTATGTACGCGGCGGTGCGCAGCGCCGGCCCCTCGGGCGCCAGCGCGAGCGCGAGCCCGCTGGCCACCTCCCGCCAGGCCAGCGGGCGCAACGAGACCCGGGTGGCCCGCTCGACCCTTCCCTCACCGTCGACCAGCCCCGAAGGCCGCGCCAGCAGATCGGGCACCGCCGTCACCGCCACCCCGTACACCGCCGTGGCCACCCCGACCGCACGCAACAGACCGACCTTCATCCGCTCTCCCGCTCTCCCTCGCCGACGCCTTCCGCCCTCACCGCCTGCTTCCCCTCAACTCCTTTCCGCATCAAGCCCCTTCCCAAACGACATCATCGATGTCATCATGACATCATGAGTGTCAATGAGGGGGATGCCGCAGAGCATGGCACCGACGCGAACGGCGCTGGAGCGCACAGCTCCACCGCGCGCGACGCCGACAGGGAGGGGACCGACGGACCCCCTCCCGCCGAGGACCTGCTGTACGGCGTCATCAGACGCCTTTGGCCGCTGCACCGGACGGTCGTCCGCGCGGTGGAGCGCGAGCTGACGGACACGGGCATGACCGCCGGTGAACACGCATTGCTGGACGCCCTGCACAGCGAAGGCCCCAGGACCGTGCCGCAGTTGGCCCGCTCCATGGGGCTCGACAGACAGCCGGTGCAGCGCTGGGTGAACCACGCCGCGGAGCTGGGCCTGGTCGTGACGACACCCAACCCCGCACACCGCCGCTCCTCCCTGATCGAGCTCACCGCCGAGGGCACGGCGGCAATACGCGGGATCCAGGAGTTCGAGGCGACGGAGCTGCGACGACGACTGGCCGACCTGCCCGCCGAGGACGTCCGCACGACCCTGCATGTACTCGACCGACTCGGCGAGGAATTCCGGCACCTGGCGAACGGCTCACACGTTCCACCGGAGAATGCCGACATCACCGACAAGTAATGTCAGCACCACGCATCTCACGCGCAAAGGACGGTCCGGAGCATGACCCGAGCAATCACCGACTGGTCCGAGGTCGACAACGGCCTCGTGCCGGTCGACAGCGGCGAGCTGTTCTATGAGACGGCCGGCTCGGGTCCCGCGGTGGTGCTGCTGCACGGCGGCATGCTCGACCAGCACATGTGGGACGAACAGTTCACCTGGCTGGTGAACTCCGGCCTCCGCGCGATCCGCTACGACTTCCGCGGCCACGGCCTGTCCTCCACGGTGGACGGGGACTACGCCAACCACGACGACCTGTGCACGCTCCTGGACGCGCTCGACGCCCCCAGCGCCGTCCTCGTCGGCCTCTCACACGGTTCGCGGGTCGCCCTCGACACCGCGATAGCCCACCCGGACCGGGTGACGGCCCTCGCGCTCGCCTCCCCCGGCATCAGCGGCCGCCCCTTCACCGACCCCTTCGTCCTGGAGCACATCAAGGAGCAGGTCGCGGCCATCGGCGCACCGGACGGCGCGGAGCGCTATGTCGAGCACTTCCTGCGGATGTGGGTGGACGGTCCGCATCGCGAACCATCCGCCGTGCACCCGGGGTTCCGTGAGCGGATGCGCGCCTCGGCCACGGCCAATGTGGAGGTGCATGCCGACGGGCTGGGCGCCGGGATGCCCCTTGAGGTCGGCGCCGCGGACCGTCTCGGCGAGATCCGGGTGCCGACGGTCGTGCTCGACGGCGACCTCGACAGTACGGACATCTCCGCCAACGCCCACGCCATAGCGCTGGCCGTCCCCGGCGCCCGAAGAGTCCGAATACCGGGCGCGGCCCATATGGTCAATCTGGAGAACACCGGGCTCTTCGACCGCGAACTGCATGCCTTTCTCTCGTCCTTGGAGTACTGACCCGGCGCCCCTGGCCCACCGGCCCCGCCGGAGCCCCGGCCCTCCCGGCGACCACCGGCCGTGAGTCCGCTGCCACTGGCCCGCACCTCCACCCGTCCTCCTCGACAGATCCCGCACTCCCCGGCAGATAGAGTGACCGAGCCGTGGTGTTCGGGAAGACCGGTGCCGGACCTTGTGTCCCAGGCCGGAGCGGCCCTCGCCACTGTGATCGGGGAGTTTCCAGCCCTTTCCGTATGCGCATGGCGCGCGTACGGCGCCACTGACCGCAGCCCGCGGCCGGGAAGGCGGGGAGGGACGCGTGCACCCGTAAGCCAGGAGACCGGCCACGGCATCTCACGAAGTGATCCACGAGGTGCTGGAGCGTGACCGCCGGATGGCCCTGTCCACCGATACCCCGAACACCCCTGCCCCCGCCGCGTTCCGGTGGCGCCGGCAGGACACCCTCCGTACCGCCGGTCTGATGGCCGTCATAGCCGGTCTGCACGTCGTCGCCTTCGGCGTGCTCTTCCTGCTCGTCGTCCCGCACCACTACTCCGTGGGCAGCCAGGTCTTCGGCGCCGGACTCGGCATCACCGCCTACACCCTCGGCATGCGGCACGCCTTCGATGCCGACCACATCGCCGCGATCGACAACACCACCCGCAAGTTGATGGCCGACGGCAAGCGGCCGGTCTCGGTGGGCTTCTGGTTCGCGCTCGGCCACTCCAGCGTGGTGGTCGCGATGGCCGCCCTCGTGGCGGGCGGCGCCCAGCTCGCCGGGACCCTGCTCAACGACGAGTCCCGTACCCACCAGATCCTCGGCACCATCGGCACCACGGTCTCGGGGACGTTCCTCTACCTCATCGCCGCCCTCAACCTCATCGCGTTGGCCGGGATCTGGCGGGTCTTCCGCGGTATGCGCGACGGCCGGTACGACGAGGCCGAGCTGGAGCAGCGCCTCGACTCGCGCGGCTTCATGAACCGCTTCCTGGGGCGCTTCACCCGCTCGATCTCCCGCCCCGGCCAGATGTTCCCGCTCGGCTTCCTCTTCGGGCTCGGCTTCGACACCGCGACCGAGGTGACCCTGATGGTGATGGCGGGCAGCGGCGCCGCGGCCGGCCTGCCGTGGTACGCGATCCTGTGCCTGCCGCTGCTGTTCGCCGCCGGGATGAGCCTGTTCGACACCCTCGACGGCACGTTCATGAACTTCGCCTACCAGTGGGCGTTCTCCAACCCGGTGCGCAAGGTCTACTACAACCTCACCATCACCGGACTGTCGATCGCCGTCGCCTTCTTCATCGGCACGATCGAGCTGGTGACCGTGCTGCACGACAAACTCGCCCTCGACGACCCGCTGACCGGCTGGATCTCCAGCCTCGACCTCGACAACGTCGGCTTCATCATCGTCGGCCTGTTCGTCGTGGTGTGGGCCGCGGCGCTGGCGTACTGGCGACTGAGCGGCGTGGAGAAGCGCTGGGCGCAGCGAGCGGAGGCGGCGGACCGGGCGAAGCCCGCAGAGCAGGCGGCACCGGCGTCGGACTCCTGAGGCACGGCGCGCGGGCCGCGCCTCACCTCACGTGGCCGAACCGGCCGCGGCGCCCGTCACCAGATCCGGCCCCCAGCGCCTCAGCGCCACCGCCAGATCCAGCGGCCGCAGCCGGTCCGCCACCTCCGGCCCCGGCCAGTCCTCCCGCGGAACCCGCCACATCACCTCGAACTCGTTGCCGTCCGGGTCCCTGGCGTACAGGGACTTGGAGACGAGGTGGTCGGTGGCGCCGACCAGGGCGCCGCGCTCGCCGAGCCGCGCCTCGGCCGCGGCGAGTTCGCCGAGCGTGCCGACCTCCCAGGCCAGGTGGTACAGCCCGACGCGCCCGGCCTCCGGCCCCGGCGCGTCCGCCCCTACCGCGAACAGCCCCAGGTCGTGATCGTTCAGCGAGCCGGGCGCGCTGAGGAAGGCCGCCCGCCCCGGTATCTCCACATCCACGGTGAGCCCCAGCGCCTCACCGTAGAAAGCCACCGCCCGTGCCACATCCCGGACGTACAACACCGCGTGATTGAGCCGTCGTACGGCCATGAACCCGCTCTCCGATCTCCCACCACGACACCACGTGGCCCATTTACTTGAAACTTCAAACTACTGTGGACGATACACCCCCACACGCCACAAACAACAGCCCCCAGCGGCCCCCGGAGCACCTCCACCCCCGCCACCCCACCGCCCCCGGGCACGAAAACGGCCCCCGACTCAAACGAGCCGGGGGCCGCTGACCTCACGGTCCACCACTACGGGCACCACAGGATCCGAACCTGCGACACCTACTTGCAGGAGAGCCTCTGCTCCCAGGCCGATGCCTCGGGGCGGGCCTCCAGGCCACGGATGTGCTGCCGCCTGGCGACCGGCAGGAGCTCGAATACCCCCACCGGCCGGGCTAGCCGGCCCTCTTCGCCCGAACGTCCTCGGCCGTCAGGGCCTTACCACCGACTGCCCATTCGCCGCTGGGCGTCTCGGTGACCACCACATGCGTCACCGGTCGCAGTGCCTCGCCTTCGATGGCGATCAACGCCTCGGAGACATCTTCGACCATCTTCTGCTTCTCTTCGGGGGTGAATACTCCGGCGATCACCTTGATGTCGATGAATGGCATCGGATGCCTCCCACAGATGGTGAGATCGAGCCGCCATGTCGCCTTGGCACCAGGGCCGAATGCGGTGTGGGCTTCGCGTCCTCTTCGGAGAGAAGGGCACCGGCGAGCCGCGCGCTGACTCTCGCAGCCTGCCCGAACAACACTCGCAGGCGGCGCCCGGTCCCCGTCCGGCCGGCCCGGTTCACCGTCGAGCGGCGACGCCGATCGCCAACCGCCGCTGCCGGCCTTCCGGCGCTGACATGCTGCTACCAGTGTCGCAGATCAACCCCTGTGACGTGCGGCAGCGCGGTTCGGATGGGCCGCGCATCCACGGCAACAAACGATCAAGGCCCAGGAATCCGAGTACATATCGGATGGCCTGGGCCTTCGTCGTTTCGCGTGGTGAGTGGGCACAGACGGATTTGAACCGCCGACATCTGCTTTGTAAGAGCAGCGCTCTACCGCTGAGCTATGCGCCCTGGTCGAGCCGACAGACTACCTTGCCTTCGGGGCTGAACTGCAAACCAGTGCGCGAAGTGCGAACTTACCGGCCGGTGTGTTCGTTTCCGGTGAGTGGGAGAATGGCATCCGTCCTGGGGCGAACCGATCGGGAGAGGGAAGTGACGGCGACACACACGCAGCCGCATGAGCAGCGAGAACGCCGTCGCGCGCGTGGAGGCCCGGTCCGGGATGCGGTGACGCTCGCGTTGCTGCCGTTGCCGTTGCTGATCGCGTTGGCCCCGATGGCGTTCGCCGGTGGGGGGACGCGTCGCTGGTTCGGGCGCGGGGAGAGCCAGCGGGCCGATGCGCAGGCCGCGAAGGATGCCGCAGCGGCGGCCTTCTACGAGCTGGACACCGCACACCGGGATCTGCGGATCTCCATAGAGACGATCACCGCGGTGGACAGTTCCCCTCAGGCTCAGCGGGCCGCGGCGGACTACGAGGGCTTCGGGCGGCGGATCGACGAGGTGAGTCACGGCTATATCACCGCGGTCGACTCCCATGATCTCGACCGTGATGATCTGGACGGCGCCGCGATGACACGGGCGCGGGCCGATCTGACGCGGGCCAAGGAGGAGCTGGACCGGGTCAAGGGCGACCTCGACCGGTTCGCACAGGGGCTGGGGCCGCTGCTGCAGTCCGCCGAGACGCAGCTCGCGCAGCTCGCCCCGGCGGTGGAGCGGGCGCGGCAGGCGCTGCTGGCGGCGAGCAACGCGCTGGACGCGGTCCGGGCCCAGGGCATGCGGGCGGACGATCTCGCGGCCCGGCTGGCGGCGCTCGGGCCGGAGCTGACCAAGCTCAATCAGGGCGCCGGGCAGCACGGCGTACAGGAGACCATCCGGCGCGCCGACGACGTGCTGCGCAGGTCCGAGGGCATACGGGCCGAGGCCGAGCGGTTGCCGGCGAAGGCCGCGGAGATCGACAAGCGGCTGGTGTCACTGCGGACCCGGGCGCAGGCGATCACGACGCGCGCCGGGAAGGTCGATCCGGTCCTCAGCGAGCTGCGGCGGCGCTACAGCGCGGCATGCTGGCAGGACCTGCAGCACGTCCCGGAGCAGGCGGCGCAGTCCGTGCAGCAGGCCGAGGTCAAGCTGCGGGAGGCGCAGCAGGCGCGGGACGAGCAGCGCTGGGCGGATGCCACGAGCCGGCTGGCGACCGTACGGGCGCTGCTGGACTCCACCGACGACGCGGTGTCTGCGGCCGGTGACCGGCTGCAGCGGCTCGATGCGGTGTCGTTCGACCGGCAGAAGGAGGTCGAACGGACCCGCTTCGCCCTCCGGGACGCGCAGCGGCTGGCGATGGCCGGGCGCAGCACCCCCGACCCGCGGCATGCCCGCCCCCTGGACGACGCGGTGGCGCGGCTCGACCGCGCGGTCGCCGGTCTGGAAGGGCGGCATCCGGACTGGTGGCACTTCCTGACGGAGACGGAGGCCGTGCGGCAGACGGCGGCCCGGGTGGTGCAGGAGATCCGGGACGCCAGGGGCGCGGCGGGGACCGCCGGCTGAGGCTGGCGGCTTCGCCCAGGCGACGCTGAGTGCAGTTCCCTGCCGGGGCAGGAGTCGCCCCGTTCCGGAGACGTTCTTCCAGGTGCGATGGCGTGAAGCGGCCCTTGGGCGGATCCTGGAGATTGAGTACGGCCCAGGCGGCACATCTGCGCGAAGGAGGCCGGACATGGCTACTGGGGCTACTGGCCATACCCTGCACGGGCCCATGGGGCGGTTCCACCGGGCCAAGGGGCACCGTCGTGCCCGGCTCGACGAGCATCTGCCCGTGGATCACGGGCTCAGCAAGGTCTACCGCATCGGCGCCGGGCTGATGGGCCTGGTGCTGGTCGCATTCGGCATCCTCGGACTGACCCACCACATCGGCTTCTTCGACACCGGCGGCGACACCGTCGCGGGGCTGAACACCAACGGTTCCCTGAGCGTGCTGTCGATCGTCGTCGGAGCGATCCTCTTCGCCGGCATGGTGATCGGCGGGAACTTCGCCTCGACCCTCAACATCGTGTTCGGCGGCCTCTTCCTGCTGAGCGGATTCGTGAACCTGGCGCTGCTGGACACCGGCGCGAACTTCCTCGCCTTCCGCATCCAGAACGTCCTGTTCAGCTTCGTGGTCGGGCTGATGCTGCTGGTCTTCGGGATGTACGGACGGGTCAGCGGCGGCCTCCCGCAGGACAACCCTTACTGGCGCGCCCGACACCCGGATGAGGCGGAACAGTTCGACCGCGGCCAGATGCACCCGGTAGCCGGCATGACGGCCGGCCGGCTGGTGGCGCGCCGGAAGATGCAGGGCGCCCCGCATGCCGGGCGCGGCTCGTTCGGCCCCGGTACCAGTAGCAGCATCACCCGAAGGAGCACCGGTGCCGGCTCCGGGAGCACGGGCACCGGCGCGGGCGACTCCGGCGGCAAGGGGGCCTGACCGGGGCGAGGGACACGTCAGGGCGTACCGAGGTGGGATTGGGGTGCTCGGTACGCCCTGACGACCGGTGCCGGCAGGCGGCGGGTGGTTCGGGGGCAGGGGGAGGCGGGGCGCGGGGACCAGGGGCAGGGGGAGCAGGGAGCAGCACCATGAGCCGGTCGGAGCGCGCCGCCTCCGCCGCGGGCCACGGAGCGCACGGCGCGACGGTCGAGGCGCTCGCCAGGCGGATCCTCCAGGGCACCTACGGCGAGGGGGAAACCCTGGTCATGCCGGAGTTGATGGCGGAGCTGGACGTCAGCCAGACCGTACTGCGTGAGGCGGTCAAGGTACTGACCACCAAGGGGCTCCTGGGCACCCATCAGCAGCGCGGCACCTTCGTCCGCCCCCGGGAGGAGTGGAATCTCCTGGACACGGACGTGCTGCGCTGGAAGCTGGCGGCCGGGGTGTCCTCGGACTTCTTCGCCGACGTGCTCGAACTGCGCCGCTCCATCGAGCCGGCCGCGGCCGCGCTCGCCGCCGAGCGCCGTACCGACGACGATCTGGCCGCACTGGACGCCGCGCTGAGCGCGATGGCCGCGACCGACGACGATCCGGTGCTGCTCGTACGCGCCGACGCCTCCTTCCACACGGCGATGCTGATCGCGTCGAACAACCGCTTCTACGCGCAGATGCACCGGGTGATCGTGCCCGTGCTCGTCGAGCGCGACCGGGCGGTGCTCGCCGCCGATCGCGCCTTCGAGCATCCGCATGCGGTGCACGCCGCGGTCGTCGAAGCCGTACGGAACCGGGACGTCGACGGCGCGTACATGGCGATGCTCGAACTGCTGGACAAGTCGGCGCGCGAGCATCCGTAGGCCGGGCCGGGCCGGCCAGGGCGTGGCGCGTGCCGTGGGGGCGGCGGCGACGGCCCTCCCCGTTACGGCGACGTCCCCCGCGGGCAGTAGATCGCGCACGGGCCCACCGGGGACCCACGTCCCGCCGTACGCCGCGCACGCCGAAAGGACGGTCCGGTCCATGGAGATCAGCCGCATCGAGACGTTCCTCGCCCCGCCGCGCTGGATGTTCGTACGGGTGGAGACCGATGAGGGCCTCGTCGGCTGGGGTGAACCGGTGGTCGAGGGGCGGGCGGAACCCGTCCGGGCGGCCGTGGAGGTGCTGTCCGCATACCTCCTGGGGCAGGATCCGGCGCGTATCGAGGACCACTGGCAGGTCATGACCAAGGGCGGCTTCTACCGGGGCGGGCCGGTGCTGTCGTCCGCGCTCGCCGGTCTGGACCAGGCCTTGTGGGACATCAAGGGCAAGCGCCACGGTGTCCCCGTCCACCAGCTGCTGGGCGGGCCGGTCCGAGAGCGGATCCGCGCCTACGCATGGGTCGGCGGCGACGAACCGCAGGCCATCCGGGAGGCGATCACCGCGCAGATCGAGGCGGGCTTCACGGCCGTCAAGATGAACGGCTGCGGCCGGATGAGCCCGGTGGCGACCCGCGCCGAGGTACGCGCATGCCTGCTCCGCGCCGAGACCGCACGCGAAGTCCTCGGTGAGGAACGGGACTTCGGCCTCGACTTCCATGGCCGGGTCTCCCCCGCCAACGCCCGCAGGCTCCTCCCCCTGCTGGCCGAGACCGCACCGATGTTCGTCGAGGAGCCGGTGCTCGGTGATTACATTCAGGCCCTCCCTGATCTCGTCAACGCCTCCAGCGTCCCCCTCGCACTCGGTGAACGTCTTTACAGCAGGCGAGAGTTCCTGGCCCCGCTGCAGTCCGGCGTCGCGATTCTCCAACCGGATGTCTCGCATGCGGGCGGTATCTCCGAGCTGCGCCGGATCGGCGCGCTCGCGGAGGCATACGGGGCGCAGCTCGCCCCACACTGTCCGCTCGGCCCGGTGGCACTGGCCGCCAGCCTCCAAGTCGCCTTCACCACGCCGAACTTCCTCATCCAGGAGCAGTCCATCGGGATCCACTACAACCAGGGCGCCGAGCTGCTGGACTACGTCGTGGACCCGGAGCCCTTCCGCTTCCAAGGCGGGTCGCTGCTGCGCACCGAACGCCCCGGGCTCGGTGTGGAGGTCGACGAGGCCGCCGTACGGGCGGCGGACAAGCGGGGGCACGCCTGGCGGAACCCGGTGTGGCGCTACGAGGACGGGGCGTTTGCGGAATGGTGACAAGGTGCCGACCGAAGCACCCCACCCATGCGGCCGGCCCGGAATAATCAGTGGCACCACCCGCGCGCCCGAACGACCCGCCCGCGCGGCACACGCGCAGCGGGGAGCGGAGAAAGCAGGAATCGCCATGGACTTCAGCGAAGCGCTCCGGAACGACCGGCTGGTCGCCATCATCCGGGGCAGGGATGCGGAGGCGTCCTTCCGTACGGTCATGGCGCTGGTGGAGGCAGGCCTTCCGTTGATCGAGGTCTCCCTCAGCGGCAAGGACGCGCTGAGCGTGATCCGGCGGGCCCGCAGCGAACTCGGCGATGCCGCCTGGCTCGGCGCGGGCGCCGTCCTGACCGGCGACGACGCCCGACGCGCCGCCGAGGCCGGCGCGAATCTCATCGTCACGCCCGGTCTGGGCGCGGGGCTGGAGGAGTCCGTACGGCAGGGGCTGCCGACGCTCGCCGGGGTGATGACGCCGTCCGAGGTGATCGCCGCGGAGGCACTGGGCGTGTCGGCGCTGCAGCTGTTTCCGGCGTCGGCCGGCGGACCCGCGTATCTGCGGGCGCTGCGCGCTCCCTTCCCGGAGCTGCCGTTCGTGCCGGTCGGCGGGGTGGACGCGGCCGTCGCCCCGGCGTACTTCGACGCGGGAGCGGTGGCCGTGGGCGTCGGCTCGCCGCTCATCGGGGACGCGGCGGACGGCGGCGACCTGGACGAGCTGCGCAAACGCGCGGCGGAGTTCAAGGCGGTGTGCACGCAGTGACGGGGCGGCCGCCCGCGGCCGGCGGGGACGGGGAGGAGCAGCGCGGTGGCGAGGCCCCCGGTGGCGTCTGCGCCGTTTCGAGGCTCCCGGGGGAACGGGGCCGTCCGGACGTCTTCACCGTCGGCGAGACCATGGTGGCCCTGCGCGGCAGCGGCCCGCTGAGGCTCGGCGGCACGATGCAGGTCTCCATCGCCGGGGCGGAGAGCAATGTCGCGATCGGGCTGGCCAGGCTCGGGCACGCCGTCCGCTGGGCGGGCACGGTCGGTGATGACGAGGCGGGAGCGCTGGTGCTCCGTACGCTGCGGGCCGAGGGCGTAGAGGTCTCCGCCGCGGCCACCGATCCCGGCGCCCCGACCGGGCTGCTGCTCTTCGAGCCGCGGCTGCCGGAGGTCACCCGGGTGCACTACTACCGCGCCGGATCGGCCGGCTCCCGGCCGGCCGCGGACGCCGTCGACCGCGCCTTCCGCGCCGCTCCGCCGCGCGTGCTGCACCTGACAGGGATCACCCCGGCGCTGAGCCCTACCGCCCGCTCTGCGGCGTACCAGGTCCTCCACCTGGCACGCCGATATCGCTCGGCGGTCTGTCTCGACGTCAACTTCCGCGCCCGCCTGTGGACCGCCGAGGAGGCCGCCACGGTCCTTCGCGAATGGATGCCCTTCGTGGACGTCCTGATCGCCTCCGACGACGAGCTGCCGCTGTGCCTGCCCGAAGGCGCGGGCGCCGCGGCGCCGGGCCACGCGGACCAGGCCCGGCTTCTGCTGGAGGAGGGGGTCGGTGAGGTGGTGGTCAAACTCGGCGCGGAGGGGGCGACGGCCTTCACCCGCGACGGCCGTGTGCACCAGCCCGCCAGGGCGGTACGGGCCGTGGATGCCGTGGGCGCCGGCGACGCCTTCGTGGCGGGGTACCTCTCGGCACTGCTCGACGGCGAGGGACCTGCCGGACGCCTTGAGCGCGGCGTCACGACCGGCGCGTTCGCGGTCGCCTCGCACGGCGACTGGGAGGGCGCACCGACCCGTGCGGAGCTCGGCATGCTGGACGCATCACCCGGCACCGTCGTGCGCTGACCAGCGGCACGGTTAATCTGTGGCCATGCCTCGTTACGAATACCGGTGCCGCCCCTGTGGCTCCCTCTTCGAGCTGAACCGGCCGATGGCCGAGTCCTCCGCCCCGGCCGTCTGCCCTGAAGGCCACGAGGACACCGTGAAGCTGCTCTCCACGGTCGCCGTCGGCGGCTCCGCGGCCGCCCCCGCGCCGAGCGGTGGGGGCGGAGGCGGCGGCTGCTGCGGAGGCGGCTGCTGCGGCTAGGCCGGCGGGGAGACCCGCCCTGGGCGGCGGCCGCGTGCGCTTCGGGAGGCGGCGGCCGCGTGCGCTTCGGGAGGCGGCGGCCCCGTCCGTTGGTCGCGGGCGCTACCGCTTGCGGGCCAGCGTCAGACCGTCCGCCACGGTGAGCAGCACCGACTCCATGCGCCGGTCCGCCACCACATGGTCGTTGAACGCCCTGATCGCCAGGGCCGACCCGGTCGCCGACGGGTCGGCCACCTCACCGCGGTACAGCACGTTGTCGGCGACGATCAGGCCGCCGGGCCGCAGCCGCGGCACCAGCTCTTCCCAGTAGGCGATATAGCCCCCCTTGTCCGCGTCGAGATAGGCAAGATCGATGTGCGGCTCGCTCGGCATCGCCCGCAGCGTCTCCAGCGCGGGCGCGATCCGCAGCTCGATGCGGTCCGCGACACCGGCCCTGGTCCAGGCCTCCCGGCCGTACGCCGTCCACTCCTCGGACACATCGCAGGCGATCAGCGTGCCGTCCGCGGGCAGAGCCTGAGCCATGGACAGCGTCGAGTAGCCGGTGAACGTCCCCACCTCGACGACATGCCGCGCCCCGATCAGCCGCACCAGGAACGCGAGCAGCGGCCCTTGCTCCTCCGCCGACTGCATCCCCGCCGCCTTGGGAAACTGCTGCCGGGTGAGCTGCACGATGCCCCGCTGCGCTGGGTTCAACTGCGGATTGTGGGCGAGGACGTAGTCGTACAACTCCGGCGTGATCGGTGTGCTCTTGGACTCAGCCACTTGCTCTCCTCTGGTTCAAGGATCGCGGTCTCGGCCGATCACCGGACGGTGCAGCCGCCCGCCTCGGCGAGACTAGCCGAGCCACTTCGCCGCCGGCCGCTTTTCCCCCCTCCCCTCCACGAGCCTTCGCTCATCCGTCCCCGCCTGCCACACCTTGCCTGCCACGCCGTGGCGGTCACGCCCTGCCGGTCACCCCGTATCTGTCACGTTCCCAAGTACCGCAGCACCGCCAGGACCCGGCGCGAGTATCCGGACGTACCGATCAGGCCGAGCTTGTCGAAGATCGCGTTGGCGTGTTTCTCCACGGCGCTCTGCGAGATGTGCAGCCGGCCGGCGATCGCCGCATTGGTGTGACCCTGCGCCATCTGCGCGAGCACCTCCCGCTCGCGTGCGGTGAGGGTGCCCAGCGGATCCGAGCGGCGGGTACGCGTCAGCAACTGCCGTACGACTTCGGGGTCGAAGGCCGCCTGGCCGGCGCCCACCCTCTCCAGCGCGTCCAGGAACTCGTCCACCTGGACCACCCGGTCCTTGAGGAGATAGCCGACCCCCTCGCCGTCGTCGGTCAGCAGCTCCGTCGCATAGCGGCGCTCGACATACTGCGAGAGCACCAGCACGCCGACACCGGGCCAGCGCTCCCGGATCTGCACCGCCGCCCGCAGCCCTTCGTCGGTGTGGGTCGGGGGCATCCGGACGTCCACGACCACCGCGTCGGGCTTCGTTCCCGTCTCCGCCGCGCGCTCCAGCACGGCGATCAGCCGATCGGCGTCACCGACCGCGGCGGCCACCTCGTGGCCTTCCTCGGCGAGGAGGCGCACCAGGCCCTCCCGCAGCAGGGTCGAATCGTCGGCGAGCACTACGCGCACGGCAGCTCCGCGGTGATGGTGGTCGGTCCGCCGACCGGGCTGTCGACCCGGAACCGGCCGTCGAGGGCGGCAACCCTGCGGGCCATCCCGAACAGGCCGCTGCCGGAGGCATCCGCGCCGCCCAGTCCGTCGTCCTCGATGCATACGAGCACGGCGTCCTCGCCACGGGCGACGCGGACGGTTATCAGCCCGGCGTCGGAGTGCTTGACGGCGTTGGTGACGGCTTCGCAGACCACGAAGTAGGCGACCGTCGCCACCGTTGCCTCGGGATCGGCGGGGAGTTCGTAGTCCAGCCGCACGGGGATGGCCGAGCGCTCGGCGACGGTCTCCAGCGCCGCCCGCAGACCTGCCTCGTCCAGCACCGTCGGGTAGACCCGCCATGCCACTTCTCGCAGCTCGGCCAGGGCCTGTCCGCTCTCTTCGTGGGCCTGGCGCAGGAGTTGCTCGGCACGCTGCTGGTCCTGGCTGCGCAGCGCGCGGCCGAGCAGCATCCCCAGCGCGACCAGCCGCTGCTGGACGCCGTCGTGCAGATCACGCTCGATGCGGCGGCGCTCGTCGTTGACGGCCGCGACGACACCGGCACGGCTGGCCGCCAGATGCTCGATGCGCCGCTCCAGTTCCTCCTGGCGGCTCGGGCCGAGGTGGCGCCGCGCCAGCTTGGCCTCCAGGCCGGCGACCCCGAACGCGCCCTGCATGCTGAGGAAGAGAAGGAAGAGGCCGCCGATACCCGAGAGGACGACGGTGCCGAAGTGCCGGACGTCGCCGAGCAGCGGGATGAAGATCCACGCGGTGCCGTACGCCGCTCCGATCAGGGCGGTGCTCAGCACGAAGACGCCCAGCAGGCCCAACGACCAGCGCAGCGAGAGATAGTGCAGGGCGCGGTGGTCGGTGTAGGCGTCGGAGGTCTCGGTCGTGAGGTAGTCGCGCAGGCGGCGCCGGTTGGCCTCGGTCAGGGCCCGTCCGCCGGCCGCCACGGGTCTGAGGACCGCGCGGCGTCCGCGCGGCCAGGCGAGCACGAGCAGCAGGGACAGCCCGGAGAGCACGACGAAGGGGAGCTCGGCGGCGGACGTCACCGCGCCGAGCACCAGCCCTGTCGTCAGGCGCAGTCCGCGCCGTGCGATTCCCAACATGATCGAAACGCTAGCCGCACCGCTCGCCGCCGCACACTGCGGAAAACCGCAGTCTTTTGTGCGGTCTTCCGCAATGTGCGGGCGGAGCGGAATTCATAGCTTTGAAAACATGATCGAGAGCATCGGAAACACCGCACCAGGCTGGATCATCGACCTCATGGACGCGCTCGGCGCGCCCGGCGCGGGTCTGGCGATCGCCGCCGAAAATCTCTTCCCGCCGCTGCCGAGCGAGGTGATCCTGCCGCTGACGGGCTTCGCGGCCGGCCGCGGCAGTATGCATCTGGCGTCCGCGCTCGCATGGACCACCCTCGGCTCGATGACCGGTGCCCTGGCGCTGTACGGCGTGGGGGCGTTGCTCGGGCGCGAACGTACGGTCGCGATCGCCTCGAAGCTGCCGCTGGTCAAGGTCTCCGACATCGAGAAGACGGAGCGCTGGTTCCAGCGGCACGGGACGAAGGCGGTGTTCTTCGGCCGGATGATCCCTCTCTTCCGCAGCCTCATCTCGATCCCCGCCGGCATCGAGCGCATGCCGATACCGGTCTTCCTCGCCCTGACCACCCTCGGCAGCCTGATCTGGAACACGATCTTCGTCCTGGCCGGCTATCTGCTCGGCGAGCGATGGGAAGAGGTGACGGGATTTGTTGACGTCTATTCCAAAGCGGTCCTCGCGGCGGCGGCGCTGGCGGTGGCGGCCTTCGTGTCGGTATGGGTCAGCCGGCGCGGCCCGGGGATTCGGCGCCGCGGATGAAGGCCCGCGTGATCTCCTCGCCGGCGGCGACCCCCCGCACGCCGAGCGCCGTGACATGCGGGGCTTTCCAGCCGGAGTCCGCCAGCTCACCGTGCCCCGGGCGCCATCCCCGGTCCGCGGCCAACAGCAGGTCGGCGTCGAGCAGGGAGTCGCCGGCCGCGAGGATCTCGGACGCCCCGGTACGGCGCGCCACTTCCGCCACGGCCGCGCTCTTGGTCAGCGGCCGCGGTACGGCATAGATCTTGCGGCCCTGCAAGGAGACGGTCCAGCCGCGCTGCTCCGCCCAGGCGGCGAGGTCCTTCACCCAGGTCTCGGGCAGCAGGGACCGCTCCACGACGAGATAGGCGAAGAGGTCCTCGGCGACCCGCTCCTTGAGCAGCCAGGCCGGGTCGGCGGTGCGGACGAGGTGCGTGCGGATCTCGTCCAGCGGCGCGCAGTGCGAGGCGAGCCGCTCGGCGACCGTGCGCTGCCAGTCCGGGTCCGACTCGCCCCGTACGAGCAGATGGCCGCCGTTGGCGCAGATCGCGAACTCCGGCGCGGGGCCGGGGAGATGGATGCGTCCGTACTGCTCACGGGTGCGGGTGGTGGTCGGCACGAAGGTGGTGCTGCCGGCCAGTTCGGCGAGCAGCCCGGCGGCCGTCTCCGTCATATAGGACAGCGGCTTGCGCTGGTAGGTCTCGACGCACAGCAGCCGCGGGGCCTCGGCGTCGGGCATGGCCAGGTCCAGTGCGGCCGCCGAATAGATCAGGGTGCGGTCGAGGTCGCTGGCGACGATCGTGCTCATCAGCCGGCCACCGCCTTGCCGTCAGCGCCCGTCGCCCCGCGGGTGAAGCGGGGATGGATCAATCCGACACAGGTGTAGGGGAGTTCGTCGACCTCTTCGACGGGCACACCCCTTTGTTCAGCCAGGAGGCGCACATGATCGAGATCGGCTCCGGCGCCCTGCCGGGCCAGGATCTTCCAGGGGACCCTGCGCAGCAGTACCCGCGTGGTCTCGCCGACACCCGGCTTCACGAGATTGACGTCGTGGATGCCGTACTCCTCACTGATCCGCTCGACGGCCGCCCAGCCCGCCCAGGTGGGGGAACGGTCGGCGGCGGCCAGCTCCTTCACCTTGGCGGCGACCTCCCCGGCGACCTCGTCGAACCGCGCGCCGACCGCGTCCAGGAACGCGCGCGACACATCGGACGTGGCCAGCTCGCGGTAGAACTTCGCACCGTGGAAGTCGTCCGGTCCCACGAGGTCGTCGCGCAGGACCGTGCGCGATATGAGGCCGGAGACGGTGGAGTTGAGGCAGGCGGACGGGATGAGGAAGTCGTCGCGGGTGCCGTAGGTCTCGACGCACCCGCCGGGGTCGGCGAGCACGGCGATCCGCGGGTCGAAGCCCGGGAACTCCTCCAGGGCCTGGGCGAGTTCGCGGGTGATGGCGCCCTTGCCGGTCCAGCCGTCCACGAACACGACGTCCGCCGGATCGTGATGGGCGGCCAGCCAGCGCAGCGCGGTGGTGTCGATACCCCGGCCGCGGACGATCGAGACCGCGTAGTGCGGCAGGTCCAGGCCGTGTGCGTGCTGCGCCCAGCGCCGCATCAGCACCCCCACGGGCGTACCGGCCCGCGCCAGCGACACCAGCACGGGGCGCCGGCTGCGTTCGGCGAGCACGGTCTCGGTGACGGTCCCGACGGCGCACGCGATCCGGTGCGCGGAGGCCTGCAGCGCGCTGTGGAACAGCGCCTGATACTGCTCGCTCGGCTGGTATTCGACCGGCAGCGACTCGGCGTAGTGGGCGCCGCCGCGCTGAATCGCCTCCTCGCGTTCCTCGGTGGGCGCCTCCAGCGTGATGTCGGACAGGTCCTGCAGCAGCCAGCCGACCTCGTCGGCGTCGTAGGAGGAGAAGGCGGGGCCGCGCAGCGGCTCGGGGAGGGACATGGACGGGGCCTGGGGTTGCGGGGCGTACGAGGGGACGACGGCGAGCAGCAGCCGGTCGGCGTGCTCGGCGAGACGGTCCAGCAGACCGTCGGCGGCGTGCAGTTCGGGGAGGTCGCCGTGCGAGTCCACGACGGCGACGATGGCGTCGAAACGGCGCGCCGGGTCGGTGCCGGCCGCGACGTTGTAGGCGTACCGCTCCCCCGGCCCGTCGGCGGGCCGGTCGTGGGCGGGGAAGGACAGCCGGGTCCGTATCGCGTAGCCGGGGTCGTCCACGGCGAGCACAGGCGAACGGGTGGTGGTCGAGAAGTAGACGCCCGGCCCCGCGGCCGGCTCGGACGGCTCGTCGGGCCGCAGCGCACCGGCGTCCTCCCCTCGCCCGGTGACCAGGCCGTCCAGCGCGCCGGCTATCCGCAGCGGTGCGTACATCAGCTCTTCGTTGCCCAGGACGAGGATGCGGCGGGCGCCGTCCAGATGCCGCGTGATCCGGGCCGCCATGCCCGGCAGAGCAGCCTCCAGCCGCTCGCGGTGCGCGGGTGTGAAGCCGTGCCGCCCGCCGTCGGGCAGCCCGGTGGGCCAGTCGAGGTCGATCCGCACGACGTCCGCGCGACGGCTGCCGACGGGCCCCGCCGCGCTGCCGGATCCGGCCGCCGGCCCGCGTGCCGCGAGGGCCTCGTGCTCGGCGACGAGTTCCTGGCCGCGGACCAGGACGTCCTCGGGCAGGCGTACGCCGCCCGCGGCCAGCGCCACGAGGTCGACGCGGGCGCCCAGTTCCGCCGCGAACTTCTCCAGCCGGCGGCGGTCCGCGTCGGAGCGCATATCGACCAGGGCGACGACGACGTACCGCTCACGCGGGAAGCGCGCGTGCAGCGCCTTGATGGTGTTCAGAACGGTCCTGCCGGTGGAGAACTCGTCGTCGACGAGCACCAGCGGCCCGTCGCCGGCCAGGAGTTCACGGTCCTCCGGGAGCAGCAGGTGCGAGGTGGCGTGGCTGTGCTCCTCTTCGAACCCTCCCGCCTGCGCCACGCCGTCCACCGGTCGGCGGGTGGAGTGCAGATAGGGCGCGAGCGCCAGGCCGTCCGCCACGGAGTGGCCCAGGCCGGTGGCGGTCTCGGCGTAGCCCAGGACGACGGAGCGGGCGGCGGCCTCGTCACCGAGCAGCTCGCGCACCCGGCGCCCCAGCCCGAAGCCGGCGCCATGGACCACGTCCGGTCGCTGCGGCACGTGCTTGCCCAGCACGTTCGACACGAGCAGATGGGCCCGCTTGGGGTTGCGCCGCAGCGCCAGCCCCAGCAGTTCCGGCAGCTCGTCCCCGCCGCTCAGCGAGACCCCGAGCCGACCGGCGACCCATTCTCCCGTCCACACCACGCGTTCCGTCTCCTCCGTCGTACCGTTCATGTCGTTCGCCGTATCTCAGGTCTGCGGCAGGCTTGCCGTCAGCAGCTCCACGAAGCCGATGCCCTCCCGGGCGACCCCGAAAGCCTCCGCGCGCAGCAGGGTCCGTTCGGCCCAGGCGCGGTGCGGCTTCACCTCGTTCATCTTGTTCGTGTAGGCGGAGCGCAGGACCCCGCCGTCGCACCGCTCGGGCCGCAGGATGTCCGCGGCGTCGCTGAACTCCTCATGGCTGACGACCGAGAGGGCGTGCACCGGCGCGACATGCGAGGGGTGGATACAGGTCTTGCCCTGCAGGCCGTTGGCGCGGTCCAGTTCGATCTCGCGCAGCAGACCGTCCATATCGTGCTCGATCAGGGCTGTACGCAATTCCTCGGCGCGTCCGAGAAACGGGCTGCGCCGCAATTGTGGCTTGAACATCCGCTCGTGCAGCCGGAAGTACTCCCACACCGGGCCGGTGACCGTGAAGCCCGTGCCGTCCGCCCGACCCAGCACGTTCACCACATCGGAGATCACCGAGGCGACGATCTGGACGTCGTAGGCGGTCATGTCGGGCGGTCTGCGCAGACCGTAGGCGGAGCAGAAGTCCGTGACGCCCAGCCGCAGGGCAAGGACCCGGTCCCGGTACTTGTCCACGGTCCTGGCGATGCCCTGAAGGGTCTCCGCGCGGCTCTCCAGATGCAGCAGCTGCGGGGATTCGAGCACCGGCATCGCGAACAGCCGCCGGCCGCAGGCCGACTCGGTGGCGGTCAGCGCCTCAAGGAAGGGGACTCCACGCTCTTCGGTGAACTTCGGAAGTACAAATCCAGACAGCCTGCGTACCGTCGGGCCCAGGCGGCGCACCAGATCGGGTATCTGGCCGGGGGTGCGGACGCGGATGAACAACAGCGGAAGGTCCCCTCCCGCGTCGGCGGCCTCGTCGAGCAGGCCGAACTGCCGCACAAGGTTCGCCTCGCCGGCCTCGACGTCCCCGTCCCCTATGGAATCTTCGAGGCACAGCACCATGGACATCACGCCACGCCCGGCCTGCTTGAGGACGTCGGCGGCGAGCCGGGGGCGAGTGGCGGGGCTGTAGAGCGTGGCACCGAGGGCGACCGAGAGCGTGCGGGCCGGGGAGTCGGCGGTGAAATCCACCGGCTCCTGATGGAACAGCGCCTTCCGAATATCGGGCGGAAGGTACCCAAAATGCCGCATATATCTCCCCGTATGGATGCGGGACCGGGCATCCCCGCTGCGTCTCGCTGTCTGGATCCAGCCGGTAATCGTACGTGCGTGGGGGTGTGGTTAGTTCCCGCGTGCGTGAAAATCACGTAACCCGCATGAGGCCTTCAGATGTCCGCGACCGCTCCCCCTGCACCGCTCCGCGGCCCCCGCGTTGTCCCTGCGACCTCCGGGAAGGCAGGATTGCGGCATGACGCACGCGATGCTGAAAGGGTCGAACGTACCCCTCGATGCCACGGCTGTCCGGGCCGTCCTGCGCTGGACGCCCGGCGCAGGAGTCCCCGATGTCGATGCCTCGGCCCTGTTGGTGGGGCCCGAGGGAAGCGTGCGCTCCGATGAGGACTTCGTCTTCTACAACCAGCCGCGGCACCCCAGCGGCCTGGTCCGGCACCTGCCCAAGGCCCAGCTCGCCGACAGCCTGACGGAGACCATCGAGGCGGAGCTGGCCACCCTGGATCCGTCAGTCGACCGGGTCGTGCTGGCCGCATCGTCGGACGGCGGCGTCTTCGCGGACGTAGGGGATCTGCGGGTCCTGCTGTACGACGCGGCGGAGAGCGACGGTGAGCCGCTTGCGGTCTTCGACGTGGTGCCCGAGACCGGCGACGAGACGGCCCTGATCTGCGGGGAGTTGTACCGCCGCGGCGAGGGCTGGAAGTTCCGCGCCCTGGGGCAGGGTTACGAGACCGGCCTGGTCGGCCTGGCGACCGAGTTCGGGATCTCGGTGGAGGACAAGGACACGGCCGCCGAGAGCGCGGCTGCGCCGGCTCCGGAGACACCGTCGACGCCGCCCCCGGCACCGCTCGGCTCGGAGCCCACGGAGGCCCTCCCCGCACCCCAGCGGAGCGAGCCCGCCACACCGGCGACCCCGCCGCCGAGCGCCTGGCCGGAAGAGGCCTCCGGGCCGCCCTCCGCGGCCGGTCCGCAGACCTCTGCCCCCGGCTCGCAGACCTCTGCCCCGTCGCACCCCGACGCCGTCACCCAGCATGTGCCGGACGCGATGCCGGAGCCGTTCTCGGCCGCACCGCTGTCGCCTGCCGCCGCGGCCTCCCCGGCGCCCGCGCCGACGAGCGGCGGCTACGGCTACCCGCACAACGTTCCGCCGCCGCCCGCCCAGCCCCCGGCCCAGCCCGCCTACGGCTACCCGGGGCCGCCGCCCCAGTACCAGCCCCAGCAGCAGCCGCCCACGTACGGCTATCCGCAGCAGCAGCCGCACCCGGCGGCGACATACGGCTATCCGATGCAGCAGCAGCCGTTCGTGCCGGACCCGTCGTTCGTCCTGCCACCCCAGGGCCCGCAGTTCCAGCGCCGTTAGGGGACAGCCGGGGCGCCTGCTGACGGCGGTGCCCCGGCGCCGGCGGGTCACACCTTCGACTTGTACCCGCGCCCCCACTGCAGCCCCCAGCCGTACAGCCGGTCGAGCTCCGCCTGGAAGCCGTAGACGTACTTCACCTCGCGGCGCACCGTCAGCTCGCCCTTGTTGTTCTCCAGCATGAAGATGGCGCAGGAGCGGGCCTGCGGCGCCCGTTCGTCGAGTTTGATCTCCATCCGCGGACCGTTGCTCGGGTAGAGCGTCACGACCGCGTGCGTACGGTCGAAGGCGGGCGTGCCGTCGTAGATGTAGACGAAGATCAGCATCCGCTTGATCTCGTCGCGTTGGTCCATGTTGATGTACAGCGTCTCGCCGGACGGGGAGCCGAAGCGGTCGTCGCCGCTGAGCTTCACGAACGGCGCGGCGTTGAGATCGCCGAGGAAGTTGCCCAGCGGCTGCACCACGCCCTTGGTGCCGTCCTTGAGCTCGTACAGGCAGGCCAGGTCCAGGTCGATCTTGACCACGGCCGGTCCCTGCGCCTGGACGATCTCGGGCTTGAACAGCTTGCCCGGGTGGCGCAGCAGACTGCCCTTGCCCGGCCCGCCCCGCTCATGGAGGTCCGAGGTCCGCATCTGCCAGTGCAGATTGACCCGCAGATGCCCCGTGGCCGCCCCCTGCTTGGTCAGGGAGATGACCGGATTGCGTTTCGTCAGCTCGACGACGTACGACGCCCCGCCGCTGTCGAAGTCCATCTTCGGCGCGCCACCGCGCCACAGGTTCCCCAGGAACGACACCATGCCCACCCCATTGCTCGGCCCCAATTACAGCGGGGCGGCCCGAGGTCCGCACCCCAGGCCGCCCCGCAGAGAGCGTTCCTCAATCAGCGTCCTGTCACACTCCGGACGCCACTTCCGACTTCGCCCCGCCCTCGGCGCCCGGTTTGCCGTCCCGCCTGTTCTTCATCACGGAGGACCAGTACGAGAGAGCGATCAGCACGACGCCGATCAGGCCGGTGACGACCTCGGGGATCTCGTACTTGATCGTGATGAGCAGGATGACCGCCAGCGCGCCGATCGCGTAGTGCGCGCCGTGCTCCAGGTACACGTACTCGTCCAGCGTCCCCTTGCGGACCAGGAAGACCGTCAGCGAGCGGATGTACATCGCGCCGATGCCCAGACCCAGCGCCATCTCGAAGATGTCGTTGGTGATGGCGAACGCGCTGATGACACCGTCGAAGGAGAAGGACGCGTCGATGACCTCGAGGTAGAGGAACATGAAGAACGCGGCCTTGCCGGCCAGCCCGACGGCCGCGCCGGTTCCCTTCTTCGCGGGCGCCGCGGCGGCCTCCTCCTCTTCTTCCTCCTCGGCGTCCTCCAGCTTGTCCTCGAAGTAGCCGGAGATACCGCCGACGACGAGGTACGTGATCAGACCCGCGACGCCGGACAGCAGGACCGTGGCGCTCTTGTCACCGCCGCCGTGCGCGACGTCGGTGGCCACCGTCATGGCGCTCACCAGCAGCGCGACCAGCGCGATGATGATCGAAAGCGTGTCGAGCTTGCCCAGCTTGGCCATCGGCCGCTCGATCCAGGCCAGCCACTTGTAGTCGCGCTCCTCGAAGATGAAGTCGAGGAAGATCATCAAGAGGAACATTCCACCGAAGGCCGCGATGGCCGGGTGGGCGCTGGTGACCAGCTCCTCGTAATGCGCCTTGTTGTTGATGGCGAGATCGACCGCTTCGATCGGCCCGATCTTCGCGGTGATCGCGACGATGACGACCGGGAACACCAGCCGCATGCCGAATACCGCGACGATGATGCCGACGGTCAGAAAGATCTTCTGCCAGAAGGCGTTCATCTTCCGCAGGATGCCTGCGTTGATCACGGCGTTGTCGAACGAGAGCGAGATCTCCAGGATGGACAGGATCCCGACAATCGCGAGCCCTTGCCACCCCCAGAGCACGCCGGCCAAGGCGAGGCCGAGCACCGTGACGGCGAACGACCAGCCAAAGGTTTTCAGGAGCACTGCCTACCCAATCCCTCGCTGTATGGGGTCCCCCGCGCGCAGCGCGCGGCGCTTTACGAAACGTTGACCCCGAAGTCTAGAGCGATGCCCCTCAGGCCCGACGCGTACCCCTGGCCTACCGCACGGAACTTCCATTCACCCTTGTGGCGGTATACCTCGCCGAAGATCATCGCGGTTTCGCTGGAGGCGTCCTCGCTGAGGTCGTAACGGGCGAGTTCGCTGCCGTCGGCCTGATTGACGATCCGGATGAAGGCGTTGCTGACCTGGCCGAAGCTCTGGCCGCGGAGATCGGCATCATGGATCGAGACCGGAAAGACGATCTTGTCGACCTGCTCGGGCACCTGCGCGAGGTCCACCAGGATCGACTCGTCGTCGCCGTCTCCCTCTCCCGTCAGGTTGTCCCCGGTGTGCTCGACGGAGCCTTCGGGGCTCTTGAGGTTGTTGTAGAAGACGAAGTACTGGTCCCCCAGCACCCGACCCGACTGGCACAGCAGCGCGCTGGCGTCGAGGTCGAACGGTGCTCCGGTCGTGGACCGCGCGTCCCAGCCGAGGCCGACCATGATCTGCGTGAGATTCGGAGCGGCCTTGGACAGGGAGACATTGCCCCCCTTGGCGAGCGTGACGGTCATCGTGCGCTTCCTCCCCGGTATCGGCACGGGCCATGCCGGGCGCGGCCCGCGTCTTTCAAGCGCGTCCGGCGCCGCACTCCCCCGGACGGGGGCGTACGGCGCCGGACGCGGTTGCTCTGCGGCACGGGCGATCACTGTGGTGGCGTCGCCCGGCCGGATGTCGACGATCGGATCCCGGATCCGGTCGATCAGACGTTGACGCCGAAGTCCTGTGCGATGCCGCGCAGGCCGGAGGCGTAGCCCTGGCCGATGGCCCGGAACTTCCACTCCGCGCCGTTGCGGTACAGCTCGCCGAAGACCATGGCGGTCTCGGTCGAGGCGTCCTCGCTCAGGTCGTAGCGCGCCAGCTCATTGTTGTCGGCCTGGTTGACCACGCGGATGAAGGCGTTGCGGACCTGGCCGAAGCTCTGCTGACGGGTCTCGGCGTCGTAGATCGACACCGGGAAGACGATCTTGGCGACATCGGCCGGCACGCCGGCCAGATTCACCTTGATCTGCTCGTCGTCGCCCTCGCCCTCGCCGGTGATGTTGTCACCGGTGTGTTCGACCGAACCGTCCGGGCTCTTCAGGTTGTTGAAGAACACGAAGTTCTGGTCGTTGGCCACCTTGCCCTGGTCGTTCGTCAGCAGGGCGCTGGCGTCCAGGTCGAAGTCCGTACCGGTGGTGGTACGCGCGTCCCAGCCCAGACCGACGATGACGGCGGTCAGATTGGGGGCTTCCTTCGTCAGCGAGACGTTGCCGCCCTTGCTGAGGCTGACTCCCACGAGTCCTCCCATAGATTCGAGGGGTACGTAAAGATTTGCGCCCCCGTCGTGCATGGCATCGGATCAACGAATTGATCCTAGTGACCGGTTCCCGCCGATTGCAGATATCGACCCGGATCAGCGCGGATGTCGGCCGGTAGGACGCCGGTGCGTCCCGGCGCGCGTCGGCTCAGAGGGTCCCGAGGGCCTTGACGTAGTCGTTCAGGTCGCGGGCGTCGGGCAGGCCGTTGACGACCGTCCAGCGCACCACGCCCTCCTTGTCGATGACGAACGTGCCGCGCACCGCGCAGCCCTTCTCCTCGTCGAAGACGCCGTACGCCCGCGAGGCCTCGCCGTGCGGCCAGAAGTCCGACAGCAGCGGGTACTCCAGGCTCTCCTGCTCGGCGAAGACGCGCAGCGAGAACGGGGAGTCGTTGGAGACGGCCAGCAGCTGGACTTCGTCGTTGACGAACTTCGGCAGCTCGTCGCGGAGCGCGCACAGCTCACCGGTGCACACGCCGGTGAAGGCGAAGGGGTAGAAGAGGAGGACGACGGCCTTCTCGCCGCGGAAGTCGGAGAGCCTGACCAGCTCGCCGTGCTGGTTCTTCAGCTCGAAATCCGGAGCCTTCGTGCCGACCTCGATCGCCATGGGGTGCTTCCCTTCCGCTCACGCTCAACAGAACGCGACCAACCCTACGCGCCGGGGTGAGCGACCGGGGAACCTGTGCACAACGGCTCCGAGCCCCCTCCTGAACAGGGCGGAGGGGGCTCGGCGGCGAACGTCGAAGCGGTGCTGCTCAGCGCTTGGACTTGGGCGTCACCAGTCGGCTGCCGGCCCAGTCCTTGCCTGCGTTGATGCTCTTGGTCTGGGACAGACCCGCGGTCTGCGCGGCCTCATTGATGTCGCTCGGCTCGACATAGCCGTCGCGGCCGGTCTTCGGGGTCAGCAGCCAGATCTGCCCGCCCTCGTCGATCAGGCCGATGGCGTCCACCAGAGCGTCCGTGAGGTCGCCGTCCTCGTCGCGGAACCACAGCAGCACGACGTCGCAGACGTCGTCGTAGTCCTCGTCGACGAGATCCTGGCCGATCACGGTCTCAATGCCTTCGCGGAGATCCTGATCGACGTCGTCGTCGTAGCCGATCTCCTGGACCACCTGTCCGGGCTCGAACCCCAGCCTGGCGGCAGGGTTGGTCCGCTCCTCCGCGTGGTCCGCGGTCGCGCTCACGGATTGCCTCCTGTCATGTTTCGGGTAATGCTCGGGGACCCCGCGCGTGCGCGGAGCATTGGGCGTAGTCCACACGGGCCGGGCGGATCGCGCAAGTACCCGGCGGTCCAGACCGCCGAAACGGTGACGTTTGGAGGCGTCTCACCGCAACTACGACCCCAACAGGACAGGCTGAAGTGATTCACGCCACAGCGTTCTGCGGGGTATATCGGGTAGTCGCGCGCGACTGGTCCCTTCGGGGGGCGGCGAGTGCCGTTCCGGATCTCCATTCGAGGGCCGCACGTCCGTGCGCAAGGCACTTTCGACATGGGCGTATGGTTGCGATTTGGCCGACCTGAGAAAGCGGCCTTTTCAGCGCCATCTCTCAGCGGGTGGTTACCCATCGGTAGAGGTGACGTATCCCTGTGGCTCGGTACACGATGGAAGACGGCGCGACACCCAGGCATAGACAGCATTCGTCCCGTGCACAGCAGCAATAGCGTGCAGAGCACGACACGACCCGAACACGAAGGAACAGCGTGGCTTCCGGATCCGATCGAAACCCGATCATCATTGGCGGCCTTCCCAGCCAGGTCCCGGACTTCGATCCCGAAGAGACCCAGGAATGGCTCGACTCGCTCGACGCGGCTGTTGACGAGCGAGGCCGGGAACGTGCCCGCTATCTCATGCTCCGGCTGATCGAGCGGGCCCGCGAGAAGCGTGTGGCCGTGCCCGAGATGCGCAGCACGGACTACGTCAACACCATCGCGACCAAGGACGAGCCGTTCTTCCCCGGCAACGAGGAGATCGAGCGCAAGGTCCTCAACGCGACCCGGTGGAACGCCGCCGTCATGGTCTCCCGCGCCCAGCGTCCGGGCATCGGCGTCGGCGGCCACATCGCCACCTTCGCCTCCTCCGCCTCCCTCTACGACGTGGGCTTCAACCACTTCTTCCGGGGCAAGGACGAGGGCGACGGCGGCGACCAGATCTTCTTCCAGGGCCACGCCTCGCCCGGTGTCTACGCCCGTGCGTTCCTCCTGGACCGACTGAGCGAGGCGCAGCTCGACGCCTTCCGCCAGGAGAAGTCCAAGGCCCCCCACGGCCTGTCCAGCTACCCGCACCCGCGGCTGATGCCGGACTTCTGGGAGTTCCCGACCGTCTCGATGGGCCTTGGCCCCCTCGGCGCCATCTACCAGGCGCGGATGAACCGCTACATGGAGGCGCGCGGCATCGCCGACACCTCCAAGTCGCACGTCTGGGCCTACCTCGGCGACGGCGAGATGGACGAGCCCGAGTCGCTCGGCCAGCTGTCCATCGCCGCCCGTGAGGGCCTGGACAACCTGACCTTCGTCGTCAACTGCAACCTGCAGCGCCTGGACGGTCCCGTCCGCGGCAACGGCAAGATCATGCAGGAGCTGGAGTCGCAGTTCCGCGGTGCCGGCTGGAACGTCATCAAGCTGGTGTGGGACCGCAGCTGGGACCCGCTGCTCGCGCAGGACCGCGACGGCATCCTGGTCAACAAGCTCAACAGCACGCCCGACGGTCAGTTCCAGACGTACGCCACCGAGACCGGTGCCTACATCCGCCAGCACTTCTTCGGCGACGACCACCGTCTGCGCGCGATGGTCGAGAACATGACCGACGACCAGATCCTGCACCTGGGTCGCGGCGGCCACGACCACAAAAAGATCTACGCGGCGTACGCGGCGGCCAAGGCGCACAAGGGCCAGCCGACCGTGATCCTCGCGCAGACGGTCAAGGGCTGGACGCTCGGCCCGAACTTCGAGGGCCGCAACGCGACCCACCAGATGAAGAAGCTGACGGTCGAGGACCTCAAGGGCTTCCGCGACCGGCTGCACCTGCCGATCCCGGACAAGGACCTGGAGGACGGCCTGCCGCCGTACTACCACCCGGGCCGCAACTCCGAAGAGATCCAGTACATGCACGACCGCCGCAAGGCGCTGGGCGGCTATGTGCCCACCCGTGTCGTGCGCGCCAAGCCGCTGCCGCTGCCGGACGACAAGGCGTACGCGGGTGCCAAGAAGGGCTCGGGGCAGCAGAAGATCGCCACGACCATGGCGTTCGTGCGGGTCCTGAAGGACCTCATGCGGGACAAGGAGATCGGCAAGCGCTTCGTGCCGATCGCGCCCGACGAGTACCGCACCTTCGGTATGGACGCGTTCTTCCCGTCGGCCAAGATCTACAACCCGCTGGGCCAGCAGTACGAGTCCGTCGACCGCGAACTGCTCCTGGCCTACAAGGAGTCGCCGACCGGTCAGATGCTGCACGACGGCATCACCGAGGCGGGCTGCACGGCCTCGCTGATCGCGGCCGGCTCCGCCTACGCCACGCACGGCGAGCCGCTGATCCCGGTGTACGTCTTCTACTCGATGTTCGGGTTCCAGCGCACCGGTGACCAGTTCTGGCAGATGGCCGACCAGCTGTCGCGGGGCTTCGTGCTCGGCGCGACCGCCGGCCGTACGACGCTGACCGGTGAGGGTCTGCAGCACGCCGACGGCCACTCCCAGCTGCTGGCCTCGACCAACCCGGCCTGTGTCTCCTACGACCCGGCCTACGGCTACGAGATCGCGCACATCGTCAAGGACGGTCTGCGGCGGATGTACGGCGAGAACGCCGAGGACGTCTTCTACTACCTGACCGTCTACAACGAGCCGATCCAGCACCCCGCGGAGCCGGCCGACGCCGACGTCGAGGGCATCCTCAAGGGTCTGCACCGGGTCAGGGCCGGCGAGAAGGGCGAGCACGCCGCCCAGATCCTCGCCTCGGGTGTCGCGGTGCCGTGGGCGGTCGAGGCCCAGCAGATCCTCGCGGACGAGTGGAACGTCAAGGCCGACGTCTGGTCGGCGACCTCCTGGAACGAGCTGCGCCGCGATGCCGTCGAGGCCGAGGAGCACAACCTTCTGCACCCGGAGGAGGAGCAGCGCGTCCCGTATGTGACGCACAAGCTCCAGGGCGCCGAGGGTCCGAAGATCGCGGTGTCGGACTGGATGCGTGCCGTCCCGGACCAGATCTCGCGCTGGGTTCCCGGCACCTACCAGTCGCTGGGCGCCGACGGCTTCGGCTTCGCCGACACCCGCGGCGCGGCCCGCCGCTTCTTCCACATCGACGCGCAGTCGATCGTCCTGAGCGTGCTCACCGAGCTCGCCAAGGAGGGCAAGGTCGACCGGTCGCTGCTGAAGCAGGCCATCGACCGCTACCAGCTCCTGGACGTCGCGGCCGCCGAAGCCGGTGAGGCCGGCGGCGACGCCTGACCTCCTCGCGGCATACCGCATCGCCTGAGCGACGCCCCCGGCAGCACCCCGCTGCCGGGGGCGTCGCATGTCCGCGCTCAACGCTCCCAGACCTTGAACGCCCGTACCCGGTACGGGGACCGGGGCACATAGCTGCCGCCGCCCGGGTAGGTGTCGAACTCGGCTGTCTCGGCGCACTGTGCGCTCTGGTACGTGGTGACCGGCCGGCCCATGCGGTTGGCGAGCGAGGCGGCGGTCATCCCCTTGGGCAGCGCCACACAGCTCTCGATGTCGGTGCCGGACAGCTCGTAGGTCCGCCGCTCACCGGCGAAGTCCGCCCGCGTCCAGACGCAGAGTTCGCCCGCGCCGCAGTGGCCCGTCGCGGCGGACCGGTGCCCGCCGGTGGCCGCGTGCGCGGCCGGTGTGCCGAGGGCGGGCGGCAGGGTGAGCGCGGCGGCCAGCGCGGTGAGGCCGGTGAGGAGCGCGGTGGTGTGGGACGGACGCGGACGCATAGGAATCTCTCCCCCGTGGAGTAGGACGACGGTGCCCCGCGGCGGGCCGGTGGGCCGCGGCGGGTTCGTCATCGAGCTTCGCGAGCGTGCCGCGCGGTTGCCAAGGCCGTGACGGCCCCGCCACCCGGATCGGGTATGTGGACGAGCGGTACGCGCCGGGGCTGGGTGCCGTCGCGCCGTGTTGACGCGGGGCGGATGGCGCGGGCGGGCCGCAAAAACCGTTCTCCCGGGGCCTGGTGAGGCGCGGTGCGCACCCGCGGCGCCTGGAATGCCGCGCTCGGCGCGAACGGTTCCCGCGACGGCTCATCCGGATGAGCGATGCACCTCGCCGACGGGGCCCAACTCCCGCCCGGCATACGGCGGGTGGCAGGGAATGCGGGTCACCGGCGGTGGTTGACGGTCGAGGCTGACGTCCGGCACCCGCCGCCGGGCACGACAACGGCGCGCGACCGTCCGAGGAGTCTTAAACGGCCGCCGCGCGGCGCCCGCCCGGGGCACGGGAAACGCTGACAATTGGGCGCCGCCGGCGCCCGCCACCGCGG